>JBCDFC010000170.1:0-11001 GCA_039178805.1 Pseudomonadota bacterium | reverse complement strand
GCGTGCCGATGGCGGTGCTCTCGGGCCGGCTCGCGGCCGAGGCCACGATGGCGCACCTCGCTTCGATGCGCCCGTCGCGCCCGGCGGCTATCTCTGGTGGTATATCGACGCCCTCTCCGACGACGGACAGCACGGCCTGACAGTTATCGCCTTCGTGGGCTCGGTCTTCTCACCCTATTACTGGTGGGCGGGCCACCGCGCGCCCGAGGACCATGTCTGCATCAACGTCGCCCTCTACGGCCCACGCCGTCATCACTGGGCGATGACCGAGCGCGGGCGGAGTGCCCTCGACCGCGGCGCCACCCATTTCCGCGTCGGCCCCTCAGCTCTCGCTTGGGACGGCACGCGCCTGCAGATCGATTTCGACGAACGCTCCTCGCCCTTCCCCAGGCTCATCCCCTACCCCATGCGCGGCAGCATCACGGTCCACCCCGAAGCCCTCGGCCAGGAGGCCCACACCCTCGACCCCGCCGGCCGCCACCGTTGGGAGCCAGTGGCCCCGCTCGCCCGCGCCGAGATCCGCGTGGCCGAACCCGCCATTACCTGGGACGGCCACGCCTATATCGACACGAACAGTGGCAGCGAGATGCTGGAGGCAGGCTTTCGCCGCTGGGATTGGTCCCGCGCGACACTACCCGATGGCGGCGCGGCGATCCTCTACGACATGACCTATCCAGATGGCGCCGGCCGCAGTCTCGCCCGCCGCATCGCACCCGACGGCAGCGCCGAGCCCTTCGACCCGCCCCCACGCCGAAAGCTTCCAACCGGCCTCTGGGGCGTGCGCCGCGAGACCCAGTCCGAGGCCGAACCGCGCCTTGCCCGCAGCTTCGAGGACGCCCCCTTCTACACCCGCGCCGCGATCGAGACCGAGCTCTTCGGCGCCCGCGTACCGGCCGTCCACGAAACCTTCTCCGGCCCCCGCTTCGCGTCCCCCGTGATCAAAGCCATGCTCACCATGCGCATGCCCCGCCGGACGTAAGGCTCGGAGGCGGACGCTGCATGTCCGGGTGCTGCATATTCGGGCGCGGCTGGTGGGCGGGCCGGCGGCGTGCTCGCAGAGCACGGCACGGGGCGCTCGCAAGACGCGCCTCATGGCCATGAAATGCCCTCGAAGCGGAGGGGTTGGTTTAGGTCAGCGCCGATATGGGCGGCCAGAACGTCAAAATCGCGGGCGCATTCGAACCCCGTCGCGCCCGGCAGCAGGACCGCGCTCAAGACGCGCCGCGCCGCGGGCAGCAAAGACGCACCCTCGGCTCCCACCGGCAGGGCTGCAAGCGTCTCGGTCGCGTCCTCGTAGCCGAAGCCCAGGAAAGCCGGCATCAGGAATACCCGATCGGCAAAGCCCGGCTCACGCACCGCGTCGAACCCGCAGGCCGCCATCAAGGCGCCCAGTGCCTCGGGCGCGAGCCAGTCCGGCGGGGCCATCGCGAAACCTGCCAGATCCTTCGCCCCCGTCACCGAGAGGGGCCGCCCGCTCGCATGGACGCGTCCCGTCGGCTCATGCTCCAGGATCGCGCGTACGGGCAGCGAGAGCCAAGGCAGCGCGCCCTCAACCCCAGGCGAGATCCAGGCCTCGAAGCCTGCGACCCGATAATCCGCCGGCTGCCCCTCATCGGCGATCGCCTGTCGCGCCGTCTCAAGCACCGCGCGATACCCCACGCCCCGCGGCCACTGCGCCAATGGCACCGGCAGCGGCCCCGGCAGCGGCAACGGTTCCGAGAGCGTCATCGCCCTAGCGCCGCACCCGACGCTTCGCCTTCGACTTCAGCATCGTGTCCCAGAAGACGTCCTCGCTCGTACGGCTGTTCTTGCCCCGCTCGCGCTCGGCCGGATCTTCGCCCCGCTCCCGCGCCTCGCGATCCTCACGGTTCGACTTCTTGATGACGTAAAGCTGGTATCCGGCGAAGCCCATGACGCCCCCGAAGAACATCACCAGCTCTATCATGCCGTAGAGTTCCGTGCTCATATGCTACCTCCCTGCGTTGGCTGCTCACCTTGGGCGTTGCGGGCGCAATGGCAAGGGTTGACGAGAGAACTGCGCGCATGAGCGACACCGGGGCCGCCCGTACCGAAACCCAAGCCCAAGGGCCGTCGGATCCCGCCTATGCCCGTCCGGGCCCCGCCCCCCGCCGCGTCCTCCATGTCGGCTGTGGCGGCAAGGGCAAGGACAAGATGCCCGGCCCCTTCGCAGGCCCCGGCTGGGAGGAGATCCGCTTCGATATCGACCCCGGCGCCAAACCCGACATCCTAGGCACCGCGACCGATATGTCCGCCGTCGAGACCGGCAGCATGGACGCGATCTACACCTCCCACACGATCGAGCACGTCTTTCACCACGAGGTCGCCAAGGTCGTCGCCGAGTTCGTGCGCGTCCTCCACCCCGAGCGCGGCTTCGCCGTCGTCACCTGCCCGGACCTCCAAGCGCTTGGCGAGGCGATCGCGGCGGGCAAGCTCGAGGAGCCGCTCTATCAGTCACCGGCAGGCCCGATCACGCCGCTCGACATCCTTTACGGCCACCGCGCCTCGGTCGCGCGCGGGCAGGTCTACATGGCGCATAAGACCGGCTTTACGACGCAGTCGCTCCTGAACGCGCTCGCGCGCAACGGCTTTGCCACCTCCGCCGGCATCCGCCGCCTTCAACGCCACGAAGCCTGGGCCATCGGCTTTCGCTGGCGCGCCGACCAGGAGGAAAAGAAGGCCTTTCGCATCGCCTACCTGCCCCGCTGAAGCGGCTGCTGAAACAGCTCCTGAGCGGCGTGCTGCGGGGTGATCGTCATTGCCGGGCTCGACCCGGCAATCCATCCCACTGGCAACGGCGAAAGTCTTGCATCGCCAGTAGAGCCGAGGGCCGACAGCACGCGCCCGCTTCTCCAGGGCCCTTCTTTAACTCTCGAACCGGGTTTCCCCGCGGCGATTGACGTCGATGGGCAAGTCCAGATGCACGGGCTGATGCGCGCGTTGGCTGCAATGCTGACGTGGGCAGAGGCGGCAGTTGATGCCGATCGGCGTCAAAAGCCCCGGATCGCCGAGTTGGAAGCGCTGCGCATAGACGAGCCTGTCCGCATGCTCGAACGCACAACCCAGCGTCACGGCCAGCCGGTTGTCCTGGCTCTGCTGGCCCAGCACCGGGCGGTCCACGGTCCTATTCACCGTGAAATAGCGCGAACCGTCCGGCATCTCGACGAATTGCGGCACGATCCGCCCCGGCTGGCGAAAGCAGGTATGGATGTCGAGCCGCGGGCAGGCACCGCCATACTGCGCCAGATGAAACTGCGTCGCGTTGAACCGCTTCGTCACGTTCCCGGCCTTGTCGATGCGCATGAAGAAGAATGGTACGCCCAGCGCCCCCTCCCGCTGCAGCGTCGTCAGCCGGTGGCAGGCCTGCTCGAAGCTTACGCCGAAGCGTGCGGCCAGATGGTCGATATCGTAGCCGTTCTCCTCGGCCTCCTGCAGAAACGCGCCATAGGGCATCAGGATCGCCGCCGAGAAATAGTTGGCGAGCTCCACCCGGCAGCGGGCCGCAGCCCTCGCCCCGCGCACGCGACCCTCGGCGATGACCGTGTCGATCACCTCCCCCGCCTCGATCAGCGCCAGCACATGGGAGAGCTGGAAGACCCGGTTCTGATAATCGAGCCCCTGGGAGAGCAGCACCCGCCGCTCGGTCTGATCCCAATAGCGCAGCGCATTCGGCATGGCCGCCGCAGGCACAAGCTCGACGGAAATTGCATGGCGATGGTCGAGCCTGCGCTTCAGCGATCCATAGGGGTTGTCGGGCTCCAGTTCCGCGGCTTTCAGGAACCGCGTCGCCTCCGCCTCCAACGCGTCGAAATGGTTGCGATGCGCGCGGAAAAGATCGTGCACCGCGCTCTCGGGCGTCGCACCCACCACACCGCCCGAGGCGCGCGCATCCCCCTCGGTCGCCGCCATCAGCCGCTCGCCGAGCGCGCGGAAGCTCTTGTGAAGCTGCAAGAGCCCATCGACGAGCGCCGGTGCGTGATCGACCGCGGCCCGCAACTCCTCGAGATCCGGCATCCGCCCGGCGAAGACCGGGTCCTGCATCACTGCGCGCAGATCGGCGAGCCGCGTCGGCCCGTCATCCGCCACCATGTCCCGCCAGTCGACGCCATAGACATCCGAGAGGCGCATCAAGACCTGGAGCGAAAGCGAGCGCTGGTTGTTCTCGAGGAGGTTCACATAGGCCGCCGACAGGCCGAGCGCGCGCGCCATCTCGGCCTGCGTCTGCTTGCGCTCCCGCCTAAGCTGCCTCAACCGCGGTCCGACGAAGTTCTTCGAGGGCTTCATAGTGATTCGTCCCATGGACGAACCAACGCGTCTCGGCGCTCTCGATTAGCAAATTGTGCCAGCACTCTCGAGAACCACAAGATGTTGATCCTTTCCAATCCGCGGAACGGGGCCTTCCACTCTGCGGCAGATTTGACCGCATGAGCGTTACAAACATTACAAGTGATAGTGTTGTTACCTACAGTCTCCACATCCCGACCCGCTTTTTGTGGTGGGTGCGCCGCAACAGGCCGTACGGGACCGCGTCAGAGACAGGCGCGGCGACTGAACCGCCGCTGAAACTGATCGAGGAGACCTCCATGCGCAACGGCTTCACTCATCTCTTTATCCCCGGCCCGACCAACATTCCTGAGCGCGTGCGCCGGGCGATGAACGTGCCGATGCAGGATATGCGTGCGCCCGATTTCGGCGACCTGACGAAGCCGCTTTTCGCGGGCCTCAAGCGGGCCTTCATGACCGAGTCCGGTCGTATCTTTATGTTCCCGGGCTCGGGCACGGGTGCTTGGGAGTCGGCCATCTCCAACACTCTCTCCCCCGGCGACAAAGTGCTGATGAGCCGCTTCGGTCAGTTCAGCCATCTCTGGGTCGACATGGCGGAGCGCTTCGGCCTCGACGTCCATGTCATCGAGTGCGCGTGGGGCACGGGTGTGCCCGTCGAGGAATATGCCCGCATCCTCGAGAGCGATAAGGCGCACGAGATCAAGGCCGTCTTCGTCACGCAGAACGAGACCGCGACTGGCGTCACATCCGACGTGCCCGGCGTGCGCGCAGCGCTCGACGCCTGCAATCACCCGGCACTCCTCGCCGTCGACGGGGTCAGCTCCATCGCGTCGATCGAGTTCCGCATGGAAGCCTGGGGCGTCGACCTCGCCGTCGCCGGTTCGCAGAAGGGCTTTATGCTGCCCGCCGGTCTCGGCATCCTCGGCGTCTCGGACAAGGCTCTCGAGGCGCGGAAGTCCGGCACCCTGCCGCGCACCTACTTCTCCTTCGACGACATGATGAAGGTGAACGACGACGGCTACTTCCCCTACACGCCGCCGACGCAGCTCTTCCACGGCCTCCGCGAGGCCCTCGCGCTGATCGAGGAGGAGGGCATGGAGAACATCTGGGCCCGCCACCATCGCCTGGCCGAAGGTGTGCGCCGCGCGGTCGATGCCTGGGGCCTCCGCCTCTGCGCGGACGAGCCGAAGTGGCACTCCGACACTGTCTCCGCGATCCTGGTGCCCGAGGATATCGACGCCCGCGACGTGATCTCGGCCGGCTACAACCGCTACAACATCTCCTTCGGCTCGGGCCTCTCCAAGGTGATGGGCAAGGTCTTCCGGATCGGCCATCTCGGCGATCTCAACGAAGGTATGTGCCTCACCGCACTTGGCCTCGCCGAGATGTCGCTCCGCGATGCGGGCTACCAAGTCGAGCTCGGCTCCGGCGTTGCCGCGGCCCAGGACTGGTACCTCTCCACAGGCGCCCAGGCCTACGCCCAAGCCGCGGAGTAACCGCCAGCCCTATCGGCCCCAGGCCATCAGAACAGAACAACCCGGCACAACCGTGCCGGGTTTTTTCATTTCGATACACTTTACGCCGCCGGGTCGCGGTCGGTGTGGTGCCCGACACTCCTGCATGCATACGCCTCGAGAGCGCTCAGATCGCAGCATGTCGTAGATCCAAACCGCAACACCACCGAATATGGTACGTTATCACTACTTCTGTCATTATCTCGATGCAGGGATAGGACAACTCCCGCTTGCATTTCATGCAAAATTCGCACGAAATAGGCATGGGATGGATTGATGGAGTTGTTCGTGAAATTTCAAGCAGCGTGTTTGTTCGTTGCCGTGTCCGTGGCGCCAGCCGCCGCAGTACCGGTCCAACACACCTTCTTTTTCGATAGCGGATCGATTGCTGACCTCAGCCAAACCGAAGGCCCTGTCACCGTCGATGTAACCGGCGGCGTGGTCGATGCCGGCGGCACCAATCGCAACGCCCCGTTCAATGGCGCAGATGCCGACACGATCGTCAGCCAGGACATCGTCGCACCCACGACTTTAGGTCTCGGCATCGACAACACGCCAGTCGGCGGGACGTTCGGCTTCGGCCCCGACGGCTCGGCGGAACTCGACAACAATGGGCTTTTCGATTTTCTGCGTTTCACCTTCAGCGGCGTGCCCGAGGTGCGCATCGTCAACTTCGTGATCGGCAGCGTCGGAGAGACCGACAATTTCGACTTCGCCATCGATGGCCAGGACGTCGCCGTGATCGAAACCTTCGGGACAGACGTCGGCAATAGCTTTGCGAGCGCGGCTGCGACGGAATTCGATACTGGGTCCGGCTTGGATTTTTTGATCGAAGTGCCGATGATCCTGGAGATCGTGAATTCCGACGATCAGCTCGACTCGTCCGGCCAAGTCATCGAGTTCTACGGCAACGCGTCGGACGACGACTTCCGCGTGGGCGCCATCACGATTGAGTACGAAGTCGACTCCGTCGTGCCGCTCCCCGCCCCGGCCTTCCTCCTCCTCGCAGGCCTCGGACTGTTGGCCCTCCACGGCCGAAGAGCTAACGCCTGACACAGCGGGGCTGAGCCAGCCCGAGCGATGGGTCCGACAGATAGCACCAGGAGGTGAGTGCGGTCGCGCCTCGCTAAAGAGTTTTAGGCGAGTCGAACCGGCCTGCGCCCTAGCGGTCTGACCGCGACACTAGAGCGCCATTCAGTCCAACTTGTTCACGGGCAACGCGTGATTTCCGGGCTCGACCCGGCAATCAAGCGCCATCGGCCTTGGATGCCCGGGTCAAGCCCGAGCATGACGTGAACACGTGAGGGACGAAAGTGCATTAGATTCCGTCATTGCCGGACTTGATCCGGCAATCCAAATTATCCTCAAGCAATTGAATTCATTCAGCTTCCTGGATCCCCGGGTCGAGCCCGGGATGCCGTGGATGGGTGCGTTCGATGACCGTCTAACCGCTAGGCGCCCGTGCCCGGCTGTCGCCTTGCGGTACTTACATTCAGGCTGGCCGTGACGAAGATATCGACTGCACGACCGAGCCGTCCTTCCAGGGCCGGCACGCTCGGCGCCATCTCATCGGCTGCGGCCACCGCATCCAACAAGAAGGCGTTGGCCAGGAGCGGTTCGTGCCGTTCGTGCTGCGCGCGCGTCGCACGAAAGAAGCCCGGATCGGCGCTGGCGGCGAGGGCACCCGCCAGGAGCCGCGTTTTGCGACGTCCCGGCACCACCGCCCGCGAGAGCACACTGTTATGACCGCGCCGGCGCACTTCGCGCCCGATCTCGCGGTATAGAAGCCGGGCCGCCGCGATCCCCATCCGGCAATCCCGAGGCAGCGCCGCAACCCCCGGCCACGCGCGTGCATAAAGCATCTCCGCGTGCGCCAAAAGACGCGCCGTCACGCGCCCCAGCGCCGGAGAGAACCGTGGAGCGGCCAGGAAAGCCTCCGGGTCCAACCCCTCGGCCCTTAGCCAACCTCTCGGAAGATAAAGCCGGCCCGCCCGCGCATCTTCGCCGACATCCCGCGCGATGTTCGAGAGCTGCATCGCCGTGCCGAGATCCGTCGCCCGCGCCAGAACCTCCGCTCGACGCTCCCCCATGATCAGGGTCATCATCACACCGACGCTCGCCGCGACCCGGGCCGAGTAATCCTCCACATCGCGCAGCGTCTCAAAGCGCCGGCCCGCCTCGTCCCAGGCCAGCCCCTCGATCAAGGCCGCGGGGATATCCATCGGGATGCGGTGGCGCTGCACCACATGGGCAAAGGCCCGGTCCGCAGCGTGATCGGCAGGTGATCCGGCGTAGAGCCGCCCAAGCCGCGCGAGCAGCCCGGCCGCCGTGCCTCGCGCACCCGCCAGATCGACCGCGTCATCCGCCAATCGGCAGAAGGCATAAAGCGCATAGGCGGGATCCCGCACACGCGCAGGCAGAACAAGCGAGGCGGCGTAGAAGCTTTTCGATCCTCCGCGGATCATCTCGGCACAAGCCGCCGCATCCCCGCCCGGCGACACTGCCGTCGCCGTAAAACCGTTGGCCAGCGCCTCAGACACGAACAAGCCCCGGCGACAAAGCGCCTGCATCGGGGATCATGCCATCCACGACTTCGGCCGAGGTCAGCACGCCGGGCACGCCCGCGCCGGGATGCGTGCCCGCGCCGACGAACCACAACCGGTCGATCCCTTCGGCCTTGTTATGCGGGCGGAACCAGGCGGACTGGAACAGCGTCGGCTCGAAGCTGAACCCAGCCCCCCGATAGGCGAGGTAGTCCGTCTCGAAATCGAGGGGCGTCAGCATGCGCTGGCTGACCACATGGCCCTTCAGCCCCGGCAGCACCGTCTCCTCAAGCCGCGCTTCGATCTTCGCGCGATAGGTTTCCGCATGCGCGCGCCAATCGGTGTCCCCATCGAGATGCGGCACCGGCGAGAGCGCGTAGAAGGTGTCGCAACCCTCGGGCGCGAGCGAGGGATCGGTCGCCGTCGGGCGGTAGAGATAAAGGCTGAAATCCTCCGCCAAGCGATGGCGCCGGAAGATATCGCGCAAAAGTCCCTTGTAGCGCGGGCCCAGCACCATGGTGTGGTGATGCACGTCATGCCACTGCCGGTCCGTTCCGAAATACCAGATGAACAGCCCCATCGAGTACTTCGCCCGATCGAGCTTCGCATCGGTCCAACGCTTGCGGTGCTGGGGCGCGATCAGGTGCTTCCAAGTCCAGGCCGCATCGGCGTTCGAGACGACGACATCCGCCTCGATCCGCTCCCCATCGGCCAGGCGCACGGCCTTGGCGCGGCCCGCCTCGATCTCGATTTCCGATACTTCGGCGCCGAGGCGAACGAGGTTCCCCTGCCCCTCGATCAGCCGGACCAAACCATCGACGAGAGCGCCGGTTCCTCCCATGGAGAAATGCACGCCGTAGCGCCGCTCGAGCGCCAGAATCAGGAGATAGATCGCCGTCGTGCCATGCGGGTTCCCACCGATGAGCAGCGGGTGGTAGCTGAGCGCCGTGCGCAGCCGGTCATCTTTCAAGTACCGCCGCACGCCCTGCGCAACCGTGCGATGCCCGCCCCGGATCGCGATCCCCGGCAGCTCCTTCAGCATGGTCCAGAAGCTCGAGAACTCCATGCGCCCCAGCTTCTCGAACCCGAAGCGATAGCGCTCGAACGCCATCTCCAGCATGCGCTCGTAACCCGCCACATCGCCCGGCGAGAGGCGCGCAACCTCGGCCCGCATCTTCTCCGGATCGCCCGAGCAGTCGATATGGCTGCCGTCGTTGAAGCGGATCCGGTAGAACGGATCCATCTCGACGAAGGGCACATCGGCTTCCCGCTCACGCCCGCAAAGCGCCCAAAGCTCATCGAGAAGATGGGGCAGCGTGATGATCGTCGGCCCGGCATCGAAGGTGAAGCCGTCCTGCCGGAACACCCGCGCCCGCCCGCCGGCGCAGTCCAGCCGCTCAAGCACGGTAACGCGGTACCCCCGCGCGCCCAGCCGGATCGCTGTGGCGAGCCCGCCGAAGCCTGAGCCGATCACCACGGCATGCGGTTGTGGCGTCGCCGGATCGGGGCCGGGAATGGGGCGATGCTGCGTCATGGTGCCCTTACATTTCGATGTGTCAGTTTAACCCTGCCAGCGTGCAGAACAATGTCGGTTCCGCCACCAACGGCTCATGCAGGCACGTTTGCAGGCATCACACCGGCGGCCCGCGCCGTCTCCAGCACCAGCGCCACGCCGCGTTCGGGCGCCTCCTCATGGGCTAGATGGCCGAGCCCGCCAAGCTCGATCAGCCTTGCGTCGGGCACGAGCTCCGCCACCGCGCGCGCATCCCGCAGCCCCGTGGCGCGATCCGCCGAACCGGCCGCGAGGGTCAGCGCGACGTCGAGCTTCGGCAGATCTGCGACCAGCGGCTCCAACTGCCAGCGCGCCATGGTGCCGAGTGCCGCGCTCACATGCCCAGGATAGCGCAAGATTCGGCGATAGAGCGCGAGACCCCGCGGCGTGATGCGCGAGCCTGTGCCCGTAATGAGCCGCTCCACCGAAGCCGGGTCCATCACCGCGCCCAATGCGAAGAACCGCGGCACGAAGGGATTGAGGTTGAGCGCCCTCGCGAGCTGCGGGAAGACCTGCCCTGCGAGCCCCGGGAACGGCAGAAAGGCGCCATTGATCGCGAGAAGTGCGCGCGGCTCTATCTGCCCGTCGAGCGTCATGCGCGTGGCCACTGCCGCCCCGGCCGAATGCGCGACCACCAGAACCGGCGCCGCCTCCAACACCTCCATGAGCGCACCGAGCCGCTTCGCCATGCCGAGAAGCGACAAGCCGTTCATCGCAGGCCTCCCCGTGAAGCCGTGTCCCGGCAGGTCGGGCACGATCACGCGGAACCGGGTCGCAAGCGGCGCCATCAGGTCCCGCCAGCTATGGCTCGCAGCACCGAGACCGTGCAGCAGCAGGATGTCGGGCCCCTCGCCCATCACCTGCACATGCCAGCCAAGCCCGCCGGCCTTCACGAACCGGCTTGCATCCGCATGGGGCCAGTCGAGCCGCTCCCGCTCCCAGGATGGACAGCCGGGTGCGGGTGCCGGGGCGCGTTGCAGCGTCGGTGCGGCGTCGGCGGCGGTCATCCTCTGCGCCTCCCCGCAGCAGGTGCAAGGGTCGCGGCCGCAGCGATCCCTTCGGCCCCCGCCCCGGGCAGCGCAAGGTACCG
>JBCDFC010000169.1:0-11141 GCA_039178805.1 Pseudomonadota bacterium | reverse complement strand
TCCCCCGCTCACCGGCTCGGGGATTGCTGGCCGCCCTCGTCGCGCTTGCCGTCGTGCTCGTGACGGGGCGCGAGCTCTCCTACGATCTCGCAGCCCGGGACGCGCTCCTCGTCTATTTCTTCACGACGGTCGGGCTCAATGCGAATGTCGCGAGCCTCAAGCAGGGCGGGCCGCTGCTCGTGCTCCTGCTGCTCCTGACCGTGGGCTTCATGGTGGTCCAAGCGCTCACCGGAACGCTCGGCGCGCTTCTCTTCGGCATGCCGGGTCAAACCGGGGTGCTGCTCGGCACCGCATCGCTCATCGGCGGGCATGGCACCGCGATCGCCTGGGGACCTGTGGTGGCTGAGACCTATGGCGTTACCGGTGCGGCGGAGCTTGGCATCGCCATGGCAACGCTCGGCCTCATTCTGGCGAGCCTCCTTGGCGGGCCCGTCGCGCGCTACCTGGTGCGCCGCGACCGTCTGGCGGAGGCGCCGGAGACAGTCACGACTTCGATCCAATCGCCCCCGCCGATCTCGGGCGAGGTCGAAGAGGCGCGCGCGACCGAACGCACCACCGCCATCGGCCATCCGGACCTTATGAACGCGGTCCTCTGGCTCCACGTCGCCATGATCCTCGGCCTCGGCGTGCACGAAGGTCTGCGGGAGGCCGATGTGACGCTGCCGGTCTTCGTGCCGTGTCTCCTGACCGCCATCCTGCTGACGAACACCGTCCCTCGGCTGTTGCCCCACCTGCGTTGGCCCGCGGACACGCCCGCGATCTCGCTCGTCGCGGGGTTCAGCCTCTCGGTCTTTCTCTCCATGTCGCTCATGAGCATGGAACTCTGGACGCTTGCGAGCTCGGCCGGGGTGCTGATCGTGACCATGCTGCTGCAGGCGGTCGCGGCGACACTGTTCGTGATCTTCGTCGTCTTCCGCGTCATGGGGCGGGACTTCACCGCTGCCGTCCTCTCCGCGGGCTTCGTCGGCTTCGCACTCGGCGCGACCCCCACCGCCATCGCCAACATGACCGCCGTGACGCAGCGCTATGGCCCTGCGCCGCTCGCCTTCGTCGTCCTGCCGCTCGTCTCCGCCTTCTTCGTGGATCTCACCAACGCGGTGCTGATCCAGACCATCCTGTCGTTCTGAGGCCCCCATGCCCGACCTCTTGCTCGAGCTCTTTTCCGAGGAGATCCCCGCCCGCATGCAGGCGCGTTCGGCGGAGGATCTGAAGCGGTTGGTCACCGACCGGCTGGTCGAGGCGGGGCTGACCTATCGCGATGGTGCGGCCTTCGCGACGCCGCGCCGGCTGACCCTCTCGCTCACCGGCCTGCCCGACGGGACCCGCCCCATGCGCGAGGAGCGCAAGGGTCCGCGGACCGACGCGCCCGAAAAGGCGCTCGAGGGCTTCCTGCGCTCCACCGGCCTCAGCCGCGAAGCGCTGGAGATCCGCGACGACAAGAAGGGCCAAGTCTACTTCGCCGTGATCGAGCGGCCGGGGCGCCCGGCGGCCGAGGTGGTGGCGGAGGCGGTCGAGGCCACGATCCGCGATTTCCCCTGGCCCAAATCCATGCGCTGGGGCAGCGGCAATCTGCGCTGGGTCCGCCCCCTCCGCCGGATCCTCTGCGTCTTGAGCGGCGAAGAGGGCAGCACCGTCGTGCCTGTCACGGTCGACCATCTGCAGGCCGGCGATCTGACCGAGGGCCACCGCTTCATGGCACCGGGCCCCATCCCTGTGCGCGATTTCGAGGACTACCGCGCCCAGCTCCTCACCCGCCATGTCGTCCTCGACGCGACCGAGCGGGCGGAGACGATTTGGCACGACGCAACTCAGGCCGCCTTCGCCCAGGGCCTCGAAGTGGTTGAGGATCGCGGCCTCTTGGCGGAGGTTGCGGGGCTCGTCGAATGGCCCGTGGTGCTGATGGGCGAGATCGGGGCCGATTTTCTCGATCTGCCGCCCGAGGTGCTGCAGACTTCGATGAAGGAGCACCAGAAGTTCTTCTCGGTCCGCAATCCTGCGACCGGCCGGATCGAGCGTTTTGTCACTGTGGCGAACATCGAAGCGCCCGATGGCGGGGCCGCGATCCTCGCCGGCAACCAGCGTGTGCTCGCCGCCCGCCTCGCCGATGCGAAGTTCTTCTGGGAGAACGATCTTAGGAAAGTCGAGGGCCACGGCATCGACGGCATGCTCGAGATGGCAAAGCCGCTCGAGACGGTCGTGTTCCACGAGAAACTCGGCAGCCAGGCCGAGCGGATCGGCCGCATCGCGGCACTCGCGCGCGAGATCGCGCCCGCCCTCGGCGCCGATCCGGACATGGCCGAGCGGGCCGCGCTCGTCGCCAAGGCCGATCTCGCCTCGGAGATGGTCTACGAGTTCCCGGAACTCCAAGGCACCATGGGAGGCCACTATGCCCGTGCGGCCGGGCTGGCGCCCGAGATCGCTGCGGCCTGCGACGCGCATTACCGCCCCCTGGGCCCCACCGACGCCGTCCCGTCCGAGCCGGTCGCCGCCGCCGTGGCACTCGCTGACAAGCTCGACATGCTCACGGGCTTCTGGGCGATCGACGAGAAACCCACGGGGTCCAAGGACCCCTTCGCCCTTCGCCGCGCGGCGTTGGGGGTGATCCGGATCATCTTGGAAGGCGGACTATCAATCGAGTTGCTGAGCACACTTGATCACGCATTGTGCCGCCATGGAGAGATCCCAATTCAGGCCCATGTCGATTGGCGAGAGAACCTGCGGCTTGCAGTGCGCGATCTGCGCGTGCAACCCGAAACGCGTGAGGCAACTTTCTGGTGGCACCTAAGCCAGACAACGGTCGATGCCGAAGCAGAGGGAGGGGATAGCGAACTTGCTCGCAGCCAAGAGATCTTTCGAGTTTCCTTAGGTTTGCTCTCGTTCCTCGCCGACCGGCTGAAAGTTGCGCTTCGGGATCAGGGTGTCCGCCATGACGTTATCCAGGCTTGCTTCGATCTCGGCGGGCAGGACGATCTGGTGCTTCTCGTGGCCCGCGTGCGCGCCGTGCAGGGGCTTGTCGAGAGTGCGGATGGCGCCAATCTGCTCTCAGCCTATCGCCGTGCCTCCAACATCGTCGCGGCCGAGGAGAAGAGAGATGGCCAGGCTTTCGACCAAGCTCCCGATCCGGCGCTTGCGGCGGAGCCTGCGGAGACGGTACTCTTCGATGCCCTTGGCGATCTCGCACCCAAGGTCGAGGCGGCACTCGCGGCAGAGGATTTTGCCGGCGCCATGACGGCGCTCGCCGCCCTTCGCGCCCCCGTCGATGCCTTCTTCGATGACGTAACAGTCAATGCCGAGGATCCGGCACTTCGCGAGAACCGGTTGCGGCTCCTGAATGCGCTCCGGGCGCTCATGCGCCGCATCGCCGCGTGGGACGCCATTCAGGACGCCTGACGCGCCGAACCGCCGCCACCTGCGCCCTTTCGGGCTCTTGTGCGGGTGCGAGACGGCGCGGTATGTCCGTCTGATGAAAATGCATGCCGAAACGCTGGGCTGGATCCTGCCGCCTGAGGGCGATGGGCCCGCGCGGGTGACCGCGCGCGATCCCGCGCGTGTCGGTGACAAGGCCGCACGGCTCGCCGCTGCCGCAGCACTGGGCCTGCCGGTCCCTGCGGCCTTCGTCATCGATGCGGCGAGTGTCAGCGACACTGACGCCGCGCGCGACGCATTGAGCCTCGGCCTCGACAGGCTGGAGGCTGTGGTCGGAACGCGGCTTGGAGACCCGTCCGCGCCGCTCCTTCTCGCGCTCCGCCCCTCAGCCCTGCCTGGGGCGACGGGTCCCGCTGGAGGCGGGGGCGGTGCACTCGTGCCAAGCGTGCTCGATCTCGGCCTGACCCCGGACACGATGCCTGCGCTCGCAGCGCGCATCGGCCCCCGTGCCGCCGCCGATCTCGACCGCCGTTTCGTGCAGTCCTGGGGGGCGGGCGTCGCCGGGCTCGATGCGGAGGAGTTCGAATACGCCCTCCACGACGCTCTCCGCCGCGAGGGTGTCGAGGGGGAGGAGGCGCTTGGCGCCGACGCGCTCGCCCGCATCGCTGCCGACTGCCGGGCGATGCTGGAGGAGGAGAACACGCCGATCCCCGAGGACCCGAGGCGCCAGGCCGAAGCCGCGCTCGATGCCATGCGCGACGCTTGGTTCGGCGCGCGCGGCACGGCGCGTCGGGCGGCGCGTGGCGGCGACGCCGAGGGCAAATGCGCGATCATCGTCCAAGTCATGGCGCTCGGCCTCGGCAGCGGTGCCGGCGCGCTCTCCGGCGCCGGTGTCGCGGTCTTTCGTGACGAGCAGACGGGCGCCCCGCGCCTCATGGGGCGCTTTCTCGCCGAGGCACAGGGCGAAGAGGCCTTGATGGGGCTGCGCACCCCGCGCCTCCTCACAGTTTCCGAGCGTTTGGCCGCGGGGCTGCGGGAGCCGAGCGTCGAGGAACTGGCGCCCGAGACGATCGAAGCGCTCTCGCGCGCGGGCCGCAAGCTCGAGGACAAGCTGACCGAAAGCTTCCAGCTCGACTTCACGCTCGAGGCCGGGACGCTCTGGCTGACCGAACTCCGCCCGACGCGCAATGTTGCGCGCGCCGCCGTCCGCCTGGCCGTTGACCTCGCGGACCGGGGCGCCATCCGGCGGAGCGACGCGCTGCAACGGATCGATCCCGTGGCGCTTGAGGCGCATCTCCACCCCACCATCGATGAGACCGCGCCGCGCGATGTGATCGGCCAGGGGCTGCCGGCCTCCCCGGGTGCGGCCTCGGGCCCCCTCGTCTTCACGCCCGAAGCCGCTGAAACCGCTGCTGCTGCGGGTCAGCCGGCGATCCTCGCGCTTGTGGAGACGAGCCCCGAAGATATCCGCGGTATGCATGCGGCGCGCGGGGTGTTGACCGTGCGGGGTGGGATGACGAGCCATGCCGCCGTCGTCGCCCGTGGCCTCGGCAAACCCTGCGTCGTCGGCGCCAAAACCCTGCGCCTCGGCAAAGAGGCGCCGGGGCTGCACACCGCCGAGGGCCGCGTTTTCGAGGAGGGCGCCATCGTCACCGTCGACGGTGGGTCCGGCCAAGTCATCGCCGGCGCCGTGGAGACCCGCGCGCCCGAGCTTACCGGCGCCTTCGCCCGGCTCATGGGCTGGGCCGACGATACCCGCCGCCTCGGTGTCCGCGCCAATGCCGATACGGGCGCCGATGCTCGTGTCGCGGCAGGGTTCGAGGCGGCGGGCATCGGCCTTTGCCGGACCGAGCACATGTTCTTTCAGGGCGGGCGGATCACGCCGATGCGCCGCATGATCCTGGCCGGCAATGCCGAGGACCGACGCGCCGCCCTCGAAGAACTGCACCCGATGCAGCGCGCCGATTTTACCGAGCTCTTTAGCGTGATGCCGGGCATGCCGGTCGTCGTCCGCCTCCTCGACCCGCCCCTGCATGAGTTCCTGCCGCATGGCCAGGCGGATATCGCCGAGATGGGCCGGAGCCTCGGCCTGCCCGAGGGCGAGGTGCTCGCGCGCGCCCGCGACCTCGCTGAGTTCAACCCGATGCTCGGCAAACGCGGCTGCCGGGTCGGGATCGCTTACCCCGGGATCTACGAGATGCAGACCCGCGCGATCCTCGAGGCGGCGGTCGACGCCTCGAACGGGCATGGCGCGGTCGTACCCGAGATCATGATCCCGCTCGTCTCGGCCGTGCGAGAGCTCGCGGTCCTCCGCGCCCGCATCGACGCTGTGGCCGAAGCCGTGCGCACCGAGCGCGACGCGATGGTCGATTACCGCGTCGGCGTGATGCTGGAGACCCCGCGCGCCTGCCTGCGGGCGGGTGAGATCGCGCGCCTCGCCGACTTTATCAGCTTCGGCACGAACGACCTTACGCAGATGACCTATGGGCTCAGCCGTGACGATGCTGGCCGCTTCATGCCCGATTACGTGACCCAAGGGATCTTCGAGCACGACCCGTTCCACAGCCTCGATCTCGACGGCGTGGGCGAACTGATGCGCCTCGCCTGCGAGCGGGCGCGTGCGGTCAAACCCGGCATCTCCATAGGCCTCTGTGGGGAGCAGGGTGCCGATGCGGCTTCGGTCGCGTTCTGTGAGCAGGCGGGCTTCGACTATGTCTCCTGCTCGCCCTACCGCGTGCCCGTGGCCCGCTTTGCCGCGGCACAGGCTGCGATCCGCTGCGAAGAGCGATCGGCGCAGGCGGCACAGTGATCGCCGAAGGCAGCGACAGGATCGGACCTGCGACCGCTGCTGCTGCGGGGGGCGGCGCGGATCTCCTCGACCGGTTGGCGGCTGGCGGGCGACCCGCGCTTGCCCGTGCGCTTTCGCAGATCGAAGCAGCCGCCACCGATGTCGCGACCGCTCGGCTGCTCGACGCCGCGCTCGCGCGGGCATCGGCCCATGTGATCGGGCTGACCGGGCCGCCGGGCGTGGGTAAGTCGACGCTGACCGATGCGCTCATCCGGCGGTTGCGGGCGCGAGGCCTGCGGATCGGGGTCATCGCGGTCGACCCGTCCTCGCGCCGGTCGGGCGGCGCGCTCCTCGGCGATCGCACCAGGATCATGCGCGAGGCGGGCGATGACGGGGTCTTCATGCGCTCCATGGCCGCGCGCGACCGGCTGGGTGGCCTTGCCGCGCTCACCTTCCCATCGGTCGTCCTGATGGGCGCGCTCATGGATGTGGTGATCGTCGAGACCGTGGGTGTCGGCCAGTCCGAGACCGATGTGGACGGCGTGGTCGACACCGTCGTCTTCTGCGCGCAGCCCGGATCCGGCGACGCGCTCCAGTACATGAAGGCCGGCGTCATGGAGATCCCGGACATCGTCCTCGTGACCAAGGCCGATGTTGGCGCGCTCGCCCAACGGACCGTCAGCGATATGCGCGGTGCCCTGTCGCTCGCAGCTGGGCCAGACGGCGCGCCAGCGTTGCCGGTGCTTGCCTGCTCCGCCACGACGGAGGAGGGGATCGACGCCCTCGCCGATGCGCTCGACGCTGCTGGCAAGGCGACCATGCCGGGACGCGGGGAGAGGCGCCTCGCCCAGGCGGCGCGCTGGACCCAAGCGGCGATGGCTGAGCGTTTCGGCCGTTATGGTGCGTCGCGACTGGTATCCGAGGCTGCGGCGGACGAATCGTTTCCCTTCGCCAAGCATGCCGCGACGATCGAACGGCTCACCGCTGCGTTCGACGCGCTCATGGACAAACAAATGTGAGCGGCGAAAATTTAGGGATTCTCGCGGGTTGCGCCCCGATTCTCTAAGACTGCGACAAGCCTGTCACTCGGCGCAGTCCGGCATTGGCTTGACATCACCGATAGTTTTCCCAATACGCCGCCATGTTGCGTCGCACGCCAACAACAAAGATGCAGTCGGTAGTAGCGGGAACACGGCTTCGACTGTTCGGTGAAGGCTACAATCATGAAAACAATCAATCCGAGCTTTCTTACTTGTATCAGTCGTCTAGCGGTTGTCTTTGCCTTTGTGCTTCCAGCTGGTGCGGCGGTCGCGGATCGGTTCGCGGCATCCAGTCTGGGTGAGCGCGGGCACGGCGTGTCTCGGCTCCTGGGTGCGGAGCAGGCGCGTCTCTCCGCTCTCCTCGCAACCGAGGATTTCGCGCGGATGTCGGCCAGTCTGACGGGCCCCGATCTGTCTGAGAGCGCGGGCGACGAAACAGCGCCGCTCGATGCGATCGCGGATCAGGCGGACGCCCAGGCGGATACGGCCGCGCTTTTGGGTGAGACGCGGGACGCGACAACCACGCAGCTCATGATCGCCGATCCGGGCGTTGTGATCGACGAAGGCGCGCTCGGGCGGGTCAGCATTGGTGAGCGTTCGGCCGAATGGGCGTGTTTGGCGGAAGGGCTCTATTTCGAAGCGCGGGGCGAGTCGCTAATGGGTCAGATCGCTGTGGCCGAAGTGATCCTGAACCGCGTCGATAGCCGGCGCTATCCCGACAGCGTGTGCGCCGTGCTGGATCAAGGCGCGCATCGGCTGAACGCCTGCCAGTTTTCCTACAACTGCGACGGGCAGAAGGAGCTGATCGCGGAGAAGGACGCGTTCGAGCAAGTCGGCAAGGTTGCCTGGCTGATGCTCGAGGGCCGGCCGCGCAACCTGACTGGCAAGGCCACGCATTACCACGCGACCCATGTGAACCCGCGCTGGGCGTCAAAGCTCGTGCGGACGGCGCGGATCGGTGATCATGTCTTTTATCGCCCGGCAGTGACCGTCAGCCAACGCTGACCGCCGCGACCACGGATCGCGCGACCTCTCACCGACGAAGACTGCGCCGCATGGCGCCTCGGCACTGGAAACGGTCGCTCAATGTCGTGACAGAGAGGGCCTGCGCATCTTAGGCATAGAGGCATAGCGTGGCACACGGGCGCGCGGTGGGGAGCGAGGAACCGATGGCCGAACGCGTGATGCCTGCCGGCACGCCCATGCCCGACGCAGCCGAGGAGCCAAACGATCTCCTCTTTCTCGATAATTACGTCATCGCGATCGAGATCGGCGCCTACGCCTCCGAGGTCGGGGTGACGCAGCGACTTCGCTTCGATGTGGGTGTCGAGGTACGCCGGGCGATGGCGCATCACGACGACCGGGTCGGACGGGTGATGAACTACGATCTGATCGTGGAGGCTATCGAGGAGCTCGCCGCAGGACCCCGCATCCAGCTCTTGGAAACATTTGCGGAGCGCCTAGCCGAGAAGATCCTGATCGATCCCAGGGCACGCCGCGTCCGCCTTCGCATCGCCAAGCTCGACCGCCTACCGGGCGGCGCGCAACTCGGCATCGAGATCACGAGGACGCGGCACCCGGAGGCGAACGAGAGGATCTGGGCCCTAGCCCCAGAAATCCGCTGACGCCGCCCGCAACCATCCACCTTCTCGGGCCGTCCTCAGTCAATCAGCGCCGCAACCACCATCGCCGGGTTTGGCGTGGCGGCCTGCGGCAGCTTTCTAGCGGTCCGACCAAAACAATACGTTCAGCAATTGCCGGCCTTGACCCGGCAAACCAGCACCACCGGCCGTGGATGCCCGGGTCAAGCCCGGGCATGACGTGATCGCTTGAGGTCGAAAGGTGCACTAACGGTCTGACGCAAGGCGGGCGAAGCAGGCGTCGGTGGCGCTTGCGGCGTTGGCTTGCAGCGTGGCGAGGTCGGTGGTGAGGTCCTCGAAGCTCGAGGCCTCGCCAGCGCGGGCCAGCGCGGCAGAGAGACACTCGCCGAAGCGATCAGGCGCCGTTTCGGCTTCTAGCGCGACGCGTTCCACATGCTGCAACCGCTGCATCAGCCGAAAAGCGGGGGTCAACGCCTCTGCCTCGCCAAACGTCAGCCAACCCGTCTCGCCGAGCGCGGCCAGATGCGCCATCGCTCCCGCAGCCCTCGGCAGGCCGCAGGCGAGCGCCCCTGTTTGTGCTGTGAACTCGATCTCCATCAGCCCCCCCTTGGTGTGCTTCAGCGACCAGGGGTTGGTCTGGTCGCTGCGATGCGCCTCGGCCAGCTTGCAGCGCATCTCGACCGCGGCCTCCGCCACCTCCGGATCGCCGCGCCGGCGGGCGAGCACGTCGTCGAGCTCTGCGGAGACTTTCGCCGAAAGGGCTTCGGCCCCCTCCGCGCCCGCTGTACCCTCCGCCACGGCCACCACCCGCGCGCGGGTCAGCGCCAGATGCTCCCACACCCAGGCTGTCTCGGCGTGGTAGCGGCGGAAGCCCTCGAAGGCGACGGCGACCGGCCCCTGCCTGCCGGAGGGGCGCAGCCGCATATCCACCTCGTAGAGCCGCCCTTCCGTCGTCGGTGCCGTCAGCGCCGCGAGAAGCGCCTTGGTGAGCCGCGGGTAATAGGCCTGCACCGGCAGTGGATGCGGGCCCTCGGAGGTCTCATCCAGGGCGGCGTCATAGAGCGTCACGAGGTCGAGATCCGATCCAGCGGTCATCTCGCGTGTACCGAGCTTACCGAAGGCGAGCACGGCCATCCCGCGGCCCGGCGGTGGACCGTGGCGGGCAGCGAAATCGGCGGTGACCTTCGGCATCAGTTCTGCGAGCGCCGCCTCCGCAATGGCCGAGAAGGCGGCGCCCGCCTCGGCCGGCGCCGCGAGCCCGCGCAGGACCTGGACGCCAGCGCGAAAGCTCTGCTCCCGGGCGAAGGCACGGACGCGGTCGAGCGCGCGCTCATAGTCGTCGGCACCCGTCAGCATCTCTCGAAGCGTCGCCCGTTGACCATCCGAACCGGGCATCGGTTCGAAAAAGTCGCGCGCGAGCAGTGCATCGAGCGCCTGAGGCTCGCGGCCGAGATGGTTCGCGAGCCTCGGCGCCCCGGCGATCAGTTCCAGCACGAGGTCGAGCCAGGCCGGGTTCGCGGCGAGCAGCGAGAGCACCTGCACGCCCGCGGGCAGACCCGTCAGGAACCGCTCAAACGAGAGCAGCGCGTCGTCCGGGCTCGCCGCCCGCGCGAGGCTGTCCACGATCCGGGGTTCGAGCCCCGCGAACAGCCGGCGCGCCCGGTCGGAGCGGGTCGCCAAGATGCCGCCGCTCCGCCAGCCGGCAAAGCGTGCCGCGGCATCCTCCGGTCTCGCGAACCCCGCGGCCTCGAACGGTGCCGCACCTTCGTCCTTGGCTTCGGTCGGCGGTGGCGCCTTTACCGTGCGGCTGCGGAAGAAACCCGCGACCGTCTCATGCACACGCTCATGGCGCTCGGCGATCTCGCGCTCCAGCACATGGCGATCATCGAGGCCCATCAGCGCCGCCAGACGGTCTCGTGCGGCATCGGCGGTCGGCACGCTGTGGGTCTGCGCGTCCTCGATCATCTGCAGCCGGTGTTCGAGCAGGCGATGCGCCTCATAGTCGGCGGAAAGCGCCTCTGCCGTCGCGGTCTCGATCTCGCCGGTTTCCGACAGGGCGGAGAGCGCTGCGACGGTGCCAGAAGGGCGCAGGCGCGCGTTGCGGCCGCCGAGGATTAGCTGACGTGTTTGGGCAAAGAACTCGATCTCGCGAATGCCGCCGGGTGCGCGTTTGATGTCGGTGCCGGGCACGGCCGGCGCCGCACCGCGCTTGCGTGCCACCTGCTTGCCGATCGTATCGAGCAAGCTCTGCACATCCTCGATGGCGTAGAAATCGAGGCTTCGCCGCCAGACGAAAGGGGCGAGGCGGCGGAGATAGGACGCGCCCGCTACCCGGTCCCCGCCGAC
>JBCDFC010000168.1:0-11146 GCA_039178805.1 Pseudomonadota bacterium | reverse complement strand
CTCGCGGCCGAGGAGGCCGCGACGGTCGAGGATCGCAAGCCCGTGGAGCTCGATCAGCAGTCGGTGGGACGGCTGAGCCGGATGGATGCGATGCAGGTCCAGGCGATGGCGGCGGCCCAGAGCCGGCGGCGCGCGGCCGAGCGTACACGGTTGCAGGCAGCACTTGCCCGGATTGCCGACGGCTCGTTCGGAGAGTGCACGGAGTGCGGGGAAGATATCGCGCCGAAGCGTCTCGAACTGGATCCCGGCCAAACCCGATGCATCGATTGCGCCAGCGGTTGAAGGATTGGCGCGGCCGCGCACGCCTCGTGGTCCGAGCGAAACACTAGGTTCCGTCGTTGCCGGACTTGATCAGGCGATCCAGTTTTCCTGGAGGCGCCTCAGTTCGTTCGGTCTTCTGATCCCCGGGTTTCGCCCGGGGATGACGTGAACCGGTGCGTTCCGTCTGGGTCTGACCCGTGGTGCACGCGGCTCCCTTGCCGCCGCTCCATGAGACCGGTAGGAGGCGCGGATGGATGATGCGCCTCCGCATGATGCCGAACTCGATGCGCGCGGGCTCCTCTGCCCGCTGCCTGTGCTGAAGACGCGCAAGCGCCTCTCCGCGCTGCCCCCAGGCGCGGTGCTCAAGCTCGAAGCCGACGATCCGGCAGCGTTGGTGGACGTGCCTCATTTCTGCACGGAGCAAGGCCACGAGCTCGTGGCCTCCGGCACCAACGGCTCGGTTGGGCTGCTCTTCTGGATCAGACGCAAAGCCTGAGAACCGCCACCAGCGCGCCGGGTCGGCCTACGCACCGCCGCTCAAATATCTGTGCCGCGCGAGCGCCCGATCGGCAGCCGCTCTATCGGAATGCGTCGCAAGGGTCGCCGCGACCGGGCACACCGCCTGAGAACCAAATGAAGTCGTAGGGCCCGCCACCGGACGCTGGATCGTAGCGACCCACCTCGTTCTGCCCCCCGATCACTTCGATCTGTCCCAAGCTTAGTACCGAAAGCTCAGGTTCGAGACGGGCGAGATAGGCGGGCGCGCCGCGGTCGGTGCGCGCATGCTGATTGCCGGTGATGAGAACAGCACGGCCACCGCCGCCATCCTGCGCCCGCAACGCCGCCAGGGCGAAGCGCGCATCGCGAAGACGCTGTGCCTCCACCATGCCCGGCGCTGCCGAAGCGGGGAGCAGATCGCAATGCGCGGCGATCATTTCCGCCTCCAGCACAGCCTGGTCCGACGCGGGCAGCGCTTTCTCAAGACCGGCATCAACCGCGCCCGGACCATAGGCGGCGGCGGCCCCTTCCCGGATCGCCCGAATAATCTGCACGCGCTCGACACCGCCACCGGTGATCACCGCATCGCCAGCAGCCTCGAAGATCGGCGCGTAAAGCGACCAGTCGGGCCAACCGAGCGCATCCCAGCCGATCGCAGGCCCAATCTCACCCGCCTCTCCCCCCTGCGCGCGGAAGACTGCGATGCCACGCTCCGACGCCTCGGGCACCATCTCGAAGGCCAGACCGCGGGGCTGAAGACGCCCCACGAGCCAAGCCTGGCGTTCGTGGTGCACCGGATTGTCGTGGATCTCACCCAGGATCGCGATATCAACCTCCGACAGGCGCGCCACGAGCGTCTCGGGCGTGATCTCGGCCTGCGCACGACTATCCCAGATGACACCCTGCAACGGATGCCCGATAGGCACCTCGCTGGGCGGCGGGCCAACTGGCGGGCCCGCCATCGAACACGCCGCCGCCGTCGCCAGCACGGCCGTCAGCACGGCAGCCCTACAGCACGCGATCATCATGGCAGGCCTCATCTGGCAGGATCAGCTTCTCGGCCGGACCTCGCAGTCGCCCAGCCCCTTCGTTCATAAGCCTAGTTGCATCGCCCGGGCTCGCAACCCAGCAAAGCGTGATGCACTGGTCTTTGCCCGCAGCCCCCGTTATCGTCCCTACGTTACAGCGTCGCGCGCGGCGACCCGCGCCCGCCCGGGAGAAGACCCGATGACACAGCCTTGGGTTGGCTGGTTGGCCTTCGCCGTACTCGCCATCACCGTTCTCGTCAGTTCGTGCCAGGCGATGGCCGAGGGCCCACGCGCGCCTGCCACTTACATCGTGGAAACCCCGCGATGAGCGCTCAGCGCTACGGAGGCATTCATTCCCCGGGCGAGGCCGGCAAATCGGCCCGGCGCGCAGCGGCCGCTGCCGGCAAGCCGGTATCGGGCGGCGGGCGGCGCACAGCGTTCAGCGGCAGAAGCGCGCTCAGCATCGACATCCGCGGGCGCCTCATGTTCCTGCTGCCCACACCGCTGCTGCTCGCTGCCTTCTTCGGTATCGGCACCGGAGACCTTACCGGCACTGCCCTCTCGCTCACGGCCTTTGCCAGCCTCATGTTCGGCGCCTGGATGCTGAGCGAGGGGCAGAAGGCAGCCCGTGCCTACGCCGCCCGCGCCGTCGCACGCCGCCCGGCGATCCCGCGAAAGATCATCGCAGCGCTCGCTGCCGGTCTTGGTATCGCGGTCGCGCAGATGGCGGGTACAGGCGGCGCAATCGGCGCCATCGGCTTCGGCGTCATCGGCCTCGCCGCGCATCTCGTCGCTTTCGGGATCGATCCGCTCGAGAACAAGAGGATCGACCTCTCGGATGCCGAGCATGGGCGCGTGGCCGATGCCATCGAGAACGCCGAGAAGCTGCTGCGCGAGATCCATAACGACGCCCAAGGTATCGGCGATCATGAGATCGCTGAACGGGTCCTGTCCCTCTGCGACGAAGTGCGCGCGCTCCTCCGCCGCATCGAGCAGGACCCGCGCGATCTCACCCGCGCCCGCCGATACCTTTCGGTTCATCTTGTCGGCGCCCATGAGGCCACCAGGAAATACGCCGAGAGCCATGCCCTCCTCGATGACCCGACGCTCCGCAGCGACTATCTCGCGCTCCTCGGAGAGCTCGAGGCGAGCTTTCAGCGCGGCCGCGACAAACTCCTCGCCGACGATCGCACCGATCTCGAGGTCGAGATCGAGGTCCTACGGGATCGCCTGGGCCGTGAGCAGGCCTAAACCCTCATAAGCCACGCTGGAAACAGCCAGCCACCTGACGACCACTTCATTCGGAGAAGCCGCATGTCGACAACCGAGCCCATCGACCCCGCCGAGGCCGCGAAGCCCGAGGTCGCCACCGCCATCGCCGAGATCGAGGGGCAGATCCTGCCGACGCCCGAGGTCCGCCAGGAAGTCGTGCCGATCGACATGGCCGACCCCGAAGAGCGCGCGCAGATCGAAGCGAAGATCGCCGAGATCGACATGACCGACACCCAGTCCATCATCAAATTCGGCTCGGGCGCGCAGGAGCAGCTCACTGAGATCTCAGACTCGATGCTGGAGGGCGTGCGCAACAAGGACACCGGGCCCGCGGGGGAGAGCCTGCGCTCGATGGTCTCGACGATCCGCGGCTTCGACGTCGACGAACTCGACCCCAATCGCAAGCAGTCCTGGTGGGAGCGGCTGATCGGCAAAGCGACGCCGGTGGCCAATTTCATCGCGCAATACGAGGACGTTCGCGGCCAGATCGACGGCATCACCGATGAGCTCTTGAAGCACGAGACGATCCTACTCAAGGACGTCAAGTTCCTCGACAAGCTCTACGACTCGACCCTCAGCTTCTATGACGATCTCGGCCTCTACATCTCGGCGGGCGAGGCGAAGCTCGACCGGCTCGACGTCTTCGAGATCCCGGAGAAGGAGAAGGCCGTCGCTGCGGCCGAATAGGGCGAAGGCGTGATGGCGGCACAAGAGCTGCGCGATCTGCGCTCCGCCCGCGATGAGCTGGAGCGGCGCGTCCACGACATGAAGCTGACGCGCCAGGTCACCATGCAGTCCCTGCCCTCAATCCGGCTCGTGCAGGAGAACGACAAGGGCCTCATCAACAAGATCAATTCGACGCTGGTGAACACCGTCCCGCTCTGGCGCACGCAGCTTGCGCAGGCCGTCACCATCGCGCGCTCGCGCGAGGCTGGGAAAGTGGTGAAGGAAGCGACGGACCTCACGAACGAGCTGCTGACCAAGAACGCCGAGAACCTGCAGCAGGCCAACCGCGAAGTGCGTCAACAGATCGAGCGCGGCGTCTTCGACATCGAGCGCGTCAAGACCGCGAACCAGACCCTGATCGCGACGATCGAGGAGAGCCTCCAGATCGCCGACGAGGGCAAGGCGAAGCGCGCCGAAGCCGAGAAAGAACTCGTGCAGATGGAGCAGGACCTGAAAGCGACGCTCGCCGCCGCCCGAGCCGGGACCAGCGGCGTCACCCCAGCCAACGCAGCGCCGGAGGCCTAGTGGTCTGACCGAGACATTCGATACCGTCATTGCCGGACTTGATCCGGCAATCTCGCTTTCTCTAAGATTTGGAAAAACAAACGTTTTCTGGATCCCCGGGTCAAGCTCGGGGATGGGCTTCGTGGGTTCGCTCCGTTCCAGTCGGATCGCTAGGCGCAGCCCTTACGATCCGTTCACCGACTGGCTGCAGGATGACCCAACCGGACGCGAGATCAGAGGCCCAGACCCACGGCCTCGATCAGGTCCGGCCGGTCGTTGCGCACATTGCCAACATCGCGATGCACCTCGCGCACTTCCGTTCGCGTAGCGTCGAGCGGCCGCATCAGATGCGCCCCGGCCCCGCCGGTCAGCCAAGCTTCCCAGTCATCCTCCGCCACGACAACGGGCGCCCGTGGATGCAGATGGGCGGTTGCGTCGTTGGCCGCCGTCGTCAGGATGGTGAAGCTGCGGATCGTCTGCCCATCGACCACCGCCTCCGCCCACAATCCAGCGAAGCAGAGCCCGGGCCGGTTGCTCTGAGGCGAGACGAACCACGGCGTCTTCGCCCGGGCTTTCCCGGTCCACTCGTAGTAACCGAGCGCCGGCACCAGGCACCGCGTCTGCGCGCAGGCATCGCGAAACATCGGCTTTCCCGCCGCTTCTTCCGAGCGTGCGTTGAACGTGCTCGCCTTCAGCTCGGCCAAGCTTTTCCACCACCAGCGCGGCACCAACCCCCAGCGCGCGCTGAGGACCTTCCGTGGCGCAACACCTGTCTCATCGCTCACTACAATCGCCGCATGCTGCGTCGGTGCGACATTCCAACTCGGCTTCGGCCACTCTCCCGCCGGGATCACGGGGAGGAGAGGCGCCCTTGTCTCATCACCGCTTGCCGCCCAGTCTTCACTCCAATCAGGCCGAGGCGCATCGCGCTCGATATCGAGCCAGGCGGCTGTATCGAGATGACCCGCAATCAAACCAGTCGCAAAGCGTCCACACATTCCGCATACTCTCATGTCGAGTGAGGAAGACGATGATTGCTGCGCCCGCATACTCCACTGGAACAGCCGGGATTCAAGCCGGCCAAGATCGGCGCCTGCCCCGACCCGGCCTCCGGGGCCTTGTGGCACGCCTCGGGATCGTACTCCTGGCGCCGCTCGCCGCCTGCACCGGTCAGCCGAGCGCTGAAGATTATGCCGAATACGAAGCGACGCTTCTGGCCGTAGGGGACCTCCGAACCGATGTGGCCCCGATCGATGCACCCTTCTCCAACGAAGACCTCGTTCGCAATTTCAGCCGCGTCGCCCTCCGCCACGAGATCGATATCGAGCAGCCGGGAAGCGAGGCGAATGCCGCCACTAACCCATTGCAGCGATGGGAAGAACCGATCCGTTACCGCCTTGTCGGTCAGGGCGTCACCGAGGCGGACAAGCTCGAGGTTGCGGCCTTCCTCGGCCGGATCGGCCAGATCACCGGGCGCGAGGTTTATGCGGCACCGCTCGATGCCGGCGAGACGCGGCTGACACCGACGACCGCCACCTCGGACGATGGCGTGAACCTCATGGTTCTGATCACGGTGCCCGAGGAGCGCAGCGCGGTGAGCCAGGCGCTCGGCAGGCTCCATCCCGCCCTCCGCCGCAGCTTCGATCTCTGGCGGACGAGCGCGAGCGTGGTCTGTGCGGCGACGAATCTCGTGGCCGAGCAGGACAGCCACACCATCGTCTTCGGCATGATCATGCTAGGGTCCGAGGTCGGCGGGCTCCTCCGCCAGTCCTGCATCCACGAAGAAATCACGCAGGCACTCGGCCTCGGCAACGACCATCCCGAGGTTCGCCCCTCAATCTTCAACGACGACGAGGAGTTTGCGCTCCTCACCCGCCACGATGAGTGGCTGCTTCGGGTCCTCTACGACCCCCGCCTCAGGCCAGGGATGACAGAGGAGGAGGCGATGCCCATCGTGCGGCGCATTGTCCGAGAACTCCGCCCCGAAGGCGAAAGCCCGACGGTCCCGGCCTCGTTCGAAACCGTCCCCGCCCCGCCTGCCGGTGCTGGTTGAAGGAACCTCTATGAGTATCGCCGCTTCTCTCGTTGTTTTGCGTCTCTCCGCGGCCGCTGTAACCGGCTTTGTCTGCCTCTCCTGCGCCGACTATATCGAGGGCGGTGCCTGGGACGGCTATGAACAAACCGCGCTTGTGCTCGGCAAGATGCGGCTCGACCGCACGCCCGACGGCATGCCGGTCTCGAACCTCGCCCTTGCCGACAATTTCCGCCGCATCGCCTTCGGGGTCGAGCCGGGGGTGCTGACGGCCGAGGCCGAACCGGTCATTGCCCCGGCCGACAGCCCACCGGGCAGACTGCGGCGCTGGCGCAGGCCGGTGCGCTGGCAGATCACAAGCCTCGGCAAGAGCGCTCAAGGCTATGTACGCGCGGTGCAGGAGACGACCGACCGCATCGCCGGGGCGACCGGGCACGATATCGCGCGCTCGGGCCCTGGTGAGCCTGCGAACCTCGCGGTGCTCTTCCTGCGCCCGCAGGACTATGCGCCCGCCGCCCGTGCCCTTGCGAACCAACCGGCGGGCGATTGGCTGGCACAGCAAGTCGACCGCTTCGGCCGCGCCACGCATACCCCTTGCGTCGGCCTCTTCCTCCATGCCCGCCGCCCCGCCAAGATGCCGAGCGGGACACGCGTCGAGAGCGACGAGATCCTGTTCGGCCTCGCCCTCATCCGCGACGGCCTGCCTCCCCGCCTCGCCCGCGCCTGCGTCGAGGAGGAGCTGGCCCAAGCGATGGGATTGCCCAATGACGATCCGAATGTGCGGCCTTCGGTCTTCAACGACGACCAGGAGTTCGCCCTGCTGACCGGCCATGACGAAGCGCTTCTTCGCATCCTCTACGACCCGCGCCTCGCGCCAGGCATGACGGAGACCGAAGCCATGGCGATCGTGCCCGACATCATCGCCGACATAGACACCGATGTGATCAGGGGCCGTCGCCCGCAAGACTAGACGCGCGAGCCGTCTCCACGACCGGGCGCGGCTGGTGGGCGGGCCGGCGAGGCGCGCTCGCGCGCCGCGCTCGGGGCGCCCGGCAGGCCGCCCGCCCTATCCGCCGCCCGAGCCATGTGCAGCTTCGATCAAGGCCCGCAGCCGTAGCGCGTTGGCGCGCTGGTCATGGAGCCGCGTCACCTTCTCCCGTCCGGCTCTCCCCATCGCCTCCAGTTTTTCCGGCGGCGCGCTGGCAAGCGCTGCGAGCGCCCGCGCGAAACCGTCCTCGTCGCCTGGCGCCACCAGCCAACCGCAATCGGCATCGACCAGTTCCGGAATGCCCGCGACCCAGCTCACGATCACCGGACGGCCGAGCGCCAGCGCCTCCATGATCACGATCGGCAGCCCCTCCGCGAAACTCGGCAGAAACAACCCGCGGCTGGCGGCAAGGCGCGACCTCACCTCCTCATGGCTCCGCCAGCCGAGAAGTGTGATGCGGGCGCTCGTACCCGTCGCCGCGATCGCTGCCTCCACCGCAGTCCGCGCCTCCCCATCACCGATGACCTCGAGACGCAGTCCTCCCGCGGTCTCGGCTGCCTCAGCTACCGCCGCGGGGAACAGCACTTGGGCCTTCTCGACACAGAGCCTGCCGACATGGAGAACCGGTGCCTCCGCGACAGGCGGGTCAGCCTCAGCGAACGCCGCGAGGTCGACCCCGCAGCGCACGACATGGGTCTTGGCAAAACTCTCCATGCCGCAATGGGTCGCGACCTGACCCTTCGCGAAATGGCTGATCGCGGCCACGAAAGACGCGCGCGCAAGCTTCAGCGGCACGCTCGCCCGCTCCGGATCGAAGAACTCGTTCGGCCCATGGACCGTGACGCTCCAGCGCGGCCCGCCCATCGCCTCGGCCAGCATCGCAACCGCCGCCCCGTTCGTGGCGAAATGGGTGTGGATATGCGTGATCCCGTCCGCCACCGCCCATCGTTTGAGCTGAACCGCTTCGAGAAAATAGGCCACGTGGCGCACGAAACCCCCGCCCGCATTCGCGAAGAGCCGCCACCACAGCCCGAAACCTCGAGCGATCCCACGCGGATTGCGGACAAGCTCAAGCACTAGTGCCAGCAGGAGGGCCACCGGGTGACCCAAGAGGTACCGCGTGCGCGTCTCCTCGACCCGGTCCGCCTCGGTCACCAGCGGCTCGTCCCAGCGTCGGATCGCATAGCGCGTAACAGCCAGGCCCGATGCTTCGATCTCCGCGATCTCGCCGCGGATGAAGGTCTGGCTCGTCGACGGATAGGTATTGAGGAAATAGGCGAGCTTCACCGCCATCATGCGCCCCCGCGGCCCGCCTCTTCCGGCGCTAAGCCGGATCGCCGGCATATGGGTCCCGTGGCCTTGCCGCTGTCAACTGCGCAGCGCTCGCATTGCGGCGCAGCAGCGGATACTCTCACGACCCTTAAGGAGCGCAGGAGGGGCGCTGATGTGCGGGATCACCGGGTTCCTGGGGCAGCCAGGCGTCCTGGCGCAGGACGCGGTCGAACGCCGCGTCGATGCCATGACCGGCCGCCTTGCCCATCGCGGGCCCGACAGCGCTGGGATCTGGGCCGATGCGGATGCCGGGCTCGCGCTCGGGCATCGCAGGCTCGCCATCATCGACATCTCGCCCGCCGGGCATCAGCCCATGGCATCGCCTTCGGAGCGCTACTGGCTCACCTAAAATGGAGAGTTCTACAACCACCTGGAAATCCGCCGGGAACTCGAAGCTGCGGGGCCCGTAGAGTGGCGCGGTGGGTCGGATACGGAGACCTTCCTTGCTGCGGTCGAGCAGTGGGGGATCGAAGGTGCGACACGGCGCATGGTCGGCATGTTCGCCTTCGCGATCTGGGACAGAGAGAGCCGCCGCCTGACCCTCGGCCGCGACCGGTTTGGCGAGAAGCCGCTTTACTATGGCTGGCAGGGGACGGGCGCCGACCGCGTCCTCCTCTTCGGCTCCGAACTCAAGGCGCTCAACAGCCATCCAGCCGCGGCGCGGCGCGTTAGGCGCGATGCCGTCGTACAGTTCATGCGCCACAGCTATGTGGGCGGCCGGCACTGCATCTACGAGGACTTAGCAAAGGTCGAGCCGGGCACGCTCATTACCGTCTCGGTCGACCGTCCAGAGCCTCAGATCGCGCGCTACTGGTCCGGGATCGAGGCCGCGACAGCGCCCGATCTCGATCTCTCGCCCGAGGAGGCCGTGGACCGGCTCGAGGCGCTGCTGCTCGATGCGGTCGGGCTGCAGATGATGTCGGATGTGCCGCTCGGCGCCTTCCTCTCGGGCGGGATCGACAGCTCCACCATCACCGCGCTGATGCAGCATCTTGCAAAACGGCCCGTGAAGACCTTCTCGATCGGGTTCGAGGTACCGCGCTATGACGAGGCCGCGCATGCACGCGCGGTGGCCGAGCATCTCGGCACCGAGCATACGGAGCTCTATGTCGGCGATGCGGAGCTGCGCGCCATCGTGCCGCGACTGCCGGAGATGTTCGACGAGCCGTTCGCCGATGGCTCGCAGATCCCGACGCATCTGGTGGCGCAGCTCGCCCGCCAGCAGGTGACGGTGGCCCTTTCGGGTGACGGCGGGGACGAGCTTTTCTGCGGCTATGACCGGTTCCGGCAGTTCGGGCCCGGTGCCCACCGGCTCCATGCGCTGCCTCTACCGCTGAGACGGCTCTTCGCGGGGACGGTGGACCGCCTGCCTGCGGGCGCGATCAACGGTCTCGCCGGTCTGGTACGGCCGGTCGCCGAGGGGCGGGAGCCGCCGGCGCAGAGGCTGGTTCGCCTGGCCGACTATACGCGGAGCCGCGATGTATTCGAGCTGCACCGCCTCCTGGTCAGCCATGTGCGCCGGCCGCAGGCGCTCGTGCTCGGAGGGTCGGAGCCCGAGGATCAGCTCACGGCACCCGATCCGGCGCTCGCTGCGTTGCCGCCGTCCGAACGGATGATGGCCCTCGATATGATCGCCTATTTGCCCGACGACATCCTCCACAAAGTGGATCGGGCGACGATGGCCTGCGGGTTGGAGGCACGCGCGCCGCTTCTCGACCATCGCGTGGCGGAGTTCGCGTGGCGGCTGCCGCTCGATCTAAAACTCCGGGGCGGTGTGCAGAAATGGGCGCTCCGCCAAGTGCTCTATCGGCATGTGCCTGCGGCACTGATCGATCGGCCGAAGATGGGGTTCGAGGTGCCGGTCGGCGCCTGGATCCGAGGGCCGCTGAAGCCCTGGGCCGAGGCGTTGATCGAGCCATCACGCCTTGCGCGTGAGGGCTGGCTGCAGCCCGACGCTGTCGCCCGGCTATGGCAGGAGCATCAGTCCAAGCGTTGTGCTTGGGGCAAGCAGCTCTGGAACGTGTTGATGTTTCAGGCCTGGCTTGAGGCCGAGCAAGCCGCGGCGCCGGTCGCATCCGACGCCGCCTGAACCCCGACCCTCTCAGGCCACCCTATTACGCGACGAGGAGACCGTCCTCGATGAAGGGCTGATTGCGGAGGACGTTCTCCTCGCTCTCGGCAAAGAAGAAGAGGATCGCCTCGTCCGACAGCTCACCCGTCTGGAGCTGGCCGACCCAGTAGTCAAAACCAGCCCCCTCCGGCTCCCGCCGGAGCGCATTGTTGTAGAGCGCCGTCACCTGTTCCTGAGGCGAAGGGTCGGTACCATAAAGCCCGCGATACTCCTCGCTGTCGATGAAGAAGCCGGGCAAGTCGAGCTTGCCGACGCTGCCGTCATCGATCAGCTCTGCCCAGAAGCGCAGACCCGGCTCATCCGGCCGACGGCCGAAGGCCGCATCGTACATCCGGTAGACATAGTCGACGCATTCGAAATCCATGATGTCGACG
>JBCDFC010000167.1:0-11220 GCA_039178805.1 Pseudomonadota bacterium | reverse complement strand
GAGATCCGGAAACGTGTGCTGATGGCCTTCGAACGCGCGGAAGTAGCCGAGAACGAGGAAGAGCAGCAGCGCCAGCTCACCTTCGTCGTGGTTGGCGGGGGTCCGACGGGCGTCGAACTCGCAGGCGCGATCGCCGAGCTTGCGCGCTTTACCTTGGCCGCGGATTTCAGGCGCATTCGCGCGAAGGAAGCGCGTGTCGTTCTGATCGAGGCGGGTCCACGTCTCCTCGCGGCCTTTCCTGAGGAGCTTTCGGCCGTTGCGGCCAAGTCGCTCACCAAACTGGGGGTCGAGGTGAGGCTGGACACCCGGGTGCTCGGCATCGATGAGGAAGGCGTGGCACTGCCCAATGGTCGCCTGTCGGCTGCGACCAAGGTGTGGGGTGCGGGCGTGAAGGTCGAGCATGCGGGCCGCTGGCTCGGGGTCGAGACCGACCGGCAGGGTCGTGTTCCGGTCAACGCCGATCTATCCCTGCCCGGCCATCCGGAGGTGTTTGTCATCGGCGACGTCGCCAAGATCCCCTGGCGAGACGGACGCGACGTGCCAGGCATCGCACCGGCCGCGAAGCAGGCGGGACGCCATGTCGGCCGCATGATCTCAAAGGATCTCGAAGGCAAGGACCGGGCGGCGTTCCAGTACCGCCATTTGGGCAACCTCGCGACGATTGGGCGGAACGCGGCCGTCATCGATTTCGGTCGGATCCGGCTCTCCGGCGCCTTGGCTTGGTGGTGCTGGGGGTTGGCGCATATCTACTTCCTGATCGGCGTGCGCGCCCCGATCTTCGTCGCACTGAGCTGGTTCTGGTCGTATCTCACCTATTCCAAGGGCGCGCGCCTCATCACCGGGACGCGACCCAGGGTTTTGGAAACATCGGTCGCTCCGCCGCAGGAGTTGCATGAAGCGCGTTGAGAGCACCAGCTCTCCTGCGTGTTAGCCCGGATGGATCGCGCTCCAGCTTAAGCCGAAGCGGTCGAGATACTTCCGAAGGCGGTCCGCGTCGTTCGTGCTGCGTTTTCGTTCGCGGGAGGCCGCGAAGAGCGTGCGCCCCGCTTCGCTGAGCGTCGCAGCCCTTTCGCAGACGCGGATCACGGCGGCGAGCTGGGCGAGATCGAAGATGTCGATCGCGTCGACCTCACCGCCCAGATAGCTGCGCACGAGCTTGCCGTCGCTGTCGTCGGCCGTGCCCGCCCATTGCGACTGCAGGGTTTCGATCTCCTGCTCGACCATCGACAGCGTGATGCGCCCGCGCGGGGCAAGCGTGCAGAGGCGTTGGACCGAGGCACCGAGATCGCGGAAATTGCCGGGCCAGAGCGTGCCGGGGTGATGGGCGAAGGCGAGGTAGCGCTGCGCGGCGTCCGCGTTGAAGCCGACGCGGATGCCGAGGAGCTTCTCGGCCTTCGCCAGCTCATGCTCGAGGTTGGGCTCAATGTCCTCACGCCGCTCCCGCAGCCGCGGCAGGCGGAAAGTCCAAAGGTTGAGACGCGCATAAAGATCGGCGCGAAACGCTCCGTCGGCCACGAGGCGCGCAAGATCGCGATTGGCGCCGGCGATGAGATGGAAGCGGCTCGTGATCTCATGGTCCGAGCCGAGCGGCAGGAACTTCCCGCTCTCGACGGCGTGCAGCACCATGGTCTGCTCGTCGGGGCCGAGGGCGTCGACCTCATCCAGGAAGAGAAGCCCGGCATCGGCCTCCCGGATCAGGCCACGACGCTCGGGCGCACCCCCTGCGGCCCCACGCCGATTGCCAAAGAGCGTCGCCATCCCCGCCTCGCGACGCAGCGTGCCGCAGTTCACATGGACGAAACGGCCGCGCAGGCGTCGCGCCTTGAGCTTGAGCTCGTAGATTCGCTCCGCAAGGGCCGTCTTGCCTGTGCCCGTCGCGCCCAGCAGGAGGAGCGGGGCGTCCGAGCTCGACGCCACCCGCTCGATCCGCTCGATCAGCGCGTTGAAGGCGGGGTTCCTCGTCTTTATGCCGCCCTTCAAAAGCTCGGTCGATTGCTCGGCCAAAAGATCGAAGCGGCTCTGCAACGCGTTGTAGCGGCTTAGATCGAGATCGATGATGTCGAGCGTGCCGGCCGGCGCCGTCTCTTCCCTCGGCGGGCCGGTCTGCACCAGGCGCGCCGGAATATGCCGCGCCTCGGTCAGCAGGAACCAGCAGATCTGCGCCACATGCGTGCCCGTGGTCAGATGCACGTGGTAGCGCTCACGATCCTCGTCGAAGCCATAGTCCTGCGCGAAATCGAAGAGCTTGCCGTAGACTTCCTCGAAGTCCCATGGATCGGACAGATCCATGCGCCGCAGCATGACCTCTGTGCCGGGCGAGACTTCACTGACGCTGGCCGAGACATGCGCGGCGAGCCCTGCGAAACGCTGATCGAACAGAAGCTCGAGCCGCGCGACCGGCAGGGCCTCATGCGCACAGAGCTGTACGGACGGGCGCCACTTGCGCCGCTTGCCCATATCGAGCTGTGTGCCGAGGAATCCGATCACCACGTTCTTCATAGGACATATATGACAGGATAAATTACTATCTCACAAGAGCGCTCAGATGGTTGACCGTATCCGCAGAAAGTAGTTTTTGTTCATAAATTCAATTATTTAGCCTGTCTTCAGATGAGGCTTCGTGCCTATCTCGAATCGCCGCATCTTCTCCTCACGAATAGAGGAGACGAGCCATGGCGAACAAGACACTTTTCGCATCGCTGCGCGGACGCCTCGTGCCCGAGGCCACGGCGCGGAACGCCGAAGGCGCACCGGCCTATACCTATGCGCCGAAGCACGCGCTGGCTCAGCTCGCGATGACCGGCACACTCGGCCAGCTCTTCTATGCCTCGCCCGAGGCGGAGCTCGCCACGGCGGTCCGGCTCGCCGAAGAGGTCGAGCCCGAGTATCTCGCCAAGGCGGCGATCCATGCCCGCGCGAAGGGCCATATGAAGGACATGCCGGCGGTGCTGCTTGCAGTGCTGGCCCGCGTCGACCCGGTGCTCTTCCGCCGTGCCTTCGGCAAGGTGGTCGATAACGGCAAGATGCTGAGGACGTTCGTGCAGGTCATGCGTTCGGGCCAGACGGGGCGCAAGTCGCTCGGCTCGCGGCCGAAGGCGATGGTGGCCGAGTGGTTGAACGAGGCGTCGGACTGGGCGCTTCTGCAGGCCAATATCGGGAACGACCCGTCGCTGGCGGATGTGATCCGCATGGTGCACCCGAAGCCGGCGAGCCCGGAGCGCGAGGCGCACTTCGCCTGGATCGTCGGGCGGCCCTGCGATGTTACGCGGCTGCCGAAGGCGGTGCAGGACTGGCTCGCCTTCAAGGCCGAAGGCCAGAGCGGAGGCAAGGGCGAAGTGCCGGACGTGCCGTTCCAGATGCTGACCCAGCTCCCGCTTGGCCAGCGTCAGTGGACGAAGATGGCCGAGCGTGGCTCGTGGCAGATGGTTCGCCAGAACCTGAACACGTTCCAGCGCCACGGGGTCTTTGAGCGGCCGAAGATCGTGCATCAGTTGTCGGCGAAGCTGCGCAACCGGGCGCAGATCGCCAAGGCGCGCGTGCTGCCCTACCAGCTCATGGTGGCAGCGAAGGCGGCCTCGGCCGATCTGCCGGCGGAGATCCGCGCGGCGCTGCACGATGCCATGGAGGTGGCCGTCGAGAACGTGCCGGCCTTCGAGGGCAGCGTGGCGGTGTGTCCGGACGTCTCGGGCTCGATGACCTGGCCCGTCACGGGCTGGCGCAAGGGTGCGAGCTCGGCCGTTCGCTTCGTCGATGTCGCGGCACTGGTCGCGGCGGCTGTCCTGCGGCGAAACCCGGGGGCGCGTGTGCTGCCCTTCGACCATGAGGTGCACACGCTGCGGCTCGAGCCGCGGGACACGGTGCAGACCAATGCCGAGCGTCTGGCGGCGATCGGCGGCGGTGGGACGGACTGCTCGGCGCCGCTGCGCGCGCTTGTCGGCAAGGGCCGCGTGCCGGACCTTGTGATCCTGGTCTCGGACAACGAGTCCTGGATCGACGCCAAGCGCGGGAGAGGCACGGGCGTGATGCGGGCATGGGTGGCGCTCAAGCGGCGCAACCCGGAGGCGCGTCTCGTCTGCATCGACATCGCGCCCTATGGCACGACCCAGGCCGCCGAGCGGCAGGACGTGCTGAATGTCGGTGGCTTCTCGGACGCTGTGTTCGAGCAGATCGCCGCCTTCGCCGCCGGCCGCATGGGCCCTGCCCATTGGGTCGGCGAGATCGAGAAGGTGCGGCTCTGAGGGGCCGCACCCACCGCGAACCGAGAAAGGAACACGCTCGGCGAATGCTTGAAGGAACTACATGTGCAACCGACGGGGATGACCGTGGGGTTCGACCCCCCACCTTTGCAGGCGCCCTTCTGGCATGGGCGGGCTCCCCGGTTGTTTCTTCGCCCCTTGTCGCCGAGACCGCAATTGAGACCCAGATCGAGATCGAAGGAGACCAGACCTGGCGAATGCCAGGAGGAACTACATCGTAGGAGCACGATCGACGCTCCCGCAGCGCTTTGCGGCAGCCCGGTGTTCCTCCGCCCTCTTGTCGCCGGGACCCCAGACTGAAGAGACTGACGAGACTATCCCGGCGAATGCCTGCGGAACTACAGCGCTTCTTACGCCCAGGTCGCAGGTTCGACTCCCGCCGCTGCCTCCATCTTGGCAGCGTAGCTCAGCGGTAGAGCAGGAACGTTTCGCACCCACTTGTCGCCGGGACCCGAACTCAGGGGGAATGCCCGCAGAACTACATCGACTGTCACTCAGTGTTTTGCGAACCGCCTTGTCCCCCGACCGAGAGCTGAGCGCCGGGATCGCCCGGCTGCGTGAATGAGAGTGAAGAAAGATGAGCAGCGACAACGATAGACCGGCCGTGACGGGCAACGATCTCATCGCCTGGGGCCATCGTCCCGGACCCCACTTCGGGGCACTGCTGTCCAAGGCGAACGCCGCGCGGGCGGAGGGTTTCGGCCTTGTGCGGATCCGCGAGATGCTGGCCGGTGACCTGCCGCCGCCCCCGCCGCCGACCCTGCCCCTGCGCCCTCGTGGCGCGGTGTCCTTCCACGCGAATATCGAGGTGGAAGGAGAGGACGAGGCCAAGAACCTGGCGAGCGTGACGGAGACGATGACCGAGCTTATGCGCACGCCGACCATCGAGGCGGGTGCGATCATGCCCGATGCCTGCCCCGCCGGGCCCGTCGGCACGATCCCCGTGGGCGGGGTCGCGGCGGCGCGGGGCGCGATCCATCCCGGCATGCATTCGGCGGATATCTGTTGCTCCGTCATGCTCACCGATTTCGGCCGCGCGGACCCCGTGGCGGTGCTGGACGCCGCCCAGCAGGCAACCCATTTCGGCCCCGGCGGGCGCAAGGAGGGGATGCAGTGGCCGATCCCGGAAGCGCTCCTCGAACAGTTTCGTGCGAACCCGTTTCTGAACGAAGTGAAGGCGCTGCGCATGGCCGAGAGCCATCTCGGCACGCAGGGCGACGGCAACCATTTCCTCTTCGTCGGCCGCTCTCGCGCGACGGGCCGCACGGCGATGATCACCCATCATGGCTCGCGCGGGCCGGGCGCCCGGCTTTATCGTGCGGGCATGGAAGTGGCGGAGCGGTATCGGCGCACGCTTTCGCCCGAGACGCTGCGCCAGAACGCCTGGATCCCCGCCGAAAGCGAGGAGGGCCGGGCGTATTGGGAGGCGCTGCAGATCATCCGCGTCTGGACCAAGGCCAATCACGAGGCGATCCATAATGCGACCGCAGCGGCCATCGGCCGGGAGGCGGAAGACCGCTACTGGAACGAGCACAACTTCGTCTTCGAGCGGGGCGGGATCTACTACCACGGCAAGGGTGCGACGCCGGCATGGGACGGTTTCGCGCCGGACGCGACCGCGCGCACGCTCATCCCGCTCAACATGGCGGAGCCGGTGCTGGTGGTCCGCGGACGCGATGCGCGCCATGCCCTTGGCTTCAGCCCCCATGGCGCGGGGCGGAACTTCTCCCGGTCGGAGCATCGCCGCCGGATGGGCAAGCGGACGCCGACGGAACTGCTGGCGGCGGAGACACGAGGCCTCGATGTGCGCTTCTATGCAGGCCGCGTGGACATCTCGGAGCTGCCGTCGAGCTACAAGCGCGCCGATGCGGTCGTGGCGCAGATCGAGCGCTTCGGCCTGGCGGAGATCGAGGACTACCTCGACCCCTATGGCTGCATCATGGCCGGCGACATCCCCGCGCCGTGGCAGCAGAAGCGTAAGCGTAAGCAGCCAAGCGAGACCGCAGAAATGGGAGCGCCCTCAGAAGGTTAAGGCGCGTTCTCACTTCGATGGGCGCTCCTTGCGAGGCCTCATCCGGGACCCGCGGGCAGGCCAAGTCGGATGCCCTGGTCGAGCCCGGGTCTGATGATAGGCGTTGGATCCGTCTCTAGCTCAGAGGGCTTCGAGCAGGACGTCGCGCAGGTTCTCGCGCGTGAGGGTGACCGGATTGCCACCGCAACTCGGATCTTCCAGCGCGTCGCTCAGCACTGCCTCTACATCCGCGTCCACCACGCCAAGCCCGCTCAACCCCTTGGGTATTCCGAGGCGCTCGTTGAACCCGTCCACGAAGTCTTGGAACCCCTGGAAGCCGCCCTCGATCCCGAGATAGCTCGCGGCACGGTCGAAGCGGTCGGAGATCTCCGCCGCATTCAGGCGCAAAACGCCGGGCATGAAGACGGCATTGGTCGTGCCGTGATGCGTATGGTGCATGGCGCCCACCGGATGGCTGAGCGAATGGATCGCACCGAGCCCTTTCTGAAACGCAGTCGCACCCATCATGGCGGCTGACATCATATGGGCCCGCGCCTCCAGATCCTCGGGCGTCTCGTAGGCGCGGGGCAAGTTCTCGATGACGAGCCGCATGCCCTCGAGCGCGATACCCTGGCTCATGGGGTGATAGTGGGGGCTGGAGAACGCCTCGACACAGTGGGCGAAGGCATCAAGGCCCGTGCCCGCGGTGATCGCGGGTGGCATGCCCACAGTCAGCTCGGGATCGCAGATCACGACCGAGGGCAGCACCTTGGGGTGGAAGATGATCTTCTTCCGCTGCGTCTCGGAGTTCGTGATGACGCTCGCGCGGCCAACCTCGGAGCCTGTGCCCGCCGTCGTCGGCACCGCGACGCTGGGATAGATGGCATCGGAGTTGGCCCGGGTCCACCAGTCGCCGATATCCTCGAAATCCCAGACCGGCCGGGTTTGCTCTGCCATGAAGGCGACCATCTTCGCGAGATCGAGCCCCGAACCGCCGCCGAAGGCCACGACACCGTCATGGCCCCCTGCCCTGAAGGCCTCGACCCCCGCAGCCAAGTTGCGCTCGTTCGGATTGGGATCAACCTCGGCGAAGAGCGCGCGGCCCATATTCGCGCCTGCCAAGAGATCGAGCGCCCTTTGCGTGATCGGCAAATCGGCAAGGCCCCGGTCGGTCACAAGCAGGGGCCGCGTGATGCCGGCAGCGACGCAAGCATCCGCCAGCTCGGCAATGCGCCCCGCGCCGAAGCGCACGGAGGTCGGATAAGAGAAGCTCGCCGTCAGGGTCATGTGGTCATCTTCTTGAGGTGGAAAGACTTCGGCCGCGTGAGGTTGTGGTAGCCAATCTCGGAGAGCGCGCCGCCCCGGCCCGTCTCCTTGCAGCCGGTCCAGCAGAGCGCGGGGTCGAGATAATCGCATCGGTTCATGAAGACGGTGCCCGTCTCGATCCGGTCGCCGATGCGGGCAGCGCGGTCGGGATCGGCTGTCCAAAGGCTGGCAGTGAGGCCGAAATCGCTGTCGTTCATCAGGCGGATCGCCTCGTCGTCGTCCTCGACCGCCATGATGCCCACGACCGGGCCGAAGCTCTCCTCCCGCATCACCTTCATCCGATGCGTCACACCGGTGAGGATTTGGGGCGTGAGATAGGTGCCGCTGTGCCGAGCGAAGGTTGGGATGTGGGCCTTGGCGCCGGCCGCAACCGCTTCTGCCGTGTGCGCGCGGACGAGATCGGCGAAGCGGATGTTCGCCATCGGGCCCAGGGTCGTCTCCGGGTCGAGCGGGTCGCCCAGCCGATAGCCGCTGACGATGGCGACGGCCTTCTCGACGAAAGCGTCGAACAGGCTGCGATGGACATAGATCCGTTCGATCCCGCAGCAGCACTGACCTGAGTTGAACATCGCACCGTCGATCAGCGTGTCGGCGGCGGCATCTAGATCGGCATCCTCCATAACATAGCCTGGATCCTTGCCGCCGAGCTCTAGCCCGAGCCCGGTGAAGGTGCCGGCCGCGGCACGCTCCATCGCGCGACCGCCTGCGACGGAGCCCGTGAAGTTGACGAAGTCAAAGGCACGTGCGGCGATCAGCGTTTCGGTCGTTGCATGGTCGAGGAAGACATTGGCGAAAACAGCCTCTGGCACGCCCGCTTCGTGGAAGGCGCGCGCCATGCGTTCGCCGGCGAGGAGGGTCTGCGTCGCGTGCTTGAGGATGACGGCATTCCCGGCGATGAGCGCTGGGGCGACCGTGTTGATCGCCGTGAGGTAGGGGTAGTTCCAGGGCGCGACCACGAAGACCACGCCGTGCGGGACACGACGGATGAAGCGCCTGAAGCTCGCATCATCGCCGATCTCGATATCGGCGAGCGCTTTCTCGGCGATGGAGGCCATGTGGCTCGCGCGCTCGTCGACGCCGCCGAACTCACCACCATAGCGGACGGGGCGGCCCATCATCCGGGCAAGCTCGGGCACGACGTCGTCAGACATCTCGCCGAGCCGAGCGACGCCGGCCCGGACGAGCGCCACCCGTTCGGAGAGCGGGCGCGCGGCCCAGTCGGCCTGCGCCTCGCGCGCGGACGCGGCGACGGTGTGGGCACTCTCCGGCGACAGGGTCTCGCGTTCGGCGAAGACAGAGCCGTCGATGGGTGAGACGCAGCGAAGGATGCTCACGCTGGATGCCTCTCACGCAGCACGCTGCCAGGAATGATCGAATTGCGAGGAAGGGCGTTGAAGTAGGTCATCGTCGGGTCACGAGCTTTCTCAGTCCGAGTGTCGGGGAGTTTTCGGCCCGGTCCCCGCGAGACCGGTCGGGACGGCGCTCGCCCCTGCTCCACCAGCAAAGCAGGGGCGGGTCGGTTTAGCTGTAGCGGTAGGGGCGGCCCGCCTTCTGCATGTCCGCGTTGTACTTGCGGAAGATCTCGACGACCTTGGCCTTGGTCTCGGACTCTGCCGCGATCTCGTCCCAGAAGGCGACGGCAGCTTCCTCGACCTTGGCCCATTCGTCATCGGGGATCGAAGTGAGCTGCAGCTTGTCGCCGTTGACGCGCAGGGATGCCTCTCCGCCCCAATACCACCACTGACGGTAGTAGTGGGATTGATCGCAGCAGACGCGGAAGAGGGTCTGCATATCCTCCGGCAGTTCGTTCCAGCGCTCCATATTGGCGAAGAACGATCCGGCCCAGGCGCCCGAGATGTTGTTGGTGAGGAAGTAGTTCGTCACATCCGCCCAGCCGACGGTGTAATCCTCGGTGATGCCGGACCAGGCGATGCCGTCAAGCTCACCGGTCTGGACCGCGACCTCGATATCCTCCCAGGGCAGCGTCACCGGCACGACGCCGAACTGTGCAAGGAAGCGCCCGGCGGTCGGGAAGGTGAAGACGCGCAGGCCCTTCAGATCCTCGAGCGAGCGGATCGGATTCTTGGTCGCGAAATGGCAGGGATCCCAGGCGCCGGCGGAGATGTGCTTCACACCGACGGCCGAGTACTCCGCATCCCAGATCTCATTCAGCCCGTACTGATTGAAGAGCACCGGTACATCGAGCGAGTAGCGCGAGGCGAAGGGGAAATAGCCGCCGAAGACCGTCACTTCGGTCGGTGAGGCCATCGAGTCGTCGTCGGATTGCACCGCGTCGATCGTGCCTTGCTGCATGGCGCGGAAGAGCTCGCCCGTCGGCACGAGTTGGTCGGCGTAGAAGAGCTCGATCTGCATCCGGTCGCCGGCGATCGTGTTGAACATCTTGATCGCGGGATCGATCACATGCTCGGCCAGCGCCGGGCCGGCATAAGTCTGCATCCGCCATTTGATCGTCGACTGCGCAATCGCTGGGGCGGCGAGCGGCGCGGCGGCTGCACCGGCGGCAGCGCCCGTAAGGAACTTGCGTCTTGAGGTCATCTTCTCACTCCTTGGTGTTTCGGGCCTGCGGATCAGACCTCTTTTCAATTACTTCCCATAGACATAGTTGGGCAGCCAGAGCGCAATCTCTGGAAAGACCATGATCGTCGCCAGCGCGAGCACCATGACCGCAACGAAGGGGATGATCGAGCGGTAGATGTCGCGGAGCGAGACCTCGGGCGGGGCCATCGCGCGCATCAGGAACAGGTTGTAGCCGAAGGGTGGCGTCATATACGCGATCTGCGTGGTGATGGTGTAGAGCACGCCGTACCAGATGAGGTCGAAGCCCAGCGCTTTGACGAGCGGCACGTAGAGTGGTGCGACGATCACCAGCATGGCCGTGTCGTCGAGAAACGTGCCCATCAGGATGAAGCTGAGCTGCATCAGGATGAGAATCATCCAGGGATCGAGGCCCATCTGCTCGGTAAAGAGGCTGTCGATGGCGCGCACGGCGCCGAGCCCGTCGAAGACCGCGCCGAAGCCGAGGGCGGCGAGGATGATCCACATGAACATGCACGAGATGCCGAGCGTCTGACGCGTGCAGCTCTCGAAGATCGCCCAGGTCATCCGGCGCTTGAGGATCGAGGCTGCGAGGGCCGCAAGGGCGCCGATGGCGGAGCTTTCGACAAGCGAGGTCCAACCATTGACGAAGGGCACCATCATCGCCGCGAAGATCGCAAGCGGTAGGAGCCCCGCGCCGAGGAGGCGGAGTTTCTCCGCTCGCGGCACCTCTTCAGCGTCCTGCATCGGCGGGCCGAGATGGGGCTGCAGGCGGCAGCGGAGCCAGATATAGACGATGAACATCCCCGCCATCATGAGCCCGGGGAGCACGCCAGCAAGCCAGAGCTGGCCCACGGGCTGCCGCGCGATCATGGCGTAGAGAACCAGCACCACCGACGGCGGGACGAGGATGCCAAGGGACGACCCGGCCTGGATCACCCCGGTCACCATGATCTTGTCATAGCCGCGGCGGAGCAGTTCCGGCAGCGCAATGGTCGCCCCGATGGCCATGCCCGCCACCGACAGCCCGTTCATTGCCGAGACGAGCACCATGAGGCCGATGGTCCCGAT
>JBCDFC010000166.1:0-11249 GCA_039178805.1 Pseudomonadota bacterium | reverse complement strand
TGCACGAGCTTCGGGCTCGACATGGGCGCGATCCAGCGCACGGCGCTCTCTTCCGCCGTCCTCGTCCATGAGGCGGTGAAGTTCGAGAACGCGGCCTTCGGCACCTTCAACCATATCGGTGCGGGGTCAAACGAGGACTGCGTCGAAGGCCACACCGAGCTCGTGCAATGGTCGCGCACGAGCTTCATGCCCGCGCTCAAATCCCAGGTCCTCGCCGATCTCTTCCACGATCCCGCGCGCGCCATCGCGCCGACCGAGGCGGTGGTGAACGAACGCGTGGGCGAGCTCTTCGACATCTTCGGTCTGCTACCGGGCGTCTCGACCGACGAGGCGCTGCTCTCGCTCTTCGTCGGGCCGCTTGTCGATATGGGGGCGATGCGGCGGCTCCAGCTCGACATGAAGGAGGGGTTTGCCGTGGCGCTCGCCGACGCGATCCGGCAGCGCAACGCCCAGTGGATTGCGCAGGGCAACATCTTCGAGAGCTACACGCGCCCGCTCATCTCCTTCGTCGAGGGCTTCTTCTACGCCATGGCGCCGATCGTGCTCGTCGCAGCCGTCATGGGCTTCGGCGGGTTCCGGATCGTCTCACGCTATGTGCTGATAGGGCTCTGGATCCAATTCTGGGCGCCGACGCTTGCCTTCATCAACCTCTATATCCTGCACAGCCTTGCGAGCGATATCGCGAGCCTCGATGGCGCCGGCCTGCCCTTCACCTCGCTCGGCGGCCAGTTCTCGGCCGATGACGAGGTCCAGAAGCAACTCGCCGTCGCGGGGCTCTTCGCCTCCTCGGTGCCGATCCTGAGCCTCCTCTTGATCACCGGCAGCGTCTACAGCTTCAACACCATCGCGGCGCGCGCCGGCGGCCCCGACACCTTCGACGAGAAGGTCCCGGCGCCCAGCAGCATCGCGAAACAGCCGCTCCTCATGGTCGAGTCGCCCATGCGCGAGACGCAGGTCGCGGGCTTCCACGTGAACGGCGCGCAGAGCGTGCTCTCCCGCTTCACCTTCTCGGCCGCCAACACCGAGAGCGTCACCGCCGCAGAACGCGCCATGGAGAGCGAGCGGCTCCAGTTCAGCCAGGCGCTCGACCGAGCGCTCTCGTCGAGCCGGGGCTCTGAGACCCGCTCGCAGAGCGGCACGCTCTGGACCGACAGCGAACGGGCCGAGAGCTCGGAGGTCTATGGGCTTCTGCAGAACGAGGCGTTCTCGCGAGCGTATCGCGTCGCCAGATCTAGTTCGGAGAGTGACCTCGAAGCCATGAGCCGGGTCGCAACGGCCGGCGCCAATGCCGCGGCGTCGGCTGGCCGAGGCAGCGGGGCGGGCGCTGGCGTCAACAGCGTCGGAGGAACTGGAAGCGTCAGTGTCGGCGCAAGCGGTAGCCATCAAACTTCGGAGCGCTTCATCGGCGCAGATGAAAGGAACGTTGGCAATGAGATGCAGCGCGCGTTCCAGGAGAACGAGGGCCTCCAGTCGGCCTTCCAGATCGCCTTCGCGCGGGACATCCAGCGCGGCCTCACCCAGAGCGGCTTCAATAGCAGCGCCTTCACCGAGACCGAGGCGTTGAGGCGCGAGGCGAGTGAGGCGGTCGGCGCCGAACGGAGTTATGAAGAGGCGCTGACGCGCTCCGAGACCGGCGGCTTCTCCCAGGAGATGGGCCTCGTCGAGGCAGCCAATCTCGTCGTCGAATCCGGCGCCTACAAAAAGCTCAAATACGAGCTCATGGAGAACGGCTATGCCGGCCGAGCCGACTGGTGGTCCGACCGCTACACCCACGACATGGGTGTCTTCACGAGCGCGCCGGGCCAGATCCAGCGATCTTATGCGGCCGGTGGCCTGACTGCCCTCCGTGAGGCCGGCGACTACAGGCTCCTGAACGAGATCCTCGGCTCCGTCGGTCTGCAGGCAGGACCCGCCGGAGACCCGAGAGGCTCCCGCATCGAGGTCCCGGAGATCGGCATCGCGCGCGACTTCGGCGGGCGCGAGCGCGGGGGCGGCGGCGCAGATCTTTCGATGGGGGCGGCGCCAGTCGATGCTGCGGGCGAGGCGCGGACCCCGCGCAGCGTCTACGAGGCCCGTCGAACGGAGCTGGGCGAGACCCAAGGCGACCGTGAGGATCGCTTCATCCGAGATCGCGACTTCGCGGCCGAGATCCGGGCCGTTGATCGCTACGGCGACCGCGGCGTCCTCGACGACGCCCTGGATGGCTACAACCGCGTGAAGGCCACGATCCTCGGCAGTGTGACGGGACCCGAGAGCGAAGCGGATCGCCGACAGGCCTATTGGCGCGCCGTGACCGAGAGCGGCGGCAGCACGACGGCTGGCGACTACTTCGCCGAGCTGATGGAAAATCCTGGCCAGCAGACGGACCGGATGTATGCGCTCGAAGATCTGGTCCGTCAGGAGTTCGGGAAGCGCGACAGCCTCGCCGAATCCGTCATCTACGATCTGAAGCGCGCGGCCTCGGGCCGGACGACGAATGTCGAGAGCATTCTGTCGGACGTCGGAATGCGCTATGATGAGCGGCGCGAGTGGCCGCAGAGCGACGAGTTTGGGCCACAAGCTGATGGTAGCGAATCGGACGACGCAACGGAAGGCCAACCGCTTCGGCTCCATATCTACGGAACTGCTGACGATCGCTAGGAGGGACCGCGATGGCAGACGAAGTCTTCTATGGCCTCTTCGCAGTCGTGATCCTCCTCTTAGTCGTCAACGCGCTGCGATCGAGAATAGGGAATGGCCGGAAGCAGAACCGTGACCATCGCCAACCCAGACAGTTAGGCGACCCGTACATGAAAGACGATCTGGATCATCTCAATAGGATTGATCCCACAAGTCCTGCGAGCCCAGAGTACGTCTCTCCCGGCGACCGCTACAGCTGAGGCACCAATCAGCGTTTCCGTTGAGATGATCGGAAATCGCCGTGGGCGTCGATCATTGTCGAACGGGCATATCACTTATTCGAAAAGCTATGACTTGCGCCCCTGGCTGACTGAACCGCTGTCGTGAGCGAAGGCGGGTTTGCCTTGTCCGGGACCCGCCCCAGAAAGTGGATCAACCTCCGACGGCACGAACAGACGGAGCCTGCCCCGCCTCTTCGTCGTCTTGTCACTGATCCACTGGCCCGACGGTGGGCATGTCAGCAGGGTCGGCGGCGCCGGCATCGACGTCGAGCGCCTTCATCTCCTTCGCCAGCTTCGCATGGATACGGCGATAGGCAGCCTCGAGGCTCTCCTGAATCGAGACGTCGAAGCCGAGAGCTTCCGCCCGCTCGATCAGCGGCCTCGACATCGGCGGCGAGCTTCTCAGGGACGGGGAAAGTGATCTTCCGCGTCGGATCTGGAACGGGGCGCTTGCGCAGGATGGAAGACATGGTACTCCTCCGAAAAGAGGAGACCGAGCTGCAACTTGTGTAGGATGCCTGAGGCAGTTTGGCTGTCAACCGATCTTGGCGGGAGCAGCCCTTCGCAGCCCCGTCGCACGCCTACTTCACGAGCAGGGTGACCGCGTTGTGTCGTGCCGCCTTCCGATCGAAAGTGTAGAGCGTCTCGCATCCGGCCCGAACCGCGGCAGCGGAAATCATGTGGTCAGCGAAATCGGCGACACCGCTTCCATACGCGACCGCGGCCGTAGCGGCATCCTCCGCGTCCTCCAACACCAGTTCCTCAGCCTCGAGCAAACCGATCAGCGTGGCCGAGATCCTCGATGCCGGATGGCCATAGGCCCGCTCAAGGACCCAGACGAGTTCGACAAGGACCTCCCTTCCGACGAACCCGGGCTCCTTCGTCGAGCAGCGGCCGAGGAGAGATTGCGCCGCAGCGGATTGGCTCGGATCGTCCTGAACGAGGAACCGGACCAGAATGTTCGTGTCCAGCCCAATCATCGATCCCTGCGCTGGCGCGCGGCAGCGCCGTCCCGGACCGCCTCGTCCATGTCGTCGAGGCTCACGGGATCGCCCTCGTGAGGAAGACTGCCGCAGAGGCTCATCACCTTCCTCGGACGGACCAGCCGGACCCCGTCGTCGACGACGAGATAGCGCACCTTGTCGCCCGCCTTGAGGCCAAGATGCTTCCTCACGTCCTTTGGAAGGGTCGTCTGCCCTTTCGACGTCACGGTCGACTCGAGTGACACTATAGGCTCCAGGCTCCGTGTGGTTTCTCCTATACCTTACATCCGCGCAATATGTAAGGTCAAGCGCCAGGCAGCAAGGGCGAATAGCTAGCACCAAGGGTACGGTAGCTGGTCCGGACCTTCGTGCTGCGCGCGGCAGACGGCCGGAACGAGCCAATTCCGTTGAAGAAGTCGCTCGGTGAAGTCGTCGCGTTGATGCGGATCGCGCCCCGAAGAAGAGGCGTGCCAAGCCGCATCACGCGGGCTTTGGCGGCTGCGGCATGGGGAAGAGCTTTGCGAGCTTTCTGAGGTTCTGGGCGGTGGCGGCGAGGAGGAATTCGTCATTCGCACCGCATGGGCCGCGCGATCGTAGCCGTCCGGCCGGGTCTCGGCGCCTGCAGGAGAGCACCGCCATCCTGCGCGGGGACTTCGAGCACGAGAACAGCCGCATCCGCGCCGCCTTCGTCCGCGCCCTCTACGTCCGCGAGCAGCAGGCCCTCGCCAAGCAGGGCCGTAGCCGCCAGCGAACGAGGTCCCGCACCCCGTCCCGCTAACCAACCATCCAGCAGCACTGAGAGAGAGAAAGACACCCATGTCCGACGACCAGCAGAAGCCGAAGCCGATCGAGACCCATCGCGATGGCCGCGTGACCGCCGCCATCTGGGCCAACCAGGGCGAGCACGGGCCCATCTACAACACGACGCTCACCTACAGCTATCAGGACAAGGACGGGAACTGGCGCGACACCCACAGCATCCCGAGCAACCAGCTCCTGAAAGCGTCCCGCCTCGCCGAGATGGCCTATGCCTCCGTGGGGCGCCTCAAGGAGCAGGACCGCGCCAACTACGTTGACCAGCAACGCAACAACGCAGAGCACGCCCAAAGTAAAGACCGCGGCCCCGCCCGCTGACTTGCCAAAACAGCAAGTCGAAATCTCTTCACAAGAATAAAAATCTCAGGTAATGTTCCTGCATTGTTCTTATTCGTGAAGAAGAAAAGGAGTGCAAACTGAAAGGAGTTTGACGTGAAGAAAGATATTGGGGCCGGTGCGCCCGTGGCCTTTGCAAAAGCCGCGGGCGGGCCAGCCAGTGGGGTCGCTGGTGGCGCGCGCCGCAAGGTGCTGGAGGTCGATCTCGACCAATTCCAGCATCGGCTCGATAGCGCCGGGATGACCGAGGCGCAGAGAACCGAGTACCTCCACCTCGTCTGGTCCATCGTGCTGCAATTCGTCGATCTCGGCTACCAGCTCCACCCCGTCCAACTAAGCTGTGGACAGCTGGGGGAGATCGAGCGCGACGCCGTCCCGTCCGTGCTGGATGCGGTAGAATACTCTCAGCCATCCGACAGGAGACCGACCCCGAACGCCGCCCCGGAGCGCGTGGCAGAAAGAGAGACTTCATGAACAAAGCCACCACCATCCTGAAGGGCAGCACGGCCGGATTGAGCACCATGCCCAGCGCCGCCACCAAGGCGATCATCTACTGCCGGGTCTCGAGCAAGAAGCAGTCGGCGGAGGGTTCCGGCCTCGAAAGCCAGGAGCATCGGTGTCGGCAATACGCCGAGGCCCGCGGCTACGAGGTGGAGGCTGTCTTCCCGGACGATGCCTCGGGCGGCGGCGACTTCATGAACCGGCCCGGCATGGTGGCGCTCCTGGCCTATCTCGAAGCCCGCCGCGAGACCGACTTCGTCATCGTCTTCGACGACATCAAGCGCTTCTCCCGCGATATCGAGTTCCACAAGAAGCTTCACCGGACGCTCGACAAGCACGGGGCTACCCCGGAGTGCCTGAACTTCCGCTTCGAGGATACGCCCGAGGGCGAGTTCGTGGAGACCATCGTCGCCGCCCAGGGCGAGCTCGAGCGGAAACAGAACCGCAGGCAGGTCATCCAGAAGATGTCGGCTCGCGTCGAACAGGGATACGCGGTGATGTCGCGGCCGCCCTGAGGCTACAAGTACGAGAGATCGCGCGAACATGGGCACATCCTCGTGCGGGATGAACCGTTCGCCTCGATCGTGCAAGAGGCGCTTGAAGGCTACGCAGCGGGCAGGTTGCAGTCACAGGCAGAAGTCAGACGGTTCCTGGCCGCACAGCTGCAGCAAAGTGAAACGCGAACGAGGAAAGTGTCCTTCTGGGTCGTCCGCAAGATGTTGAGGCAACCCATGTACGCAGGCTTCGTCGAAGCGGCGTGCTGGGGAGTGTCTCGTCGCGTGGGACGCCACGAGGGCCTCATTGATGCTGCCACATTCAACAGGATCCAGGACCGGCTGAACGGCGCCGTGCGCGCCCCCGCGCGGAAAGACCTTGGGACGAGATTCGCCCTCCGCGGCTTCGTTGAATGCGCTGACTGCGGAAACCCCCTCTACTCCTGCGTGTCACGAGGGCGTCTAGGCAAGGGCTATCCGTACTACCTTTGCCAAACCAAGGGCTGCCCGAGCTACGGCAAATCCATCCGACGTGACAAACTTGAAGGCGACTTCGAAGCGCTCCTGAGGCAAATGCGCCCGACGAAAGCTCTCCTCACGCTCGTCCGCGACATGTTCCTGAATGCGTGGGAACTACGGCGGGCGCAGGTGTCTGAGATGCAGAGAACCGCGGGCGCCAAGCTTGCCGGCCTTGAGCGCCAGATCGACAACTTCCTTGATCGGATCGCCGACGCCGCAAGCCCAACAGCAGTGACAGCATATGAGCGCCGGATCGAGAAGCTCGACGCAGAGAGACTGCAACTGCAGAGCCAGCTAGAAAATGGGTTCAAGCCAACGGGCACCATAGAAGAGTGTCTCGAACCCGCGCTCCAGTTCTTCGCAAGCCCCTGGAAAGTCTGGGCTTCTGGGCGTCCAGAACTGCGCAGACTGGTGCTCAGGCTCGCGTTTTCCGAGCGCCTCGCCTACTGCCGGAAAACAGGAACTAGAACCCCAAAAACCACGTTACCTTTCAACATGTTAGAGGGGTTTCAGGCGCGTGAGGTGTGTGATGGTGGGCCATCGCTCACGGATCTAGAACCCCTTTTGGAGGTGTTGGAGGACTGGTCGGAGCAGCTCAAGGGCGTTGATCTGTCTGAGTTTTGTCCCCCGGTAGTGGACGTTTCATCTGACCTGGACACCAAGCCGACTGACGGCGACCTTTCGGATGCTCAGATGGCGCGGTCTCCGTCCGAACCCGGAGGGCCATCGTGATGGTGCGCCGGAACTCCATCGGGGAGAACGGCAGACTGAACGCCGCTTTCGGTGCGGCGGCATCGGGCGGCGTGCAGCCGACGCGGCACGAGAACGATGCGCCGAACACCGCGAGGCCGAAGCCGCTGTATGTCTCGTTGCGCGTAACCGCGGAGGAGAAGGCACGCCTCAAGAAAGACGCGGCCGGGCTGTCGCTCTCTGACTATGTCCGCGAACGGCTCTTCGGTTCGGAGGCGAAGCCGCGGACAACGCGGGGCAAGTTTCCGGTGGAAGATCATGCGGCGCTCTCGAAGCTGCTGCGGGCGCTTGGTCAATCCGGCCTGGCACGGGACTTCGAGGCGCTCTCATGGGCAGAGCGTGACGGGACGCTGGTGCTCGATGCAGAGAGTGCCCAGCGCCTGCGGGCGGCTTGCGCTGACGTGGCAGCGATGCGCCGTGACCTGATCAAAGCACTCGGCCTGCAGGCGCGCTCTCCGTGATCCTCGTCGGCAGTCAGCGAGGCGGTGGCGCGGACCTCACCCGCCATCTCATGAAGGCGGAGAACGAGCGCGTCGTCGTGCACGAGGTGCGCGGGTTCGTCTCGACCGATCTCGCAGGCGCGTTTCAGGAGTCCTACGCGATCAGCCGAGGCACGCGCTGCAAACAACACCTTTACTCATTGAGCCTCAATCCACCGCTGGAGGCGGAGGCGACAGCGGAACTTCTTCTCGATGCCGTGGATCGAGCGGAGGAGCGCCTCGGCCTCACGGGCCAGCCGCGCGCCATCGCCTTCCACGACAAGCGCGGCACGGATGGCCAACTGCGTCGGCACGCCCATGCGGTCTGGTGCCGGATCGACGCCGACCGGATGCGGGCGGTGCAGATGTCCTTCGACAGACCCAAGCTGCAGGCGGTCGCGCGTGCGCTTTACCTCGACCATGGCTGGACAATGCCGCGCGGCTTCGTGCGCCACGAAGAGCGCAACCCCCGCAACTACAGTCTCGCCGAATGGCAGCAGGCGAAGCGCGCGAAGAAGGACCCGGCGAAGCTCAAGGCGATGTTCCAGGACTGCTGGGCGATCTCGGACTCTCAGGTGAGCTTCGCGCATGCGCTGAGGGAGAACGGCTACATCCTCGCCCGCGGCGATCGTCGCGGCGTGGTCGCCGTCGACCATCAAGGCGAGGTCTACGCCATCCGCCAATATGTCGGCATCCCATCGAAGAGCGTGCGCGAGCGCATCCCCGACATGGAGCGGTTGCCGACTGTGGCCCACGCCCACCACGAAGCGGCACAGCTCGTCGCCGACCGTCTTCGCGAACTCGAGGCCGAGCAAAAGCGCGAGGCACTCCGCACCCTTCGACACCTCGCCGACCAGCGGCGACGCGCGCAGCTCGCTCAACGGGATGCGACGGTGCGTGCCCTCCAGAGACAGCGTGAGCGCAGGGAAAGGGAAGCCCACGAGCGTGAGGCGCGGTTGAAGTCGGGCTGGCGTGGCTTGATCCAGCGGATCACGGGAAAACGCCGCTGGATAGAAGCCGAGAACGAAGCCGCCGCAGAGAGAACGGTGCAGCGCGATCTCACCGAACACAAGGCGCTCATCGATCGGCATCGTTCGATCAGGCAGGCAGTGCTTGCACGCGCAAAGGCAGAGAAAAACGCTCGGCGGACTGTGCTTGATGATCTCCAGTCCGACATCCGCCGCGTCGAGACACCAAAACCCGCTCCGGAGGAAGCCCGAGACGCCGCCCGGATTCGTCGACGAGGCCGCGATGTACCTCGACGCAAGTCCCGCTCATGCCTCCGAGGTCTTGCAAGACATCGAATTCGACGCGGACGCGAACGGTCTCAATCAGATGCTCCTCAGCATGGATGAGAAATCTCCCTTTGCCGTCGATTGGACGGCCGAGGATGGTCTCGAATACGCCTTCCAGCTCGCGTTTGCGCATATCTTGGTGATGCGCGCGCTTGATACACAGGACATTCCTACGGATTGGCCCAAGACGGAGCATCCCTCGCCCCTCTTTCGGGCCATGAACTTCACCAACCTCGTCTTCAGGTCGATACAGGACCTCGTTCCATGCGACTTCGAGGACACCGTGCGAGTTCACGACACAGCCTGGTTTGAAGCCAGCGAGATCTCAAAGGATATCGGTTTCGGTGAAGGGCGGTGGTTCGGAGAAGGTCACTCGGAGGAAGATCACACAAAGTTCCTTGAAAGCGAAGCGCGCTACTTCGAAGCCACGCGCCGGATTGATCGCATGCTGGACGGTGAGCAAGATGTCTGAGGCCAACGACGAAGCTCTGGCCATGATCCGCGTCCCATGGGCGCTTCCTCCTTCGCAAAAATAGCACGGAAAGAAGGTTAAGTGGAAGATTAGTGGGCTATACTTCTCGATTTCGCCTTGTCGCACGAAACAAGAAAAGGGAGCCGCATTTCCACGGCTTCCTCTTCGACAGACACCGTGACTCACCATGCTGCTCTACGTTTGGCTTGCACGGACCGTTTCTCTAAGCGACCAGCATGCTTCAATTTCCGGCTCTGCTTTGAATGTCCGGAATGCAGGCTGCGACTGCAGCATTCAGCAGATTCGTTGAGAGTCCGCTAAGGTGAAGGTTTTCCGATGCGGGCCGCGGCGAGCGGGTTGGTCTGGGCATGATCTCGGCCCGCGTTGGAAAACCTTCACCTTAGGAGACCTCGGCGGAGGTGTGGCAATACTGCGGCTGCATTCCCGGAAGCTGCCGTTCGGTCCAGCTGCAGCATCTCCGTCGCGACAAGGTCCAGGGTGCGGACGAAGCGATCGCCTGGCGAACGGCGACTGCTTCCTTCGCTTGGTGAGGGTGCGTGACGCCTCGTGCGTTGCCCTGGATCGCGACACCTCGGGGCTCCCCTTCAATGTCCGCGACCGGTGCGGGTAACCTCGCCGAGTGGGCGAGTGGGTCCAGCCGCCTTCACTAGAGCAGGTCCTCCCTTCGCGGTGGCTGTGCCCCGGCGCGGGTGACAGCGAAGCCGGCAGCGGCCACGCCGTACGCCAGCGCTGCCTGAAACACCTCCCGATCGAGTGCTCGCAGGCGCTCAACCTCGAGTGCACCACGCTCATCCAGCTTCGCCAGGAAACCCGCGTTGAATGTATCACCGGCGCCGACGGTATCGACGACACGAACAGGCTTTGCCGGTACGGCAACCTCCATGCCCGACGTCGTTGCCGCCGTAGCGCCCTCGCTGCCCCTGGTCGCCACCACCAGGAACGGGCCAAGATCTAGGATCGACTGCATCTTGCGCGCCACCGACTGTTCCCCCAGCAGGAGCCAGTCGAGATCCTCGTCGGATACCTTCACGATGTCCGCACGGCGCATCATCCGGTCAAGGCGCGCGCGATAGGCGGCTTCGTCGCTGATGAAGGCGGGCCGGACATTTAGGTCGAGCATCGTGATCCTGCCACGCCGCTCTCGCTCGTGCAGCGCCTCCATGGCCTCCGCGCAGGGTTCGCTCGCCAGGCTGATGCCGCCGAAGAACAGGGTCGTGACATCGCGCGGCAGGGCGGGGATCTCATCGATCCGCAGCATTCGCGTGGCCGTGCCGTCATCGTGAAAGCTGTACCTCGCCTGGCCATCCGTGAGCGAGACGAAGGCGAGCGAGGTCTTGCGATCCGTCATCACGGAGAAAGTCGTATCAACGCGGTTCTCCGTAAGCGCATCGCGGAGCATCCGGCCGAAGTCATCCGTCGAAAGGCCCGTCAGCAGCCCGGCCCGCAACCCCAGCCGACCAAGCGCGATCGCGGTGTTGAAGACGGCGCCGCCCGGATAGGGCACGAAGCCCGCCCGGCCGCCAGCTGTCGCAGAGGGCAGCATGTCGATCAGCGCTTCGCCGCAGCAGAGGATCATCGCGACCGTCCGTGCAAAGGCTGCCGGGCGCGTGGGCGCTGCCTCATCCTTGCCGGGACGCCGGCCTCCCGCACCTGTCCGTTCGCGCTCATAGTCCTGTTCACGGC
>JBCDFC010000165.1:0-11250 GCA_039178805.1 Pseudomonadota bacterium | reverse complement strand
TGCCAGCCCAGGGTGGGTCGCCGGCGTTGTGCAGGAGCGTGATATCTGGCGGCGGGCCCGGATCGGCGAAGATCGTCTCGCAGCCATCGGGCGCGAGCCATTGGGCAATCTCTTCCGGTCGGTCGACGGTTGCTGAGAGCGCGGCGAGTTTCAGGTCCGGCGCGAGGCTGCGCAAGCGGGCGAGGCAGAGGGCGAGCTGATCGCCCCGCTTGGTGCCGGCGAGGGCGTGGACTTCGTCGACGACGACACGCCGGATGCCACCGAAGAGCTTCCCCGGATCCTCCCAGGAGAGCATGAGTGCGAGGCTTTCCGGGGTCGTCAGCAGGATGTCCGGCGGATCACGGCGCTGTCGCTGCCGCACGGCCTGACTTGTGTCTCCTGTACGGTCCTCGATGCGGACATCGAGCGCCATCTCGTCGACCGGATTACGCAGATTGCGACCGAGATCTGCCGCGAGCGCCTTCAAGGGCGAGACGTAGAGTGTGTGGATGCCGCCCGCCCGCCCGCCTGCCTGCCCGGCCGCCCTCCCGCCCGCCGTGTGGCCGCCAGCGCCGTCTGCCAACGCGACGAGGGATGGCAGGAAGCCCGCCAAGGTCTTGCCCGCGCCCGTGGGGGCGATGAGGAGCGCTGCGGGCGACGGGCTCGCCACCATGGCAAGCTGATGGGGGTGCGGCGACCAGCCTCGCCGGGCGAACCAACCGGCGAATGGCTCGGGCAGGGCGGCTTGCCCAGTGATCTCTGCTGCGTCGTCCGCCACGGGTAGCGCTCCTGTTGATCGTTGGGGACCTAGTCCACAGGCACGCAGCGGACGAGCGTGGTTCTGACGCATGCCTTCGCAACGACATCATGAACACAGATTTCGGCTGGGTCGTCTGTACGCTTGCATTGATGCCACGCCCCTGCCTTTACTCAATCGCAAGCTACAGGGAGCTCAGGGGCCAGTCGTGCTGCACGAAGCGCCGCAAGAAAACGCTGCGCAAGCGTCGCGCGAGGAGGTGCCGCTGCTGCGCCTAGACGGTCTGAGTATTTGCTTCGGTCTCGGTCGCCTCGCGCGGGAAGTTGTGCATGACGTCTCCTTCTCGGTCGGTCGGGGGGAGACGCTGGCTCTTGTGGGCGAGTCAGGGAGCGGCAAGACGTTGACCGGCAAGGCCGTGACCCGTTTGTTGCCGGGTGGCGCCAACATCATCTCTGGCGAAGCGCTCTTCGATCTCGGTGGTAAGCAGGTTGATCTCCTGAAGGTTCACGGCAGTCAGCTCCGCAAGCTTCGCGGGACTGAGATCGCCATGATCTTCCAGGAACCGCTGTCCGCCCTCTCGCCGCTTCATCGGACCGGGCCGCAGATCGCCGAAGTGCTGGAGATCCACGGCAAGAGCGCGCGGACCGCGAAGGCCCGCACCTTGAAGACGTTGGAAGAGGTCGGCTGTCCCGAACCTGAACGGGTCTGGCACGCTTATCCGTTCGAGCTGTCGGGCGGTCTGCGTCAGCGCGCGATGATTGCCATGGCGATGATCGGAGAGCCGTCGCTCGTGATCGCGGACGAGCCGACCACAGCGCTCGACGTGACGACCCAGGCCGTGGTCCTGGATCTGCTCAAGGGTCTGGCCGAAAGCCGCGGTCTCGCGACGATCCTGATCACACACGACCTTGGCGTCGTGGCGAACATGGCGGATGCGGTCGTCGTGCTCCGCGAAGGGCGTGTGGTGGAGAAAGGTCCGGCGGCGGCGGTGCTGTCGCGTCCGGGTCATGCCTACACGCGGCGCCTGATCGCCGCGGCGCCGAGGGTTCCGGATCAATGCGCGGCCCATGATGCACCTGGCAACGACTTCATTCTGCGCATCGACGGGCTCTCGAAGACTTACGCCGGGAAACGCCGCAGTTTCGGCCCGAACGATCCGCCGGTTCGTGCTCTGGCGGGTTTCGAGCTTGGGCTAGAGCGTGGCGAGACGGTTGCTGTGGTCGGTGAGTCCGGGTCGGGCAAATCGACGGTCGCAAAGCTCATCCTCCGTGGCGTTGAGCCCGATCCCGGTGCCTCGATCCATTTCCGTCCCCGGTTCGGCGACGAAGTGGACGTGGCGACGTTGTCGGGCGCGGGGCTCAAGGCGTTTCGCCGCCAGGCGCAGATGGTGTTCCAGGACCCTTATGGCGCGCTTAGCCCACGGATGAGCGTGCAGGACATCCTGACGGAGCCTATGGCGATCCACGATCTCGGCAACACTCGGCAGCGGCGCGCCGAGGCCGCGCATCTGATGGAGCGTGTGGGGCTCTCGGCCAGCCATCTTGGCCGGTACCCGCATGCGTTCTCGGGCGGGCAGCGGCAGCGCATCGCCATTGCGCGCGCGCTCATTCTCGAGCCTGAATTGCTCGTTTGCGATGAGCCGACCTCGGCCCTAGACGTCAGCGTGCAGGCGGAAGTCTTGGAGCTTCTGGATCAGCTCAAGACCGATTTCGGCCTTTCCTACCTTTTCATCAGCCATGATCTCGCGGTCGTCGCCCGGCTGGCCGATCGGGTCATGGTGATGCGCCGTGGTCGCGTTGTGGAACAGGGCTCGGCCGAGGCGATCTTTCGCGACCCGCGCCACCCCTACACCAAGGCCCTGATGGCCGCCTCGCCCGAGCCCTCGCTCGATCACCGCCTAAACCTCAAGCTTGTCGCCGCCGGCGCTGGCGAGCCTGAGGAATGGCCCGAACCTTTCCGCTATGTCGGCGACGATGCCCCAGGGCTCGTCAGCGTGGCACCCGGACATGAAGTGAGACGTGCTGCATGAGATCGCTTGGCTTCCTCTTCGCCCTTTTGCCCGCTTTGTCGCTGGCCGAGACGCCAGCGCCGGTGCCTCTTGAGACGCCGATCCTGGCCGACCGTGTGGCGGAGGGCGATCTGCCCCCAGTCGCTGAGCGCTTGCCGACCGTGCCGCTGGTCGTCGATTTGGCGTCGAAAGGGCGGGAGCCGGGGCAGCACGGCGGCGCGATCACGACCTTCGTCAGCCGTGCCAAGGATGTGCGCTACATGGCGGCGTGGGGCTATGCGCGGCTCGTCGGCTATGACGAGAACTATGAGCTGAAACCCGATATCCTGCGCGATGTGGTGGTCAGTGGGGGCGGCACGACCTACACCCTGCACATCCGACCCGGGCATCGCTGGTCCGACGGCCACCCCTTCACGAGCGAGGATTTCCGGTTCTGGTGGGAGAACGTCGCCAACAACCCCGAGATCTCGCCCAAGGGCCCGCCGGTTCAGCTCTTCAACGATGGTAAGCCGCCGACCGTGACGATCATCGACGCGCTGACCGTCGAGTATCGATGGGAAAGGCCGAACCCTCGATTTCTGCCGCTTCTCGCGCAGGCGCGACCCATCTACATCTACATTCCTGCCCATTACATGCAGATGTACCATGCGGACTTTGCACCCATGGAGGTGCTGAAGCCACTGATGAAAAAGAAGAAAGCCCAGAACTGGGCTGCTCTCTTCAACCGCTACGACAATCAGTACAAGTTCGACAATCCGGCGCTGCCGGTGCTGCAGCCTTGGGTGAACACATCCAAGAAGAACTCCACGCGCTACACGTTGAAGCGCAATCCGTTCTATCACCGCGTCGACACGAATGGCCGGCAGCTCCCGTATGTCGATATGGTGGAGATGGAGATCGCGGCCTCGGGCCTTGTGGCTGCAAAGTCGACCAGGGGTGAGGCCGACATGCAGAGCCGGGGCTTGAGCTTTGCCGATGCGCCGGTGCTGAAGCAGGGCGCGAAGGACCACGAGTTTGATGTCTCGCTTTGGCGCTCGGGCGCGGCAAGCGAGATCGCGCTCTATCCGAACCTCAACTACGCCGATCCGGTTTGGCGCGACGTGTTCCAAGACGTGCGCTTCCGCCGCGCGCTAAGCCTCGCGATCAGCCGGAAGGCAATCAACAAGGTCCTCTATTTCGGCCTGGCTTCCGAGCGCGCCACGGCGGCGCTGGAAGAGAGCCCGTTCTTCGACGAAGAGCAGGCGACGGCCTGGACGCAGTTCGACCTCGACCAGGCGAATGCGTTGTTGGACGAGATGGGTCTGACCGATCGGAACGGCGCAGGCTATCGACTGCTGCCCGATGGGCGCCCGATGGAGATCGTGATCGAGACGGCGGGCGAGCGGCGGGAGGAGGAAGACGCGCTCCAGATCGTCGCCGCCACTTGGGAGAGGATCGGCATCCGGCTCCTCGTGAAACCGCTCGACCGCGATATTCTGCGCACGCGCGCCTATGCTGGACGGTCGATGATGGTCTCTTGGTGGGGCTGGAACAACGGGGTGCCGACCGCCGACAGCGCGCCGGACGAGGTCGCGCCGGTGATGCAGGCCGCCTATTGCTGGCCGAAATGGGGGCAGTACTATCAAACCAAAGGGGCTGCCGGTGAGCCGCCCAACCTGCCCGAGGCGGTCCGCTTGCTGGAACTCTATGAAATGTGGTCGACGGCGGCTGACAAGGCGACGCGGGCCGAGGCGTGGCGCGAGATGCTCGCGATCCACGCGGATCAGGTCTACTCGATCGGCACCGTTTCTCGCGCGCCCGTCCCGGTCGTCTCGAACACGGCGCTGCGAAACGTGCCCAAGACCGGCCTCTACACGTGGGATCCGGGCGCGCAGCTTGGCGTGCACAGGATCGATGAGTTCTGGTTCGACGATGCCGACCGCCGCCAAGTGTCGCTCGACACGCGCCTCGCCCAAGGAGCCGAGGGGACGGGCGCTACGCAATGATCCTCTACCTCGCCCGGCGTCTTGGCACGATGGCGCTGACCTTGGCCGCCATCTCGGCGCTCGTCTTCGTCATCATCAACCTGCCGCCCGGCAACTACATGACGAACGCGATTGCCGAGATGCGGGCGACCGGTGAGGCTGCGGGCGTGCAGAAGGCCGAGGCGCTGATGGCCGAATACGCCCTCGACCGCCCGGTTTGGGAGCAGTACCTGATCTGGGTCGGTGTCTGGCCGGGGCCGAACGGCTATTCGGGCCTCCTTCAGGGCAATTTCGGCTGGTCGTTCGAGCTCAACCGCCCCGTTGGCGAGGTTGTGGGCGAGCTCGCCTGGCTGACGGTCGCGGTCAATCTCGCAGCCCTCCTCTTCGTCTATCTCGTGGCGCTGCCGCTCGGCACGATCGCTGCGGTGAAGGCCAATAGCTGGATCGACTACATCGCGAGCTTCGTCGGCTATATCGGCCTAGCGACGCCAAACTTCCTGCTCGCGCTCATCATGTTGTTCTACGGCGCGCAGTATTTCGACATCCCGATCGGCGGGTTGATGAGCCGGGAGTTCGAGGGTGAGCCCATGTCCTGGGCCAAGGCCGCGGATATTGGCTTGCATCTGATCGTGCCGACCATCGTGATTGGCACCTCGGCCGCCGCGGCCGTGATGCGGCGGTTGCGGGCGAACCTGATGGACGAGCTCAACAAGCCCTATGTCGAGACCGCGCGCGCCAAGGGCTGCTCGGCCGCGCGGCGGATCACGCGTTATCCGCTCCGCATGGCGCTGAACCCGTTCGTTGCGGATATCGGCAATCTCGCCCCGCAGCTCGTCTCGGGCAGCGTGATGATCTCGGTCGTGATGAGCCTGCCGACGCTGGGGCCCATCCTGCTGCAGTCGCTGAGAAGCCAGGACATCTTCATGTCGGGCTTCATCCTGCTCTTCGTCTCGGGCCTGACGCTTCTCGGCATGCTGATCTCCGACATCCTGCTTGCGATCCTCGATCCGCGGATCCGGCTTGGAAAGCGGGGCTAGGGCGCGATGTCGATCACGAGAGAGCATTTCGTCGCCGAGGATCGCGAGCATGATGCGGCCGCCGCGCGCCAACTGCTCGACCGCACCGATCTCGATGCACCGACCTGGGTGCTTGTCTGGCGTCGTTTTCGCCGTCACAAGCTGGGCGTCTTCTGCTTCTTCCTGCTCGCGATCGGCTACTTGACGCTGCCCTTTGTCGAGGTCTTCGCGCCCTATGGCCCGAACCGCTTCAACGAGAACGCGATCTACGCCCCACCGCAGAGCCTCCATTTCTTCCGCGAAGGAGAGTTCTTCGGCCTACACACCTATCCAACGGCCACGGTCTATGATGTGAGCACGGGGCTGGTGCGGTCGGAGACCGATCTCTCGCGGCCGATGCCGGTGCCGCTCTTCCAGAACTGTGGCGAGAGCTATCGTCTGCTCGGTGTGATCGAGTCCAACTGGCGCGTGATCTGCCCGCCCGAGGGTGGTGAGCTTTTCCTTGCGGGCTCCGACCGGCTCGGCCGGGATCTTCTGTCGCGGATGATCTATGGCGCGCGTCTGTCGATGACGATCGGCCTGATCGGTGTTGCGGTAAGCTTCGCCATCGGCCTCGTGCTGGGGGGTGCGGCCGGCTATTTCGGCGGCTGGGTCGATGCTGCGGTCAGCCGCGCGATTGAGATCTTCCGCTCGCTGCCGGAGTTGCCGATGTGGCTCGCGCTCTCCGCCGCGGTTCCGGTCTCGTGGTCGCCCGTCTCCGTCTTCTTCATCATCTCGGTGATCCTCGGTCTATTGGACTGGCCAGGGCTTGCGCGCGCCGTACGCTCGAAGTTCCTGGCGCTTCGCGAGGAAGACTATGTGCGCGCGGCCGAACTTATGGGCGCCTCGCCAAGGCGCATCATCTGGCGGCATATGACCCCCAATTTCATGAGCCACCTCATCGCGTCCGCCTCGCTCTCGATCCCGGCGATGATCCTGGGCGAGACGGCGCTCAGCTTCCTTGGCCTCGGCCTGCGCCCGCCGGCAGTGTCCTGGGGCATGATGCTGAACGATGCGCTGAACCTCTCGGCGGTCGAGCTCTATCCGTGGCTGCTCTTGCCCATGGTGCCCGTCATCATCGCCGTCCTGGCCTTCAGTTTCGTGGGCGATGCGCTCCGGGACGCCCTCGACCCCTATTCGTGAAGGCGCCGCGAGAACACGCACGCAAAGTCGCCCGTTCGCTCGACGAGGCGGTGGAGCGGGCCGGGCTGCGAGACGGCGCGACGATTAGTTTCCATCACCATCTTCGGAACGGCGATGGGGTGCTGAACGCGGTGCTCGACGCTTGCGCTAGGGCAGGGCTGCGCGGCCTCCGCCTTGCCCCCTCCGCGCTCTTCCCCGTGCACGAGCCCCTGACGCGCCAAATCCGGGAAGGGACTGTGTCGGCGATCGAGACGGCTTTTGTCTCCGGCCCGGTAGGCGAGGCTGTCATGGCGGGCATGCTCGCCGAACCCTTGCGCCTCACCACCCATGGCGGAAGGGCGGCTGCGATCCGGGATGGGGCGCTCCGCATCGATGCGGCCTTCGTCGCGGCGCCGGCGGCGGATCCCCTCGGCAACATATCGGGCACCCTTGGACCGAACGCCTGTGGCACCCTCGGCTACGCGATGGTCGATGCCCGCCATGCAGCGCATGTGGTGGCCGTCGCCGATCAGATGCTTCCCTATCCGTGTCAAAGCGCCGCCATCGGCGAGGAGGATATCGACACGGTTTGCGCGGTAGCAGCCATCGGGGATGCGGCCGGCATCCTATCGGGAACGACGCACCCGGCGACGGACCCCGCGGATCTCGCCATCGCAGAGAACGCCATCGCGCTCTTCGCTTGCTCGGAACACTGGCGCGCGCGCTTCGGTTTTCAGACCGGAGCTGGCGCCATTTCCCTCGCCGCCGCCGATGCGCTGGGCCGACGGATGGCGGCCGAGAAGGGCGCAATGGGCGGTTTTCTCTCCGGCGGCATCACGGGCGCGCATGTGAGGCTGCTCGAAGCCGGGCTCTTCGAGGCGATCCTCGATGTGCAGTGCTTCGATCTCGAGGCGGTGCGGAGCCACGCCCGCAACCGAGCCCACAGGGCGATTTCAGCGAGCGCCTATGCAGCACCCGGACCCAGGGGTGCCGTGGTCGATCAGCTCGATGCGGTCATCCTCGGTGCAGCGGAGGTCGATCTCGACTTCAACGTGAATGTGACCTTGGCGGCTGACGGCCGGATCATCGGCGGCTCGGGCGGGCACGCGGATACCGCCAGCGGTAGCGCTCTCGCCATTGTCACCACGCGGCTGACGGCCCGTGGGTTCCCCAAGATCGTGCGCCGCGTCGGCTGTATCACGACGCCCGGCGCCAGCATCGACGCCGTGGTCACCGAGGCTGGGATCGCGATCAACCCCGGACGCCCAGACCTATACGACCGCGCTCGCGCAGCCGGTCTCACGCTCCTCTCCATCGAAGAGCTGGAGGCAAAGTCGCGCGGGTCAGCAACGCGCGCCCTCCCGCCTGCCAAGCGAGAAGGCCCAGTCGTGGCGATCAGCCAGTCCCGCGATGGCGCCATCCTCGACACCATCCACGCCCGCCGCTGAAGCCACCCGATCGCTTCGATGGCCTAGTGGTCCGACCGGAACGGAGCGAACCCACGCACGTCATCCCCGGGCTTGACCCGGGGATCCAGAAAATCTCTACATCTGAATAACTTAGAGAACGCTGGATTGCCGGATCAAGTCCGGCGATGACGGTTTCAAATGTCTCGGTCAGACCACTAGAGCTCTCATCGGCTCACGGGCCTTGGGTCAGTGACGCCATGCAAGAGCTGCCGTTCGGGGAGGGGACCCTCGCCGGCACGACGTCCCGGGAGATTTAAGAACACAGCATGCGATCGGGAATGTTACTCGACAGACCAGCGGTTCCCCGCTGAACTCTATCGATGCGCATCTTTGCTCTTGGCTTCGCGATCACTCTCGCTCTAACCGGCCCCGGTCGATCCGAGACGCCGGTCGATGTGGAGCTCATTCTCACCATCGACGTGTCGCTCTCGATGACTTCGGGCGAGCTCGAGATACAGCGCCGGGGTTATGCAGAAGCTCTGGTAAGCGAGGATGTCGTTGGGGCTATTCGGTTCGGGGGGCGTCACGGTCAAGTCGCTCTCACTTATGTTGAATGGGCAGGGCCAAGCTCCCAGCGTGTGATCGTCGACTGGACGCTCATCCGCACGCGAGACGACGCGGAGGCCTTCGCTGCCCGACTGACGACTGCGTTTCCGGACGGGCTCCCGCAAACCTCCATTTCAGCGATCATCGACCATTCCATCCCGCGGTTCGAAGGTAACGGCTTTGCCGGTGAGCGCCTGGTGATCGATATCTCGGGCGATGGTCCCAACAATGGGGGTCGCCCCGTCCTCGCCGCACGGGCCGACGCGGCGGCGCGCGGTATCACGATCAACGGCTTACCCCTCATGACGCAGGAGGGGCGTTGGCCGCAGTTCAGTCTCGACGATCTCGATGAGTACTACCGCCACTGCGTGATCACGGGACCGACCGCCTTCGTGATCCCTGTGTTGCGATGGGAGGATTTCCCGGACGCGGTTCGAAGCAAGCTGATCCTCGAGCTTTCCGGCACGCGGCCGGTCTCAGAGCCCGTCCGACGCATCGATGGCTATGATTGCCTCATCGGCGAGAAGATTTGGGAGCAGTACTTCGGCGGTTGGAATTGACGCCATTGGGCCAAGTGTCAGAGCTCGACCAGCCGCTCGGAGACGGGCGAGGATTGTACGATGGAGGAGTTTGTCGCACCGAAAGGTACGATGCGGTCGATGACGGCCTCCATCTCCGCGACATCGCGAACATGCGCGCGGGCAACGAAGCAGTCTTCCCCTGAGACCCGATCGCACGAGACGATCTGCGGCGTCTCTCGAATTGCGGCGATCATGTTCTGCATCTCACCCGGTAGAGGGCGGGCTCGGATCAAGAGTGTGAGGCCGTAGCCGAGGCGTGCAGGATCGATGCGTGCGCCATAACCCTTGATCACGCCGATGTCTTCGAGAAGCCGCACACGATCCGCCACGCTTGGGGCCGATAGCCCGACCCGGCGCGACAGCTCGGCACGGGGAATGCGCGCATCCGCGCAAAGCTCACGGAGAATCGCAGCATCGATCCGATCGAGACTGCTTTCTTCAGATCGAAGGCCAGAACTCAAAGAAACCTTTGTCTGTCGGTCATTTTGCCCTAATGGCATCCTGCTTCTCCATATCGATAACCAGTATCACCTTGCATCTTGCCATGATGCGGCGACAGACCTCACTTCCTTCCAGCACGTCAACGTCCGGTACGATGTCGCGCTTGTCCGAAGCTGTGCCGCCTCACCTGTGGTTCGGCGTTTCGGCGGTCTTCCATTACCTCGGCCCCGCCTTTGCGGTGTTGCTGTTCCCGGTCGTCGGCGTGCTCGGCGTTGCGTGGTTTCGGATCGCGTCGGCGGCCTTCGTCTTCGCGTCGATGACCAAGCCATGGCGAACTCTCAGGCGATCCACCGGCCGGGAACGGCTGCTGCTGCTTGCCCTGGGCGCCTGTCTCGCCGTCATGAACAGCGCCTTCTATCTCGCACTCGACCGACTTCCGCTCGCACTGGTTGCGGCGATCGAGTTCGTCGGGACCATCGGTGTCGCACTCTGGGGCTTGCGGACGGGGCGGAACTTTCTGGCATTCATCGTCACCATCGGAGGCGTCGCGCTCCTGATCGATGTGCCATCGCTTCTCGCCGCCGAAGGCGATGCTCTGACCGCCGACCTTCTTGGCCTGTTCTGGGCGATTCTGAATGGCGGGCTCTTCGTCCTCTACATCATCCTCGGCCACAAGATGTCTGAGGGTGGTGCATCGATCGGCGTGGAGCGCCTTGGAGCGGCGATGACGGTCGCCTTCATCGTCGTCATGCCTGTCGGTTTCATGCAGGCGGTGGATGCGTTCGGCGCACCGCTCCTCGTCGCGGCTGGCATCGGTGTCGGTATCTGTTCGTCGGTCATCCCTTACGTCTGTGACCAACTCGCGATGGCGCGGCTGCCTCGTGCGAGCTTCGCTGTTCTACTCGCCTTGCTGCCGGCAATGGCGACGATCGTCGGGGTGATCGTGTTGCGCCAGATCCCGAGTGCCACAGACATGCTGGGTGTCTTACTCGTCATGATCGGAGTGGCCGTCCACAGACCGCCGCCCCTGCCGGGCCAGGCGTCGGATCCGGAGCGGACGTGACGGCTGTTGGAGAGCCTGTTCCGCCACAGTTCAGGAAGAGAGTCATGCATTTGCCGGGGAGAGACGCATCAAGCGTTCGAAGGTTGCCGATCACCCAACTGCAGGCGAGATGGCAGATGGCGAAGACATCGATCTTTGCCGCATTGACGCAGGGGACCATCCTCGCCGGCGGCTTGCGCCTTCGCGACACCCATCCTGTCGCAGCGGCGCAGCCCTCCTTCTCCGCCAAGCGCCCGGGCGGCAGCGGAACGTCTTCGGCTGGATC
>JBCDFC010000164.1:0-11258 GCA_039178805.1 Pseudomonadota bacterium | reverse complement strand
CTCCGCCGCTCCTGCTGTACACGCTCGCGAAAAGCGTCGGCCCGTGCCTCGAAGGCCTCGCGTGGCAAGTCGCTGCGGAGCCGGGCCAGCTCCTCCTCCTCGACGGCCAACTGCTCGCGGATCCGGTCTACTTCGGCCTGAAGCATCGAACCGAATTCACGCTCCGCTTCTGCGAGCGCCCGTGCCGCAGCACTCTCGGCCAGCACGGTGCCCCGGTCGACGATCAGGATCGAGGGTGAGCGCTCCTGCTGCGCCCCAGCCACCGTCGGAACGAACGTCGCAATGAAGGTCGCAACGACGCACAAGACCGCCGCCGCGGGCGCCAATGGCCGCGCCTTGGGCCCGCCCCTCAGCGACAGCGGCTTAGAAGCGCGTACCGATACCGACACGAAAGATCTCGTCCTCGTCGAAGTCCTCATCGACGATCGGCAGACCCGCCGACAGCTCGATGGGCCCAAACGGGCTGTCGATGAAGAGCAACCCACCGATGGAAACGCGGAGCGACGCGCTATCGTCGATCTCAAGCTCGCCAAAGGTCGTCTCGTCCAGGCTCCACAGCGTACCCGCATCGATGAAGGCGCCGCCAAAGACGCCCAGTTCCTCCGGCAACCCGATGGGGAAGGAGATCTGCAGCCGCGCCACCGCGAATAGGTTACCGCCCAGCGCGTCGTCAGCGTCCAGATCCCGCGGACCGAGACCATCCACGGCGAACCCGCGGAAGCTGTCGGAGCCGAGGAAGAAGCGCTCCGTAATCCGCGAATCGCTGCCCCCGAAGGAGAAGAGCGCACCGCCCTCGAGCTCGATGCTCGCGACCACCTGATCGCCCAGGAAGCCCTGCCAGCCCTTCGCCGATGCCCGGTTCTTGATAAAGCGCTGATCTCCGCCAAGACCGGCGATGTCCTGCTGCCAGGTCAGCAGATACCCGCCCGTCGGCTCGATCGGGTCGTCCCGCTGATCGTAGAGGAGCGTGTAGCCGACCGAAGACGTGATCGCGTCCCCATCATCCGCAAGGATGACTGGCGAGGCGGTCGAGTCCGACTGGATATCGTCGAAGAGGAAGCTGTAGCGCAGCGAGATGTCCAGATCGGGACCCAACGGGAAGCCGATGGTGGGCGTGAAGCCGCCCCGCACCTGCTGGAACGACGACTCGTCCGTCCGGTCGTCATCGATGAAGAACGACCGCAACCCGACGCGCAGATCGCGGTCCAACAACTTGGGTTCGGTGAAGGAGAAGTCGTAAACCTGCGTATCGCCCGCGGCCGTGACCGTCGCCGACACGATCTGCCCGCGGCCGAGGAAGTTCCGCTCCGACACCGAGAGCGAGCCGATGGGCCCAGCGGAGGTCGAGAAGCCGAGACCGAGCGACAGCGACCCTGTCGAGCGCTCGGCGACTTTGACCTTCAGCACCGCCCGGTCGTCGGCCGATCCTTCCTCCGCATCGATATCGACGCTCTCGAAGTACCCAAGGCCCCGGATACGCGCCTGCGCCTCGCGAATGCGGCGGGCGTCGAACGCATCGCCCTCCACAATGTCGATCTCACGCCGGATGACACGGTCGAGGGTCGAGGTATTCCCCTCGATGTCGATCCGCTCGATGAAGATCCGGTTCCCTTCGTTCACCTCGAAGGTGACGTCGATGGTCAGATCCTCGCTGTTCTTCCGCGGCTGCGGGCGGACCTGAACGAAGGCAAAGCCCCGCTGCCCGGCCAGATCCGTCAGCTCGTTCGCGATCTCCTCGACTTCGCGGGCGTCATAGGTGTCGCCAGCCAGATCGTCGGGCAGAAGCGCCAGGAACTCCTCCTCGTCCAACCCCCGCGCATTGACCAGCACATCGGTCTCGCCGAATGCATAAACGGGCCCCTCCTCGACGGTGAAGGTGATGAAGAAGCCATCACGCTCCGGGTTCAGCTCGGCCGTCGCGGACAACACCGTGAAATCCGCATGGCCCCGGCTGAGGTAGAACTGGCGCAACAGCTCCTTGTCGAGCTCGAGCCGGTCGGGATCGTAGACATCGGTCGAGATCAGACCCGAAAGAAGCCCCGTCTCGCTCGTCTCGATCTCGCCCCGCAGCCTTCGATCCGAGAACGCCTCGTTGCCGACGAAATCGATGGAGCTCACGCCCGTGAGCTCGCCTTCCGAGATCTCGAAGATCAGATCGACGCGGTTCTCCGGCCGCTCGATCACCACGGGTTCCACCTCGGCGCCATAGCGGCCCGTGCGCCGATAGGTCTCGATCACCGCCTGCGCATCCGCTTCGGCCCGGCTCGGCGTGAACGGGAACCGCGCTCTCAGCGAGATGATGCCCTGCAGCGTCTCGTCGTTGAGCGCGTCGTTGCCCTCAAAGACGATCTCGTTGATCGAGGGGTTCTCGACCACCGACACGACAAGGTTCTCGCCCTCGCCGGTGATCGCCACATCCTGAAAGAGGCCAGTGTCGAAGAGCCGCCTCACCGCAAGGTTGAGCTGCTCCGCCGTGACCGTGTCACCGGGCTCGAGCATCATATAGGCGAGGATCGTTGCCACCTCGATCCGGCGATTGCCCCGCACCACGATCCCGCGCTCCGGGGACGCCGTCTGTGCGGCGACCGGCGGGGCCGTGATCGTCGGCACGGCCATCGCCAGACCAAACAGCAGGAAAACGCTGGCAACAGCCCTCAGGGTTACGCGCACGACCGCAAGGGATCGCTCCGGCAGTTCCGCCTGGCGCATGCGTTTCGTCCTCTGCCCCACGCTCCGTTTTTCGGAGCTTCTGCCTCGACGGGGGCTCGGGACGGGACCGGCCCCTCTACAATCTTAAGATGTCGTTATACGTCGCGAACACCATCAGCATCAACACGAGGCTGAGACCGATCAAAGATCCGTATTTGATTGCCGCCGATCCGACCGGGCGGCCGCGCACCGCCTCGGCCGCATAAAACATCAGATGCCCGCCATCGAGGATCGGGATCGGGAACAGGTTCAAAAGCCCGATCGAGGTCGAGAGAAACGCGATCAAGTGTACAAACTCGTTCAGCCCGCGCTCCGCTCGTTCGCCCGAACCCTGTGCGATGCGGATCGGGCCGCCCAACTGGCTCGGATCGGCCTTCGCAAAGATCAGATCGCCAAGATAGGTGACCGTGTTCGTCGTGATCCGCCAAACATTCGTGTAGCCGGTCGTGAAGGCCTCGCCCACGCTCGGGGGCTCCGTTGTGGGCTCGATACCGCGAATCCCCCGCGCCGTGATCCCAAGGGTCGGCTGCACCACCCGGTCGCCCGTCACCGGATGCGGGCGCTCGACCGCTGCGGGCTCGATCTCGAAGGTGATCGTCTCCCCCTCGCGCTCCGCGACGATCGTAATCAACTCATCGATGGGCAGATCCGCAGTCGCAAGCTGAATGTCGCGGAACGAGCCGACGGGCGCTCCGTTCACACTCACGATCTCATCGCCCGGCAGCATGCCAGAGCGTGAGGCCGGATAGCCCGGCGCCACCGTCTCCACCTGCGCGGCCATGTGATAGGCGACCGAAACCGTGATCTCGTCCCCATCCCGCAGCACCAGCGCATCGACCGGCGCCCCGTTCGCTGCCTGAATGGTGCGGCGGATATCGGTGAAGGTCTCGACCGGCGCGCCATCGATGCTCAGCACCCGGTCGCCGGGCATGAACTCGACCGTCTCCGGCGCATCCTCCTGCACCGTGCCGATCACCGGATCCGCGCTCTCGCGCCCGACCGAGAAGGCGAGCGCGAAGAACAGCACGAAGGACAGCGCGAAATTGAAGACAGGCCCCGCCGCCACGGTCAGCGTGCGCGCCCACAGCTTCGCGTTGTGAAAGGCTTGGCGCTGATCCGCGACCGAGAGATGGCTGTCCTCGATCCGCCCGGCACTCGCCGGGTCCATATCGCCAACAAACCGCACATAGCCGCCCAGCGGCAGCGCTGCGACCTGCCATTCGGTCCCGCGCTTGTCGCGCCAACCGAAAAGCCGCGGGCCAAACCCGATGGAGAAGACCTCCGCCCGGATCCCGCACCAGCGTCCCACGATGTAATGGCCGTATTCGTGCACGAACACGACGACGCCCAAAACCACGAGAAACGGGATGATGATCGCCAGCGGCTCGCCCACGATGGGGATGGCCGAAAGGAATTCCATGCTGCCTCCGGTCACGCCCGTCGGGGCGCCTCACGCATCACGCGGCCGCCGCTGACCCAAGGCGCAGTTATGCCGCGAAACGCGGCAGAAGTTCGGCGCCTACGCGCCGGGCCTCGCCATCGGCTGCGAATACATCCTCCAAATCGGTCGCCGGTGGCAGTCCGTCAAGCGCGGCCATCGCCTCGGAGGTGAGTGCTGCCATGTCCAGGAACCGGATCCGACGGTCGATGAAGGCGCTAAGCGCCACCTCCCGCGCCCCGTTCATCACGCAAGGCGCCTGCCCGCCCGCCCCCATGGCCTCGCGCGCAAGACGCAGCGCCGGAAAGCGCTTCTCGTCCGGCGGCTCGAAATCGAGACGACCAAGCTTCGCGAAATCCAGCCGCTCCACCGGCAGGGTCGAACGCTCGGGATGGGTCAGCGTATGACCGATCGCCACGCGCATATCGGGCGGTCCCAAATGCGCGAGGATCGAGCCATCCCGGAACCCGATCATCGAGTGGATGATCGACTGCGGGTGCACGACGACCTCGATCTGCTCCGGCGTCACGCCGAAGAGATGCCAGGCCTCGATCATCTCCAGCGCCTTGTTGAACATCGAGGCGCTGTCGATCGAGATCCGCGCGCCCATGTCCCAGTTCGGATGGGCCACCGCCTGCTCGACGGTGACGTTCTCCATCTCTGCCTGCGAGTACTGGCGGAACGGCCCGCCCGAGGCCGTGAGGATCAGCCGCTCGATCGGACAATCCCGCTCCGCCGCCACAAGCTGGAAGATCGCATTATGCTCGCTGTCGACCGGCAAGAGTGTCGCACCCGAGCGCGCGACCTCGGCCAGGAAGATCGAACCCGCCGTGACAAGGCACTCCTTGTTGGCGAGCGCCACGGTCGCGCCCTGCCTGATGCCCGCAAGCGTCGGGCGCAGCCCTGCCGAGCCCACGATCGCCGACATCAGCAGATCGCAGGGCCGCGTCGCCGCCTCGATCAGCGCCTCAGGCCCGGCCGCAGCCTCGATCCCCGAATTGCCGAGGGCGGCGCGCAGCTCCTCCAGCCGCAGCGGGTCGGCCGTCACTGCCACCGTCGCCCGCAGCCTTTTGGCCGCCTCCGCGATCCCCGCGATGTTGCCATTGCCCGTCACCGCGACGGTCTCGAAGCGATCCGCCCCGATGCTCTCGATCACGGACAACGTCGACTGCCCGATGGACCCGGTCACACCGAGAATGGAGATCTTGCGCGTCATGGCGCCCCTCATGCACCGCCGCGCCCCGTGGCGGAAGCCTCAGGACCAGATGAAGACAGTCTGCCCCCGCAAGAGCGTCACCAGCGCCACAATGAGGGTCGCCGCCATCAGCCCATCGAACCGGTCGAGCGCCCCGCCATGCCCCGGCAACAGCGCGCTCGAGTCCTTCACCCCGAAATGCCGTTTCACCCGGCTCTCCGCCATGTCGCCGACCAGCGCGCAGAGCGCCGCCGCAGCCGAAACGGCGCAGACCTGCTGATAGAACGTCCCCGTGGTGAGGCCCGAGAAGATGAGCCCCGTGATCATCGCCAGCGCCACACCCCCAAGCAGCCCGGCCCAAGTCTTGTTGGGGCTCACGCTCGGCCAAAGCTTGGGCCCCCCGATCAGCCGGCCCGAGAAATAGCCGCCCACATCCATCGCCACGACCACCAGCACGACCCAGACGATCGCCAGCACGCCATAGGCGTCGGTCAGCCGCAGCCACAGGAAGGCAAGCGCCGCAAGCCCGATCAGGCCGACGCCGGCCGCGCCCCATTTCGCGAGGTCCGGGCGTTCCTTCCGCAGATCGATGATCGCGCCGACCGCGATGCCGAGCACCAGCATGTCGAAACCGATGAAGAACCCGAACGCCTTTTCCGCCAGGATCCCGACGGCAGAGCCCGCGATATAGGGCGAATCGTCCCAAGTGAGCTGACCGCCGCCCCGGGCCGTGATGCTACGATACTCCGCCACCATCACCCCGGCGAGGACGGCGACCAGCAGCGCCGCCACCCATCCCCCGATGGCCAGCAGCGCAAGCGCGCCAACGCCAAGGGCCGCGGAGGTCCGGATCCGCGCCCGCAGATCGCCGAAACGCGTCAACAGCGATGACTGGGGGCCCTTCGCCGGCGTCTCCTCCGTCACGACACCCCCCGACGCCTGCGCCCAGCGGTTCGACCGAGACATTCAGCACCGTCATTGCCGGACCCTATCCGGCAATCCACCTTGCCATCGCGCACTTGGCATCGATTGGTGCTCTGGATCCCCGGGGTGCGCCCGGGGATGACGTGAACGGGTTGGCTCCGTCCGTGTCGGACCACTAGCGGCCCCGGCCGCCGACGGCGCGCCGCTCATCCGCCACCGCGTGAAGCCCGCCGAAACGCCGCTCCCGCCGCGCATAGTCCGCCAGCACCCGCGCATAGACATCGCGCGTGAACTCGGGCCAGCACTCATCGACGAAGGCGTATTCCGCATAGGCCGCCTGCCAGAGCAGGAAGTTCGAGATCCGCCGCTCCCCCGAGGTGCGCACTACGAGATCAGGATCCGCCAAGCCCCCGGTCCAAAGCGCATCGCCAAAGGACGACTCGTCGATGGTCGCAGGATCGATTTCGCCCCGTGCCGCAGCTTCAGCCAACCGCCGCGCCGTCTCGGCAATCTCGGCCCGCGCGCCGTAACTTACCGCGATCTGCACGGTCATTCGGTCGTGCTTGGCCGTTCGCCGCTCCGCCGCCCGCGCCCGACGCCGGATATCGCTCGGCAGCCGGTCGATCTGACCCAGGAAGCGCACGCGCACGCCGCGCGTGTCGACCTCCTCCTCGACCCGCGCCATGTAGCGGCGGAAAAGCTGCATCAGCATCGCCACTTCATAGCTCGGCCGGTTCCAGTTCTCAGTCGAGAAAGCGAAGACGGTCATCGTCTCGACGCCCCACTCATAGCTCGCCTTCGCGACTTCGCGCAGGCGCGCCATGCCTTCGAGATGGCCGTCCGTCCGCTTCAGGCCCCGCCGCTCTGCCCAGCGGCCATTGCCATCCATGATGAAAGCGATGTGCCGCGGCACCCGCGCCGGCTGATCCGCCGGCGCAGACTCCGTCTCTTCGAGCTTCAGCGCGCTGACCCGCGCCTCGATCTCGTCCTTCACCGCATCGTCGAGCCTGTCGAAAGTCTCGGTCATCGAGCCTCGCCAAATTCGTGATTGCGAAAGACCCCAGCGGGCCGGTCGCAGCCGGTTGCCCTACCCGGGCCGGGCGCTCCTCCGGAAGCTAGCGCGCTTGATCCATCAGACCTGCATGATCTCTGCCTGCTTGGTCTCCAGCGCTTCGTCGACACGCTTGATGGCGGCATCCGTGACGCTTTGGATCTCGTCGCCGTAGAGCTTCTGCTCATCCTCCGACATGCCCGCCGCCTTCGCCTTCTTCACCTGGTCCATGCCGTCCTTGCGCACATTGCGGATCGCGACCCTGGCCTGCTCGGCATATTGACCGGCAACCTTGGTCAATTCGCGGCGCCTTTCCTCATTTAATTCGGGGATCGGCAGGCGAAGGATCGTACCGTCCATCACCGGGTTGATGCCGAGGCCCGAGGTCCGGATCGCCTTGTCCACCGCGTTGACCAGCGACTTGTCCCAGACATTCAGCGTCACCATCCGCGGCTCGGGCACGTTCACGGTGCCTACTTGGTTGACGGGCGTCATCTGCCCATAGGCCTCCACCTGCACCGCATCCAGCATGCTGGCCGAGGCGCGCCCGGTGCGCAGGGTAGAGAAATCGCCTTTCAGACTGTTGAAGGCGCCGTCCATGCGGCGCTGTAGTGCATCCATATCGATGTCGAGGTCGTCTTCGTCGGCCATGGCTCTGGCTCTCGTTTCTCTTCCGCTCGTTCGCACCCGATTGGGCGCACAGCGTCATAAGCTCCGAATGGCGGGATCGCAAACGCAATGGTGGAAAAGGAGGCTATTCAGGCCGTGGCAACCGGGCCGACCGTGGTGAAACGGCCCCGCCGGTTGAGCACATCGGTCATCGAGCCAGGCTCTCCCAACGAGAACACGATGATGGGCAGATCGTTGTCGCGGGCAAGCGCGATGGCAGAGGCGTCCATAACCCTCAGGTTCATCCTGAGAACATCGTCATAGCTCACCGCCTCATAGCGCCGCGCCGCAGGATTGCTCTTGGGGTCGCTGTCATAGACGCCGTCGACATTCGTGCCCTTGAAGATCGCGTCGCAATGCATCTCCATCGCGCGAAGCGTCGCCGCCGTGTCGGTGGTGAAATAGGGGTTCCCGGTGCCGGCCGCGAAGATCACAACGCGCCCCTTCTCCAGATGGCGGATGGCGCGGCGGCGGATATAGGGCTCGCAGACCGTGTCCATCGGGATCGCTGAGAGGACGCGCGTATGGCAGCCGAGATTCTCCAGCGCCGACTGCATGCCAAGCGCGTTCATCACCGTCGCGATCATGCCCATATAGTCAGCCTGGGCCCGGTCCATGCCCTGTGCCGCACCGGAAAGGCCGCGGAAAATATTGCCGCCGCCGATGACAAGGCAGACTTCGGTGCCAGCGTTCTGGGCGCGCTTCACCTCTTCGGCGATGCGTTTGAGGGTCGGCGGATGCAGCCCGAAGCCCTGATCTCCCATCAGTGCTTCGCCGGAAAGCTTCAACAGTACACGTCGGAACACAGGGGCCATCTCGGCCAACACCCCGGGTTCTGACATCGCGTGGCTCCCCGCTGCTTCGCGTCTGGCGGACCATGCGGGAATCGCGACGTGATCACAAGTGCAGTGCAGCAACGCTCGGGCGCGACCGTCCCCGCGATGTCACTCGTGGGCAGGCGCCAGGTGGTACGCGACCGGCGTGCGGAGCGCGGGGCGTCGGGTCATGGACCAATAGGCATCGCGCAATCTCGCCGTCACCGGGCCTTCCGCACCATTGCCGTAGATGCGCTCACCGACCCGCACCGCCGCGACCGGCCCACCGCCCGAGGTGGCCGTGAAGATCTCCTCGGCCTCCAGGAACTCAGGCAGCGGGATATCGCGGATCTCAGTCGCGAGCCCGGCCTCGGCCGCGGCCTCCAGCACCGTCTGGCGCGTGACCCCTTGGAGGCAGTGCCGAGCGGGGGTGAGGAGACGTCCCTCACGCACCGCAAAGACGTTGAAGCCCGGCCCCTCCGCCACGGTACCGTCGGCCGCGGTGAGCAGGACCGTGTCCGCCCCATGATCATAGGCCTCGAACAGGCCGGCGGTAAAATCGCCCCAGTGATAGTTCTTCACCCTCGGATCGACCGCATCCTCCCCGATCCGGCGGACGCCGGTCGCCACATGCAAATGCGCCCCGCGCGCCGCCACCTCCTCTGGGATCACATGCACGTAGGGCACGCACCAAGCGAAGAAGTGGTTGGCGCAGAGCCTGGGATCCCGGGTGCCGGGGACGCGCGGTGCGCCGCGTGAGCAGACCATCGAGACATAGGCCCGCCTGAGCCCCGAGGCCGCGACAATCGCCTGGAGCGCCTCGGTCATCGCCGCGCGATCCTCGGCCGGTGAAAGGTGGAGCGCCGCCATCGAGGCCTCGAACCGGTCGAGATGATCGGCGAGGCGGAAGAACGCGCCGTCGATCACCATGACCACGTCATAGGTGATGTCTGAATGGGTCAGCCCCCAATCGGTGACCGCAACCGAGGCCTCGCCAATGGGCACGACCCGCCCACGCTGCCAAGCCGCCCCCTTCGACCAGTCCACCGCATCGGTCATCCGCTTCTCCCATCGCGATCCTGAGGAGAGGCTAGAGCATCGTCCGGCATGACAGAACCATCTGGACGATCCCGTGGTTCGATGACGCGACGAGAGCGCCTCTCGACCTCAGATGCTCATGTCATGCTCGGGCTCGACCCGGGCATCTATCGCCGCTGGCGCTGGATTGCCGGGTCAAGCCCGGCAACGACACATCCCCCGTGAGCGCTTCAGGCCAGAAGACGCTCTAAGGGATCGAGCATCGGCACTCGGGAACTGCCGCAGCGGATCGCCGGGCCACGACGGGCGATGACGAAAACGATGCCGAAGGGTCGGCCGCCGGTCTGGCGGTGCGCCGCCGGTGCCCGAGAGTTGCTGACGCACCGCTCCGCAATGGCTCCTGTGACCGAGAACTCAGGTCGTGTGCTCAGCTCATCTGGCGGAGTTTCGTGACGGCCGTGAAAACGCCCCCAAGCGCCGCCACCCACGTCATGGTAGGCATTCGACGGTAAAGAATGACCGAACGCTGGTAGGCGTCGCCACGCAACACCTGCGGCGCTGCCGGGTTGCGAAGGCGTGGTGCGGCGCGTTCGAGCGGGTTGAGGGACAGCCCAGTGAGTGGTCGCGGGGTCGCCACCAAGGGTCGCCTAGTCGCCCTTTACCGCTACGGACAAGTCGTCATCGGTCGTCCTGAGGGAGAGCGACCGGGCACTGAGCGGATATGCGGTCGGGGGCGCCGGGGCGGGCGTTCTATCAGCGTCGGACCGCGAGGAGGACCGAGTGGAAATCGCAGGCGGCGTCGCGGGCGACGAATTCCGTGACCTCCATCTCCGCTGCCTCGAAAGCAAGCGCATAGCCCGATGGGGCGAGGCTCGCATGGAAGACCGTCTCGCCCTCGACCGTCCCCGTCACTTCGCCTTCCTTGTCGCCGACCGTGAGCAAGACCACGCCGCCAGGCTCCAAGTGTTCGGCGAGGCGTGGGATCAGGGCCCGCTGTTCCTCGGCCGTAAGGTGGAAGAAGCTGTCCCAGCCGACGATCCCGTGGAAGCGAGAGCCGAGATCCAGTGTACGCATATCCGCTTCGATGAACGTGACATCGGGGAGCCGTTCGCGCGCGATCGTGAGCATGCCGGGTGCGAAATCGAGCCCCGTGACGGTGAACCCCGCCTCGACCAGATGACCGGTGATCGGCAGTCCCGCGCCGCATCCGAGATCGAGTACCCGCCCGCCCTTCGGCACATGTTCGAGAAGCCGCTCGAGCCAGGGTCGCTCAAAGAACTTGCCCGAGCGGTGGGCATCATAGGCTGCTGCCGCCTTGGAATAGATCTCGCTATGGCGGGCGCGTAACGCGGCTCCGCCCGGCACGTCTTCGCTCATCAATCCACCTCATCAATCGGCCGATGGGGCGAGCCTAAGCCG
>JBCDFC010000163.1:0-11328 GCA_039178805.1 Pseudomonadota bacterium | reverse complement strand
TCCCTCCGGGCCTACGCGAGAGCCGAGGGCGCCTCAGGCGATGGCGAACTTCTTGATGATCATCTCAATTTGCAGCTCGTTGAAGGGCTTAACGATCCAACCCGAGGCGCCTGCTTCGCGCCCCTCCTTCATCTTGTCGGGCTGATTCTCGGTCGTCAGCATCACGACGGGCAGCCCTTCATAGCGTGGCTCGGCCCGTACTTTTCGAATCAGATCCAACCCGTTCATGTTCGGCATGTTGAGGTCGGTGATCAGCAGATCGACCTCGTTCGCCGACAAGACCTCGAAGCCGTGGACGCCGTCTTCCGCCTCAAGGACGTCGAATCCAAGTTCCTCAAGCGTCTCGCGAAGCGCAGCGCGGATGCTGCGGCTGTCGTCAACGGTCAGTATCGTCCTGCTCATTGGGCGCTCCTGCCAGCGTTCATTCCCCCGCGGTCCGGACCCGCGAACCCCATGCGGATAAATCGGCAACCCTTTCTGTCTACTGAAGGCGGGGAAGTTGCGTGTCCGGCTGGGACGTCGGACCGATGGATGGAGGGGTGTCATGGGCGATCATGGGAACGCGGCGGTGAAACGGGACGGCGCGGCCGGGGAGGCGCCGTTTGGGGAGGCGCCGTTTGGGGCGGCTGAGGCAGAGAAGGCGACGGCGCTCGCGGGGCAGCTGGAGACAGTGTTTGCAGCGATCGACGCGCCGGCGCGAAGCTTAAGGCGCGCGGTCTCGAGCTTGGCGCGCGATATCGCGGATGCGGGCGCGGATGTGCCAGAGGCTGCGTCGGAGAAGGCTGCGACTGCGGCGCGCGCGCGACAAAGGCTGAGCGGTGTGCTGCAAGTGGCCGACGAGGCGGCGCAGCGGATCGACCATGTGCGAATCGCCTTGGAGAGCTGTGCGAACGCCGAGGCGCCCGACGGCAGCGGGGCCGCGTGGTCGGATGACGGGGAACGCGCCGCGATACGTCAGGTCGTCGCGCGGCAGCTTTCTGGCCTGGCCGAGGACATCCTCGACCGGCGTGATGAGAACGCGGCGGCGGCGAAGGATCTTACGGACGCGCTGGACGCGCTGGTGGAGGCGTGGCCGGACGCATCGGTCGATGCCTCGCGGGAGGCGCTAGTCGCAGCCGAGGAAGTCGCGATCGCCCCGCTCGGGACGCTGGCCGAGGCACTGCGCGAGGCGGCAAGCGCGGTCGAGCCCGAGGCAAGCGCGCCCATCGCGGCCGCCCCGCCCCCCTGGCTCGAGGCGCTCTACACCATGCAGGAGGAGCGGGTCCTCCATGCCGCCGCCTTGACCGACATGGCCGGAGACGCGGTGGCCGATGTCGATGGCGCACCAGAAACAGGGCAGTCCGCGGCCCCCGCAGAACCGATCGGCCAGGTCTTGGAGGCGCGGCTTGCCTCCCTCTACGCCCGCCTGCCGACAGCGGAGAGCCCGGCGGGGTTCCGGCTCGCGCTTGCTGCGATCTCGATTGGATTGATCGCGATCAGCGGCGTGATCGCCTTTGGGCGCGGTGGCACGCCAACTTGGGTAGGGCTCGGCATCTTCCTCGTGGCCCATACATTGGCGATCTTGGGCGCGGCTTCGATGCTTTTCCGGCACGGCAATCTGCGGACGAAGCGTCTTGCCGAGGATATGGAGCGGCTGGCGTTTCGCGATGCGCTCTCGGGGCTTCTCAATCGTCGCGGGTTGACCCGATTGATGTCGGAGCAACTGAGTTCCACGTCGGAGGAGATCGCCGCGCTCAACGTCGATCTCGATCACTTCAAGGCGGTGAACGACACGCTGGGCCATGATGCAGGCGACTATGTTCTGGCGGTTTCGGCCGAGAGAATGTCGGCCTGCATAAGCAGCGACACGCTCGATCTAGAAAGCCTTATGGCCGCAGCGGAGACGGCGCCGGGCGAGGTTGAGGGCGCCGCGGTGTGTCGCACGGGCGGCGATGAGTTCTGCGTCGTTCTATGGGGCGAGAAGGCGGCCCAGGCGGAAGCGATCGCGGCCGCCATCGTGGAGATTGCGGCGCAGCCGATCGACTACGAAGGGAACCGTTGCCAGATCGGCGCCTCGATCGGCATCGCGCGCGGCGGTGGGGCGGATGGCCCGCGCAATCCTGAGCGCGTGCTCTCGGACGCCGATCTCGCGACCTATGTGGCCAAGGAGGAGGGGCGCGGCCGGTACGCCGTGTTCGATGCGAGCCTGCGTGAGGCGCAGGAGGCCGAATCGCGCCTGGCCTTGGCGCTTTTCAAGGCGCTCGATCCGGCTGGTGAGAGTGCTGAGGGGCGGATCGAGGTCTGGTTCCAGCCCGCCGTGGAGCTGCCCTCGGGCCGTGTCGTCGCGGCCGAGGCATTGGCCCGTTGGCGTCATCCGGAACTTGGCGACGTGGCGCCGGAGGAGTTCCTGGCGGCGGCTGAGCGAAACGGCCTGGCGGAGCGGATCAGCACCGAGATCATGCGCCTTGTGACGGCGGCGGTCGCGGACTGGCAGCGCGCAGGCGTCGCCGTGCCGCTCGTGACCCTCAATCTTGGGGCCGGCGAGCTCAGGCTGCGGGATCTCCCCGACCGGCTGGCGCGTGCGGCGAGCGCGGCGGGGCTCGAGCCCTGGCAGCTTGGGGTCGAGGCGAGCGAGATGGCCGCGACGGGCCGTGGCAGTGCCCTGGCCCGCGAGGGGCTGGGCACGCTGGCGGGTGCTGGGCGGCCGATCTTCGTCGATCGCTTCGGCCGCGACGAGGTCTCTCTCAGCACCGTCTCGGCGATGTCGGCGAGTGCTGTGAAACTCGATCGCGGCCTGGTCGGGCAGCTCGGCCAGGATGCCGATGGCTTGGCGCTTTTGAAGGGCCTTGTGGCGCTCGCGCGCTCCCTCGATCTGCCGGTCATGGCGACGGGAGTCGAGACGCGGGCGCAGCTCGATCTTCTGCGCGAAGCGGGTTGCGACGCCTTCCAGGGCTTTGCGGTCGCACGGCCCGAGCCTGCGGAAAGCTTCGCGGCCTGGCTCTCTTTCTCCGAAGTCGTGCCGGCCCGCGAGGGGCCGTTCGCGCGGGAGATGGCCGCGAGCCGCAAAGCAGTGGCTTCTTAACCATAACGGTCAACCGCAGCTTCAGCATCGCCGGGGCAGGGTGCGGGGGATGGAGTCGGCGCGTGCCGACACGGGCGTAGAGCAGGCGAGGGCGTGACGATGACCGATCCCATGGCAGCGGAGCCCACGCCCTCGGCACCCGGCGCACCGCTCGAGGCGGACACGCCCGAGGTCGACTGCGATGCGGTCCGGCTCGTGAAGCAGTCGCGCGGCTCACGCGTCGTCATCGATGGCGAGATGCGGGTCGCCGATGCGGAGCCTGCGCGCCAGAAGCTGCTGGCGCTTGTGGGCGAGGTGGCGAGCCATCGCATCAAGACAGTCGTGCTCGAACCTGAGCCTGCGAACATCCCTGCGCTGCAACTCGCCCTCGCAACGCGGCGTGCGGTGGAGGATGGGGCGCCCGATACGGCAGCAGAGAAGGCGAAACCCGGCGCGCGCCGGTCGGCAAAGCCCCGCTCGGCAAGCGGTCAGTCAAGCAGGCGAAAGGGGTAACGCCGATGGGTACGGAACTTTCTGCGGCGGCTGAGAGCTTTATCCAAGAAGCGCGCGAGCTGCTGGAGGCTTTGGAGCGCCAGCTTCTGGAGCTTGAGTCGGGTGCCGATCAGGAGCAAGTCGACGCCGTCTTCCGGGCGCTGCACACGGTCAAAGGCTCGGGCTCGATGTTCGGTTTCGACCGGTTGGCCGCCTTCACGCATCATTTCGAGACCGCATTCGATGAAGTGCGTTCTGGCCGGCTCTCGGTCAACGCGGCGCTGGTGGACGTCTCGCTCGCGGCGCGCGACGAGATGTTGTCGCTCTTGGATCTCGGGCCGGATGGCGGCGGGGCGGCTGCCGATCCAGGACCAGCTGCAGCACAGATCGTCGCGCGCCTGACGGAGCTGACCGGCAGCGCCGCTGCGGCCCCAGCCGCTTCTGGAGGGCAAGCATCTGAGGCTGTGGCGCAGGGAGAGCGGCGCGAGGCGGTCTTCGACATCCATTTCCGCCCTGCTCCGGGTTCGCTCAAGCAAGGCATGCGGCCGGAACTCCTCATCAAGGAGCTGGCGGAGCTTGGCGGGGTCGAGGTCGCGCTCGACGCGGAGATGTTGCCCCCGCTCGAGACCCTCGATCCGACGCTCTGTCACCTGGCTTGGCATGTCGTTCTGACGACGAGCGAACCGCGATCGGCGGTGGAAGCGGTCTTTATCTTCGCCGATGACGCGGAGCTTTCGATCGAAGAGCGCGTCGAGACCGAGGAGGAAACGCAACTGCCGGCCGCCGAGGCGTCCTCGGTACCGGCCGCGAAGGAGGCAACTGCCAGCCAAGCGGCGAAGGCTCCAGCGCCGGTCGCTCCGCAACCGGCTAGCGGTGCCCAGCCTCGTGCGCCGAGCGAGGGGGCGGAAAGCATCCGTATTCCCGCAATCCGCCTTGACGAAATGATGGATCAATTGGGCGAGCTCGTGATCGCTCAGTCCCGCCTGCGGCAGGTGGCGGACAGGCTCGCCGATCAAGCGCTGGTCAGCGTCGTCGAGGAGGTGGAGCGTTTCATCACCGGTTTGCGGGATACGACGCTCTCGCTTCGCATGCTGCCGATCGAGATTGTCTTCGCGAAGTTCCGCCGCGTCGTGCGCGATCTTTCCACGAGCCTCGGTAAGGAGGTTCGGCTCGTCACCCGCGGGGGCGAAACGGAGATCGATAAAAATGTGATCGACCGCCTGTCCGAGCCGCTGGTGCACATGATCCGCAACTCGATGGATCACGGCATCGAGACGGTCGATGCCCGCCGCGCGGCCGGCAAACCCGCCGTCGCAACCGTGACGCTGGAAGCCGCGCAGCAAGGCGGCGAAGTGCTAATCTCCGTCTCGGACGACGGTGCCGGGCTCGATACCGAAGCGATCCGTCTCAAGGCTGTGGAACGCGGGCTGCTCGGGCCCGACGAGCGGCCGAGCGACGCGGCTATCCACGATCTCATCTTCGCGCCGGGCTTCTCGACGGCGGAGGCGCTGACCAGCGTCTCGGGCCGAGGTGTCGGCATGGACGCAGTGCGCAACGCGGTCGACGGGTTGCGCGGCAAGATTGCCGTCCATTCCGAGCGCGGGCAGGGCACCAAGATCACGCTCTTCATGCCCGTGACGCTGGCAATCATCGATGGCTTTCTAGTGCGCGTGGGCCGGCAGGTCTTCGTCATCCCGCTCGATGTCGTCGAGGAATGTACCGAGTTCGCGCCGGTCGCCCATGACAGCGGCCGCCGGATGATCGAGCTGCGCGAAAGCCTCGTTGCTTATCGCGATCTGGCCGAGCTCTTCGGAACGGAGCCGGGCGAAGCGGATGCGCGCCGCGTCGTGATCGTTCGGGCGAGCGGTCGACGCATCGGGCTCGTGGTCGACGACATCCTCGGCCAGAACCAGACCGTGATCAAAACGCTCAGTGTTTATCACAAGCAGATACCGGGCGTTTCCGGCGCAACCATTCTCGGCGATGGCGCCGTGGCGTTGATCCTCGACGTGGCCGGTCTGCCAGTGCCGAACGCACCGCTCACATCGCATTTCTCGATGCCGCATGCCGGCGAAAGCGTTCACGGCGCCGCAGCCTGAGCTGCCTCAGTCTTTGCGGGCGCGAAAACTGTGAATGAGAAAGGGCAGGCCATGATTGACCCGAACCAAGACCAGATCGCGCTGGCGGATGCGAGTGTGGCAGGGGCACAGGCCGCAGCCGGCGCGCCGGAGACAATGCTGGTTATGCGCCTTGCCGGAGAGGCCTTTGCCGTTCCGGTGGCAGAGGTGGATGAGATCGTCGATCCGATCGACGAGACGACAGTGCCCGGTGCACCGCGGCACGCGCCATCGCTTGTGAATGTGCGCGGCGCAATCGCACCGGTCATCGATATTCGCTCCCGTCTCGGGATGGGGCCAAGGGGCGAGCGCGCGTCAGGTGCTCGGATGATCGTGCTCGAGGTGCAGCAAGGCGGCTTGCTTATGCGGCTCGCAATTGAGGCCGAGGCGGTGGAGGAGGTCGCCGAGATCGATCTCGCGGCTCTGATGCCACTGCCCGAGCAGGGCGCCTCCTGGCCGCCCGAACTTGTGCGCGGCGTGGCGCGGCTCGATGGTGGGCTCATTATTGTGCTCGACACCCATGCGCTCTTCGCGCCTTCGGAGATCGTGGGCGAGCGCGGTACGCAGACCGACATGGCGCGAGCGGTGTGATGCGAGGATATCGCGCGCTGTTGTTGGTCGGGTCGCTGGGGCCAGTTTGTCTGGCAAGCCTGGTCTTTTTTCTCCGTATCCAGGCGGATCAGGCAGAGGCGCTGCTCGGCGCGATTGACGCTGAAGCATCGACCGCTTTCGGCACGACAAACCATGTAGCGTCGCTTCAGGCGCTGAGCGGTACGCTTGAGAGCGGTGCGATCTTTGTGGGCGCCTTGGCCTTCCTGCTCGGCGCGCTCCTCGCGGCTTGCGCATTGTTTGGCAGGGTCGATGGTCACGCTGTTGCATCCAAACAGCCTCCTGCCGAGGCGCCCGCCAGTGTCCTGACGGCAAAGACCGGGCGGATGATCGACAATACATCCAGACCGGGCACGACGGGAACAGAACTCGCCCCTCTGCGCGGGCTCACCGCTGAGCTCGCGACGCTGGCCGAGCGTCTGGGTGAGAGCGCGCAGGAAGCCGCTTCGCTGGGTGACGAGGCTGTTTCGGCGGAGGCGTCATCGATCGAAGCTTCGGATGAGGACGCCTGGGAGGCGAGGCTCGCAGAGGTCGAACTGTCGGCGCGGCGGGCGGCGAGCGAGGTCGGCCAAGGCACGGTCGCTATGAATGAGGCCTTTGCCGCGATCGAGCGCATCTCGGAGCGTATTGGGGTGATCGGTGAGATCGCGCGCCAGACAGATCTCCTGGCGCTAAACGCGGCGATCGAAGCGGCCCGTGCGGGCAGCCATGGCCGGGGCTTCTCAGTGGTGGCCGGCGAAGTGCGCAAGCTTTCTGAGCGTAGCAGGGCGGCAGCAGTTGAGATCGGGGAGATGTCGACGCAAACGCTGGAAGTTGCGCGCCGGGCTGGCGGTATCCTCGATGGGCTCGAACCCGCGATGGCGCAAACGGCACAGTTCCTGGCCGATCGCTCAGCGGTGCGGACACCTGGTTTCAAAGGACCGGAAGCGAGCCCGCCCAATCAGGCTGCCCTAAGGAAGGTGCTCGTTGAGAGTGTCGAAACATCGAGTGCGCTGACGAGCGCTGTCCGACGGCTCGAGGCTGCGATCTCTGTAAATGCGGGACCCAGCATGAACGATGGCCGGACTATTGCGAGAAAGGCGCCGGTGACTTCACCAAGCGCGCCTGCCGGTGAGGCACGGGAGAGGTCGTCACCCATCTCGCGTTTGGGCAGGCCGGCAACTGTCGCAGCGGCCAACGCTGCGCTCGGCGCTGCTGGCGGCGGGCAGGTCAGCGGTGCCACCGCGCCGTCGAGTAAAGCGGCGACACCATCCAATACTGCGCCGGCAAGGCCACCTTCGGCTCCGCGATCCCGGCCCACCGTTGGCCAAGCTTCAAGCAAACCGGTGCCGATGGCAGCCGCTGCGCCGGCAGCGGTCGCAGCGGCGTCTGCGACGACGGTAGCAGAGACTGAGAGCCCATCCGGTGGCGTCGTCATCGAGCTGGAGGACGCGCTGTTCTCGGACGATGACTTCGAGCGGCAGTAAGGGCGGTCGCGACTGCCGCCAACGATCTTTCCCGATGAGGAGGGTGCTAGGTGCAAGAGGTCTTGGAAACCATGGATCGCGGCGCTGATCCGAGCAGCGGCGGCGAGGCAGCGCCGAGCTTTCTGACGATCGAGCTCGCGGGGCAGGTCTTCGCGATTCCGGTAACGAAGGTGCGCCGTATCCACGATCCACTGCCGATTGCGCGCCTGCCGCAGGCAGCGCATGGCGTGGAAGGTGTGGTGGATATCGATGGCGAGAGCGTGGTGCTTGCAGATCTCGCCGGGCCGCTCGGGATGGGGATGGGTGGCGATCCGGCGGAGGACAGCCGTCTCGTGATCCTGCAGATCGGTGATCCGCCCCGCCCACTTGGCGTGACGGCGGAGAAGGTGCTCGACGTCGTGGGCATCCGCCCGTCCGAGGTCGAGCCGGTGCCCAAAGGAGGGCCAGAGAACGGTGCGGTTATCGGCATCGCGCGGATCGCGGGCACGATGGTGATGCTGCTCGATATCGAACGTGTGCTCGGCCAGCCGGCCGACGACCCGTTTGCCTTCGATTGACCGCGATGCGCCGGGGGGGTGAGCGAGCAGCGGCAGCGACCGGCGAGGAGAGTGTCTCCCAACGCGGGCCTGCTGCACTTGGCGCAGGTGCGCTTACCGGAGGTGCCCCTGAGATCAGCGCGTCCGAAGCCTCTACCCTTGCCGAAATCGCGCAGCGCGCCGGAGGGGTAAGCTTAGGCGATGCGCGGGGCGAGTTTTTTCGGTTGCGGCTTGGGCCGCGCCTTCGCGAGACGGGTTGCGAGCGCTTCGCTGACTATATCGCGAAGCTGAGTGGCCCGGGTGCCGAAGCGGAGCGCCGCCACCTCGTTGAGGCGGTCGCGACCCATACGACCAGCTTCTTTAGAGAACGCCGCCACTATGAGCACATGCAGAGCGTTGTTCTGCCGGAACGGCATGCTGCCGGCGTGTCCTCACGGCCGTTGGAGATATGGAGTGCTGCCTCCTCCACCGGTGCGGAACTCTGGTCTGCACTGATGGCCGTGCAGTCCTGGGCGAGCGAGCGCGGGCTTCGGAGCGACTGTCGCGGCGTCGGTACCGATATCTCGGCGCGGATCCTGCGCCGTGCTGAAAACGCGGTTTTCGCAGAGGACGAGATCGTCGGCATTCCAGATGAGATGGCGCGGCGGTACCTGCTCCGCCGGCGTGGCGCGAGCCCGAAGGAGCCCTCGCTTTACCGCATCGTGCCTGAGTTGCGGGAGAGGGCCCGATTTCTGCAGGCCAACCTGCTGTCGCTGCAAACAGCCCCGTCCTTCATGGCCGATATCTGCTTTCTGAGAAATGTTCTGATCTATTTCGAACCCGCGGACCGGCTGAAGGCGGTCGCGGGCGTCGTCTCAAGGCTGCGCACGGGTGGCGTCCTCTACACGGGCCATACCGAGAGCTTGGGCAATGACGTGCCTTCCTTGCGCCAGGAGGGCGCCGCCATCTACCGCAGGATCTGAGCCATGAGTTCTCCCCATCGCGTGTTGATCGTCGACGACAGCGCCGTGGTTCGACAGGCGTTAAGCGAGATCCTGTCATCGGATCCGGAACTGGAGATTATGGGCACGGCGGGCGACCCTTTCGTCGCGGCGGAGCGTATTCGGCGTGAGCGACCGGATGTCATCACGCTGGACGTTGAGATGCCGCGCATGGATGGCGTGACGTTCTTGCAGAAGCTGATGAGCCAGCACCCGATACCCGTCGTCATGTGCTCGACGCTGGTCGGCGCGAACACGGAAACCTTGGCCGAGGCCCTGGCTGCGGGCGCTGTGGACGTGATCTGCAAGCCGCGGCACGACGTGCGCGGTTTCATCGAGGAGAGCCGGATCCGGATCTGCGATGCGGTAAAGGCCGCGGCGCGCGCTAGGCTTTCGCGTCTGCGGCCGCCCCCATCGCCGAGCCGCCCCATGGCAAGCGCCGTCGCAAGCGCTACCGCAAGCGCCGCCCCTACTAGGCCCTTACGGCCGGCGAGGTCGTCGATGGTGCAGACCACGCAGAAGGTGATCGCCGTCGGCGCCTCGACGGGGGGCACGGAGGCCATCCGCTTCTTCCTGGAGAACATGCCCTCGGCAGCGCCGCCCATCATGATCGTGCAGCACATGCCCGAGCAGTTCACGGCAGCGTTCGCACGCCGGTTGGACGGGCTCTGCGCAATCTCGGTGCAGGAGGCCAAAGATGGCGAGAGGTTGCTGGCCGGGCATGCCTACATCGCGCCCGGCAATCAGCACATGCTGCTGAAGCGGAGTGGCGCGGTCTACGGCGTCGAGCTTCGCGAAGGGCCGCTCGTCTCCCGCCATCGGCCATCGGTCGATGTGCTATTTCGCTCGGTCGCGCGTTGGGCGGGCAAGAACGCGGTCGGCGTCATCATGACGGGCATGGGTGCCGACGGGGCGAAGGGCATGTTGGAGATGCGAGAGGCCGGTGCCGTCACGCTTGGCCAGGACGAGGCGACATCGGTCGTCTATGGCATGCCGAAAGAGGCCCTCAAGATCGGGGCTGTTGAGCGGGAGATGCCGCTCTCTCGGTTGCCGGAAGCCGCACTGATCGAAGCCGGGGAGGGCGCGGTCGCCAAGGGTTGACCGCATCGACCCGCACGGTGCTATGCGCGCTGAGAGGAGCGCGCATGGACATCGCAAGGATCGCTGCAATCGCCGATAAAGTGCCTCGGCTAGAGCCAGGTTCGGTCTGCTTGCTGGGTGCCGGGCCCGGCGATCCTCGGTACTTGACGCTTGAGGCCGCGAAGGTCTTGGGTGAGGCCGATGCGGTCGTGCATGACGCTCTTGTCGATCCGCGCGTCCTGGATCTGACGCGATCGACTGCCGAACGGCACTTTGTCGGGAAGCGGGGAGGGCAGCCGTCGATCAAGCAACCGGCGATCTCGGCCATGCTGGTTCGGCTCGCGCTCGAAGGGCGTCGCGTTGTGCGGCTGAAGGGCGGCGACCCGTTGCTGTTCGGCCGGGCGGCAGAAGAGATCGCAGCGCTCAATCAAGCGGGTGTTGCGTGGCGGGCCGTTCCAGGCGTCACTGTCAGCTTGGCGGCCTTATCGGGGGCCGGCATCCCCGCGACTGTCGACGGCGTTAACCGAGCAATCGTGATCGCAACGGGCCACAGCTTGGAGCCGGGACCGGGCGCGCTGGATTGGGAGGCATTGGCCCGCCTCGGCCAACCGCTTCTCATCTACATGGCCGTTGCGCGCGTCGCCGAGATCTGCAGACGGCTCGAGCGCGGAGGGCTGCCCGCAGAGACACCGGCGGCGGTTTTCTCCTCGGTCGGCATGGCGGGCTCCTCCACGGTTTTCACCACTCTAGGCAGGCTGCCCAAGGTCGCGCAGGAACTGGGGTCGCCGGCGATCCTCGCGATCGGCGGTATCCTCCCGCGGGTGACGGTTGGGGCCGATTGGGGCGGTTGATTGCGACAATTCATGAGGGGCCCGGCCCTGCTCTTTGGTTGCACGGCGCGGCCATCCTTGCGCCGGGCCCGAGGGCGGCGGAAACCAGTTGAGGCGTGACGAGCTTTCCGTATCGCGGTTTACGCAGACGCGTGGCCGATTTGCTGTTGCGATTTGA
>JBCDFC010000162.1:0-11428 GCA_039178805.1 Pseudomonadota bacterium | reverse complement strand
TCCCGCAGCGGGCATTAAGTTTTGGGACTGCGCCCATGAGGTGAACGCCGGCATGTCGGCCGACGGCTACACCCGGGCGACGGGCAAGATGTCGATGGCGATCGCGCAAAACGGCCCCGGCATTACCAACATCGTGACCCCGATCATCACCGCCTATTGGAACCACACGCCGCTTCTGTTGGTCACGCCTCAGGCCGCTAACAAGACGATCGGGCAGGGCGGTTTCCAAGAAGTGCAGCAGATGCGGATGTTCGCCGATTGTGTCTGCTATCAGGAAGAGGTTCGCGATGCCTCGCGCATTGCCGAGGTCCTGAACCGCGTCATCACCAAGGCCCATCGCGGCTCGGCGCCGGCGCAGATCAATGTGCCGCGCGATATGTGGACCCAGGTGATCGATATCGATCTGCCGCAGATCGTGGATATCGAGCATCCGCGCGGCTCTGAGCGGGGCATCAAGGAGGCGGCGGCGCTTCTTGCCTCGGCCAAGCATCCGGTGATCCTTAATGGCGCGGGCGTGGTGCTTTCGGGCGCGATCCCGGCTTCGGCCGCACTGGCCGAACGTCTTGGTGCGCCGGTCTGCTGCAACTACCAGCACAATGATGCCTTTCCCGGAAGCCATCCGCTCTCCTGCGGGCCGCTGGGCTACAACGGATCAAAGGCGGGCATGGAGATGATGGCCAAGGCCGACGTGATCCTCGCGCTCGGCACCAGGCTCAATCCCTTCTCCTCGCTCCCTGCCTATCAGACCGAGTATTGGCCGATGGACGCGAAGATCATCCAGGTCGACATCAATGCAGACCGGATCGGGCTGACTAAGCGGGTCGCCGTCGGCATCCAGGGCGATGCGCGCATGGTGGCGGAGCAGATCATGGCCGAGATGCCGGACACGATCGACGAGGGCGCTCGCAAGGCGCGCATGGATATGGTCGCCGACGCTCGCTCGCGCTGGGCGCAGGAACTGACCTCCATGGATCATGAGGACGACAGCGACGAGGGCGTCACTTGGAACCAGCGTGCCCGCGACCGTGAGCCGGAGCGGATGTCGCCCCGTCAGGCTTGGCGCGCGATCATGTCGGCGATGCCGGACGATGCGATCCTCTCGACCGACATCGGCAACAACTGCGCCATCGGCAACGCCTATCCGATGTTCGACAAGGGGCGGAAATATCTCGCGCCGGGTCTCTTCGGCCCCTGTGGCTACGGCCTGCCTTCGATCCTGGGTGCAAAGATCGGCTGCCCCGATGTGCCATGCATCGGCTTTGCCGGCGACGGCGCCTTTGGCATTTCGATGAACGAGCTGACGGCCTGCGGTCGCGGTGACTGGCCCGCGATCACCATGATCGTCTTCCGGAATTATCAGTGGGGTGCCGAGAAGCGGAACTCCACGCTCTGGTTCGACGACAACTTCGTCGGCACCGAGCTCAATCTGGGTGTGAATTATGCCGAGGTCGCCGATGCCTGCGGTCTTAAGGGTGTGCAGGTGAACACCATGGCTGAGACGGAGGAGGCCCTGCGCGAGGCCGTTCGTGCCCAGATGGAGGACAATGTCACGACCCTCATCGAGGTTGTCCTGAACCAAGAGCAGGGCGAGCCTTTCCGTCGCGATGCCATGAAGAAGCCCGTCGTCGTCGCTGGCGTCAGCCGTGACGACATGCGGCCACAGCAGCCGCGGCTCTGAGCCCCCCGACAGACGGGGGCCGGCAAGGCTGATGAAAAACGGGAGGAGCGCGTGGCCAATGAATTTCTGCCGAGTAGAAGCAGCCTTGAGAAGTTGAAGGACCAGGGGCGCGAACTCGCCCCCGGTATCCTTGTGGCCACGGTCGTTGGTGTAGCCGCACAGTTCCTGTCGGAGCATTACGGCGCGCCTGCGATGCTGATGGCGCTGCTTTTGGGCATCGCCTTTCATTTCCTGGCCGAGGAGGGTCGATGCGTCGCCGGCATCGGCTTCTCGGCGAAGGCGGTTCTCAGGATCGGCGTCGCGCTCCTTGGCGTCCGGATCAGCGTCGAACTTCTGATGAGCCTCGGCGCAGAGCTGATTATTCTCGTCGTGACTGGTGTCGTCTTGACGATCCTTGTCGGCCTCATCGGCGCGCGACTGCTCGGCCGCGGTTGGCGGCTCGCACTCCTCACTGGCGGATCGGTCGCAATCTGCGGGGCCTCTGCCGCGATGGCGATCGCGGCGGTGCTTCCGAAGAACGAGCACTCGGAGCGGAACCTAATCTTCACGGTGTTGAGCGTGACCGTGCTCTCCACCATCGCGATGATCCTCTATCCCATCATCGTGCAGTCCTTCGCGCTCGACGAAAGGGCTATCGGCGTCTTCCTCGGTGGCACGATCCACGATGTGGCGCAGGTTGTTGGTGCCGGTTTCTCGGTGAGCGATGCGACCGGGGAGACGGCGACCCTCGTCAAGCTGATCCGGGTGACGATGCTGGCACCCGTCGTCCTGGTCTTCGCACTCGCGATCCGTGCCTCGGGGGCGGAGACCGCGGCACCTTCGAGCCGTCCGCCGCTCCTTCCGGGCTTTGTCATCGCGTTCCTGGTGTTCGCGGCGTTGAACTCGGTTGGCGTGGTGCCCGTGATTGTTGCGGATGTGCTGAGCGATCTCTCCCGCTGGGCGCTGCTGATCGCCATCGCCGCCGTGGGGATGAAGACCTCGCTTCGCAGCATTCTCGAAGTCGGTGGGCCGGCGATCGCGCTGATCGTGGGTGAGACGATCTTCATCGCGATCTTCATCTTGGGCGGCATCCTGTGGCTCGGATAGGGCGCATCGGTTTCGGGGGCGAGCGATGACTGTCGTGGATGGCGCCGTGCTGACGGTGAATGCGGGTTCGTCCAGCATCAAGCTCGCTGTGTTCGCGGCGGCCGATGCGACGACCCCGATCCTGACGGGGCAGATCGAGCGGATCGGCACGCCTGAGATCACAGCGAAGCTCCGCCCTGAGGGCGGCGATAGTATCCCTGCCGAGCTGGGCGCTGAGGGTGCGATGGGGCATGAGACGGCGCTCTCGGCGCTACTGCCGCAGATCGCGTCGCAGGCCGGGCAGCCGATCATCGCCGCAAGCCACCGGATCGTGCATGGCGGTGTCGATTTTACCGCCCCTGTGGTCGTCGATGCTGGCGTACTTGCCGGGCTCGAGCGTCTGATCCCGCTTGCCCGCACCCATCAGCCCCACGGCATCGCGGCGATCCGCGCCGTTGAGAAGATCTGGCCCGCGATCCCGCAGGTGGCCTGCTTCGACACGGCATTCCACGCAAGCGTGCCGGACAGCGCGCGGGCGATCGCGCTACCGAAGGCGGTGCGCGACGCAGGCGTGCGCCGGTACGGCTTCCACGGTCTCTCATACCAATGGATTGCGGATCGACTGCCGGAGGTCCTCGGCGACCGGGCAGAGGGCAGGGTCATCGCCGCGCATCTTGGCAATGGGGCGAGCCTCTGCGGCATGGTCGGCAGGCAGAGCCGGGCGACGACCATGGGCTTTACCCCACTCGATGGATTGGTGATGGGGGAACGGCCGGGAGCGACCGATCCCGGCGCCGTGCTCTTCATGCTCGAAGAGATGGGGATGGACGTTCCAGCACTGCGCGAGACGCTCTTCAAGCGCAGCGGTCTCCTTGGCCTCTCCGGTCTTTCGAACGACATGCGCACGCTCCTCGGCTCGGATGCGCCCGAGGCCGCTTTTGCCGTCGAGGTCTATGTTCACCGCGCGGTGCGGGAGATCGGCGCCATCGCGGCGGAGATCGGCGGGCTCGATGCCCTCGTCTTCACCGGCGGCGTCGGTGAGAACGCGGCCCCGATCCGCGCAGGCATCGTATCGCGGCTCGGCTGGCTCGGCCTAAGCCTTGATGCGGCTGCGAACGAGGTGGGAGCTGCGCGGATCTCGACCGCAGCTTCGATCCCCGCCGTCATCGTGCCCGCGAACGAAGAGGCTGTTCTCGCACAGTCGACGATGGCGGTGCTCGGCCCAGTCTGACCACAGCGAAACAGCACGTCACCAGTGTGGAGCGCATCGAGTTGCTGAGCGCGCCTGTTTCGAAAGATCCGCCCCGATGACGGTAGTCGCATCGAGGGGAACTGCATTCTCCACGTCCACGGCAGTCCTCGTTGTCTGCGATGCGGTTGCGCCCGGCTCGGCGCGTCGAACCGGTCGTGTCTCATCGGCCTATGCTGGGGCCTTCGCCAAAGCTGCAACGACGGCTGCCGGCAGCGACAAGGCCGTCGATCTGGGCGCTGAGCGCGAGACCAGTCTCAGCGGCTGGGGGCAGTCATTCGGTCTCGACTGTCACGAGGGCCGAACGCCGAACCGATCCTGTTGGCATCGCCAGCCGCCCCTTCCCCTGCACCCGGTTGGCTGCAGGATGGTCGGCCTGGCCGGCTCAAGTTAACGCAAACCGCAGTGCTGAATGACCGGTCATGGGGTGTCCCTCGTTCGACAGGCGGTCTTCGGCTCACAGTCCCGTTGCAGCCCTGCACCAGCGCGACTTCCCGTCGCCGGGGATGCACGCACACGCCAATCAAATGCTAGAATGCGCCACAGCGCAGAGCAGGTGCACAGGGACATGGACACGCACCGAAATCACAAACATGTCGAGCTCATATCTTGACTGATCCTTGGGAAAGGGCTGCAAGGCGCTCTAGCTTCCTCGGATGACCGAAGGGTCAGAACCGGTGAGAATGATGGGATATGGCGAATGATCAGCCTCGACCAAGCACGAACCAAGCGGATGGTTGCCATCCACGGCTGGTCAGGGGTCGTGCTTGGGCTGCTCCTATACGTCGTCGTTCTGACCGGAGCAGTTGCCGTCTTCGACAATGAAATCGGGCGATGGTCCAAGGGGGTTGGCTCCGGCAACCCGCAGATCACTAGCCTCGTGCATCGCGCGGTGTCGGAACGGGCGGCCGCACTCGACCCTTCATTCCATGAAGAGATCGTCGTTACCGCGACGGATGAGCGGGTTGTCCGCATGTCCTTCCAGCGGCATGAAAGGCATCCCGAGACCGGGAACATGACCGACTATGCGGAGATGTACTTTGTCGATCCCGCTACGGGCGAGACGGTCGAGCACAAGTCGGGATATCTGGTCGATCTCTTCGTTCGCGATCAGGAAGATGCGCTGAAGCGGTTCCTAGTCGACCTTCACATCCGCCTTCATGTTCCTGGAAATCTTGGGCTTTATCTAACCGGCATCCTTGGGTTGGTGATGCTTGTGGCGGCGGTTTCAGGCCTCGTCATGCATCGCCACCTGATCCGCGACCTCTTCACGGCTTCACGGGCCCAAGGCCGATTGTCGGATCGGCGAGACCGTCATGTGCTCGCAGCGGCGTGGGGGTTGCCCTTCAGCATCCTGCTTGCCTTCACGGGTGCCTTTTTCAGCTTCGCCATCTCACTCGGCGTGCCGATCGTCGCGATGGTGGCCTTCGGTGGCGACCAAGAGGCGCTCATTGCAACCGTAATCGGCCCGCCTGAAGCCCAGAGCGAAGTCGTGCCTGCGCGCCTCGCCAGCCTCGACTACATCGTGTTGGAGAGCGGCAAGATCGCCGGCGCCCCACCGATCAGCATGGCGATCGAAGGTTACGGCACGTCGGAGGCGTCGGTCACGACGACGCATGGTTTCGCCGATGGCAACCTCACCAGCACGACACTCATGTGGGACGGGGTCAGCCGAGCATTCCTCGGGGAAAAGCCGATCCTTGGGCTTGAGCCCTCGGCTGGCTCCGCTGTCGTCTCGCTGATGGCGCCGCTTCATTTCGGCAATTTCGGCGGGCTCGTGTCGCGCACGGTGTGGCTCGCGATGGGGCTTGCCATGGCCTTCGTGATCGGCACGGGCATGCAGATGTGGGTCCATCGGCGCGAGGCTGACCGGCTGTGGCGGCGCTTTGGCGTGGCGGTAGAGATCACGCTTTGGGGCTTGCCGTTCGCCTTGCTGACGAGCGCGGTTGCCTTCTTCATCGCCCTTCAGTTCAGCGACACGCTGTGGTGGACGCCCGCTGGCTTCCTGATCGGTTGCGCGATGGCGATTGTGCTCGGCCTTAAGGCACGGGATCCAGGCGACGTGCTGCGACCCTGGGTTGGCGCGCTTTGCCTCGGTCTGCCGGTCCTCCGCCATCTGATGGGTGGGACGAGTTGGAGCGAGGCGCTGCTGCGCGGCGATGTCTCGGTCCTGACAATCGACATCCTATTGCTGATCGGTGGCGTTTGGCTCCTCCGCCTTTACGAATGGCTCGATCGTGAGCGGCTTCGTCCCTTTGCCGAACCGGCGGAGTGAACGCTCTTTACTGAGGCGAGTAAACGAGCTGCGTGGATGCGCCGCTGCTTCGTGATGTCCCTCCGTCCTCCCCGGCACTGAAACTCTGACCGAAAAGCTCGTCTTTGCGCCGCTGTCGTTGACAAGGCCATCTCCCATTGAAACCGTCCGCCCGGGGCGCGTCGGCTTGTGGGAGGGCAAGTGTCAGAAATGCGTGAAAAGCCAACGAGCACGCGAGCAGAGCTGTGGCGGGCGTCCCCCGGCGTCGTGATCGTCGCGCTGCTCTCGTCGACGGCAGCGGCCGAGGACGAGCCCGTGATCCTGATGGACGAGATCATGGTCGAGGGAGAGCTGCAGACGCGGAGCCTGCAGGACAGCCAAACCAGCGTCGCGGTGATCACGGGCGAAGAGGTTGAGCGTCGCGACGACTTCGACCTTTACGACGTGATCGAGCGGACACCGAATGTCACGAGTTCCCTTGGCGAGAAGGGCTTTGCGATACGCGGCGTGGACCAGCGTGGTGTCGGTGGCGGCGGTATCGGGCTCTTGGTCACGACTGTTGTCGATGGTGCGACGCTGTCCAACAATCGGCAGACATTCTTCGGCCCTTACAGCACCTGGGACCTTGGTCAGATCGAGGTTCTGCGTGGCCCGCAATCGACACAGCAGGGACGCAACGCCCTCGCTGGCGCCATCGTCATCCGGTCGGCCGATCCGTCCTATGATTTTGAGCTGAAGGGGCGCGGCGACATCGCTGAGCGCGGTACCTTCGGCGGCGCCGTCGCCTTTAATGCACCAATCATCGACGAGACGCTCGCCGTGCGTTTCTCGGCCGAACATCTGCAGACCGACGGCTTCGTCGACAACCCGACACTCGGCACCGACGACTATGATTTTCGTGAGCAGACCACCTTGCGAGGGAAGGTTCTGTTCGAGCCGACCGAGGACTTCTCGGCAATCCTTTCCGCCAGCTACGTCAACAACATGGGCGGCGAGGATTTGATCGTCGATGAGCTCTTCCCAGAGGAGCGGGTGAACTTCTCCGACACCGAGGCCTTCGAGGGTACGGAGTTCGGTCTCTTCAACCTACGCATGACTTACGACCTCGACGATCGCTTCTCGCTCAAGTCGGAGACGAGCGGCCTGATCAGCAACTACGACCGTGTCGAGGACTCCGATTTCACCGCAGCACCCCTCGGTTTTCTCGATCGCGAAGCCAAGACCGACAGCTTCGAGCAGCAAATCACGCTGAGCTATGTCGATGATCGCGTGAGCGCGGTCATCGGCGGCTACCTCATCGATGTGACGGAGAACGAAGATTCGGGCCTTGTCGTGCCGGGCACCCTCGTCGATCCGACCGCCCCTGCCGGCGGCGTCCTGAACCGCGTGATCTCGAGTGAGGTCTCGACCCTCAACCTCGCGATCTTCGGCGAGGCTGAGGTCGAGGTGCCGGAGGTGGTTGAGGGGTTCTCGGTGATCGTCGGTGGGCGCTATGATCGCGAAGCGGTCGACTTCTCCGACACCACGGTCGTCGATGTGAACTTTGAGACGTCGTTCCCCCTGCCGCCCGTGGACACAGAGACGAGCGACACAGTCTTCAGCGCCTTTCTGCCGAAGGTGGGTGTCGTTTATGGCTGGACCGATGATCTTTCCACCGGGTTCACCGTGCAGCGCGGCTATCGCGCTGGGGGCACGCAGAGAAACGCGCTAACCGGTGCGATCAACGAGTTTGACCCTGAGTTCACTTGGAACTTTGAGCTCTCGCTGCGCTCGCAATGGTTCGGTGGGCGGCTCACGGCGAATGCCAACGCATTCTACACCCGTTGGACGGATCAGCAGGTCAATGTGTTGGGGCCAAGCGGGATCGACGCCGATTTCAACACGGTGAATGCAGGCGAGTCGGAGATCTTCGGCGGTGAGCTGGAGCTTCGCGGCCAGCCGATCCCTGGGCTTGAGCTCTTCGGATCCGTCGGCATCGCCGAGACGGAGTTCCTGGATTTCGTCGATGGCGAGGATGATTTCAGCGGCAACGAATTCCCCAACGCCTCACCGATCACGGCCGCTTTTGGGGGATCGTACAGCTTTGAGAATGGGTTCGTGGTGGGCGCTGACGCGAGCTTCACTGCCGGATCCTTTGGGACCGCCGCCAACTTGGAGGAGACGAAGTCCGATGGTCGGTTCCTGCTGAACGCCCAACTGGGCTACGAGACCGATGTCTGGGGTGTGTATCTCTACGCCCGCAACCTGCTCGACAACGGCTACCGTACCCAAGTCCTGGCGAACGGACGGGCGCGCACGGGTGAACCTCTGACCGTCGGCGCCTTCACGAGGGTGCAGTTCTAGGCCCGGCACGTTGACGCGCCTTCGCACGAGGAATGGCGAGGCGGGAGATCACGGCAGAGAGAAAGTGAAGGCCCGATCGAGCAGTGTCATCGCCTGGCTCGACCCGGCGATCCAGTGAAGCGGGTGCGACGCTCAGGCGATAGACCCCCCGGGTCGAGCCGGGGGGTGACACGATCCTGATGGATTGCAGTGTCGGGCCACCGGTTGGGCTACGTCCGGACGCCGATCACCCGCCGAAGTCGTCCAGCATGATGTCCTCGCGGTCAACGCCCAGATCGAGGAGCATCTTGATGACCGACTGGTTCATGATCGGCGGGCCGCACATGTAGTATTCGCAGTCTTCGGGTGCCGGGTGGTTCTTCAAGTACTCATCAAAGAGCACGTTGTGGATGAAGCCCGTGTAGCCCTCCCACTCGTCCTCGGGCAGGGCATCAGAGAGCGCGACGTGCCACTCGAAGTTCGGGTTATCCTTGGCGAGGCCGTCGAAGTCCTCGACGAAGAACATCTCGCGCTTTGACCGGGCGCCGTACCAGAAGGTGATCTTGCGGTCGGTCTTGATGCGTTTCAGCTGATCGAAGATGTGGCTTCGCATCGGCGCCATGCCCGCGCCGCCGCCGATGAAGACCATCTCCTTCTCGGTCTCCCGCGCGAAGAACTCGCCGAAGGGGCCTGAGATCGTGACTTTGTCGCCTGGCTTCAGGTTGAAGATGAAGGAGGACATCTTGCCCGGCGGAATGCCATCGCTGCCTGGTGGGGGAGAGGCGACCCGGACATTGAGCATGATCATGCCCTTCTCTTCCGGGTAGTTCGCCATCGAGTAGGCGCGCTCCAGCGGCTCATCGACGACCGAGTCATAGCGCCACAGATTGAACCTGTCCCAGTCCTCCCGGTACTCCTCCTCGACCTCGAAGTCCTTGTAGGTGAGCTTGTGCGCTGGCGCCTCGATCTGGATGTAGCCACCGGCGCGGAAGTTGACGTCCTCGCCTTCGGGCAGCTTCAGCACGAGCGCCTTGATGAAGGTGGCGACGTTCTCGTTCGATACGACCTCGCACTCCCACTTTCTGACTCCGAAGACTTCCTCGGGAACCTCGATCTCCATGTCCTGCTTGACGGCGACCTGACACGATAGCCGGTCGCCGCAGGACGCCTCACGCTTGGTGATATGGCTCTCCTCGGTCGGCAGGATCGAGCCGCCGCCGGAGTGGATCTTCACCCGGCACTGTGCGCAGGTCCCACCACCCCCGCAGGCCGAGGGGACGAAGAGCTTCTGCTCCGCAAGCGTCTGCAATAGCTTCCCGCCTGCGGGCACGGAGATCGTCTTCTCCCCGTTGATCGTAATGTTGACGTTGCCCGTGGACACGAGCCTGGAGCGCGCCGCCAAGATCACCGTCACGAGTGCAAGCACGATGAGGGTGAAAAGGACGATGCCTAGTCCGAACGTCGCCATGCGTGGCGCCTCCCGTTAGAGCTTCACGCCGCTGAACGACATGAATGCCATGGCCATAAGCCCGGCGGTGATGAAGGTGATGCCTAGGCCCTGAAGGCCATCGGGAATGTCGGAGTATTTGAGCTTTTCCCTTACTCCAGCCATCGCCGTGATGGCCAGCGCCCAGCCGAAGCCTGAGGCGACGCCGTAGGTAACCGACTCGGCGAAGTTGTAGTCCCGCTCCACCATAAACAGCGAACCGCCCAGGATCGCGCAGTTCACGGTGATAAGCGGCAAGAACACGCCGAGCGCGTTGTAGAGCGGCGGGAAGTACTTATCGAGGATCATCTCCAGGATCTGCACCAACGCAGCGATGACCCCGATATAGGAGATCAGGCCCAGGAATGTGAGATCCACTTCCTCGAAACCCGCCCAGGCGAGCGCGCCCGGGGCGAGCAAATAGTTCAGGATCAGATTGTTTGCCGGCACGGTGATCGCCTGCACGATCATCACGGAAATGCCAAGCCCGATCGCCGTGGAGATCTTCTTCGACACGGCGATGAAGGTGCACATGCCGAGGAAGAAGGAGAGGGCCAGGTTCTCGACGAAGATGGCCTTAACGGCGAGAGCGACGAGGCCTTCCATCTCAGTGCGCCTCGACCGTCTGGATCTTGAATTCGCGCTCCTCCACCTGCTTCGGCTTCCAGGTCCGGAAGGCCCAGATAATCAGGCCGATCACAAAGAACGCCGATGGCGGCAACAGCATCATGCCATTGGGAACGTACCAACCGCCATTGTTAACGGTCTCAAGAATGGTGACACCAAATCACGACCCAGCGCCGAACAGCTCACGGAAGAAGGCAACCAACATCAGAATGAGGCCATAGCCGAGGCCGTTGCCCACGCCGTCGATAAAGGAGGCGACGGGCGGGTTCTTCATGGCGAACGCCTCCGCGCGCCCCATCACGATGCAGTTGGTGATGATGAGCCCCACAAACACCGACAGCGTCTTTGAGATGTCGTATGCGTAGGCCTTCAGGACTTGGTCAACGATGATGACCAATGAGGCGATGATGACCATCTGCACGATGATGCGGATCGATCCCGGTATCTGGTTGCGCAGGACCGAGATGAACATGGACGAAAAGCCGGTCACCGCGACCACGGCCATGGACATCACAAACGCCACTTGCATCGAGGATGTGACGGCGAGCGCCGAGCAGATGCCAAGGATCTGCAGGGTAATCGGGTTGTTGTCGACCAGCGGGTCGACGAGCATCTTTTTGCGAGTTTGCACTAAACTACCCCCGCCTTCAGGTTGGTGAGGAACGGCTCGTAGCCCGCATCCCCCATCCAAAACCGCACCAAATTGTCCACCCCACGCGACGTCAGCGTGGCGCCGGACAGACCGTC
>JBCDFC010000161.1:0-11503 GCA_039178805.1 Pseudomonadota bacterium | reverse complement strand
GGCTGCCACCCCTCAGCCTCCGCCACGGAGAAGTCGGCGTATCTCGAGATCGCCGCGCGCAGATCCCGGAGCATCGCCTCCGTAGGCTCCAGCAGCGCCGCGGATTTGGAGGGTGGCAATCCTCCGGCCGACGCCACAGGCGCGACCAAGAGTGCAAAGAGCAGCAGTGCGGTGCGCATCATCGGCATCGTCCAGGAACCGGATGGTAGCGCGAGTGACCCCCAGAATGAACCGCACACCTCACCCGCTGCGCCGCGCGGTGATGATCGAAGCTGTAATGTTGGATGTGGTGTCGCGAGGGATCTCGGCGACGGCAAGTCCGTCGCGCGGTGTTGGCCCTACACAGCAACCATCCGGCGCGATCCGCGAAACCTCGCGAAGGCGGCGAGCGCGCCGAGGAGCAACAAAGCCGATGCGGGGAGCGGCACCGCCTCAACCAGATCGCCGCTGATCACGATGTCGTCGAAGAAGAAGGCCTCTTCACCGCCATCGTTCTCGGCAAGAAATGTGAGGGTCAGAATGCTCCCGGTGCCTGCGATGGCGCTCGCGAAAGTGAGCGGGTCGAGCAAACCCGTACGGTTCTCGGTCAAGTCGTTGCCGAGCGTCAGGCCGGAGTTCTGTTCTACCAGCGGATCGTCCAGCGTCTCGGTCGTGCCGTTGTCGAAGCCATAGGTCAGCGAGGCGCTTTGATCGGGCAGAAAATCGAAAAGCGTGACCGCGCCGCCCCCATCGATACTCGCCGTGAAACTGAAGGCGTCATTCACATTGTCGAAGTCGCCCATGGCGGCGGCGTCGAGGGCGACCTCGATATTCGTGGCGCCGGAGATGTCGATCGTCCAAGTCGCGCTCGCGGCGCCACTGGGGTTGTCGGGATTGTCGAGATCGACCACACCGAAAACCGTATCGCCTAGGTTCTGGGCGCCAACCACGCCAGTGTCATCGGTCGCTGAGATGCCACCGCCGCTGATATCGTTCGTGGTGTCGTCGGCCCCGCCATCGGGGAAACTGTCGGTGCCGACCGTTCGCCAGCCGAACATGTCATCGACACTCGCAAAGGCGTCGGGGATCGACTGCGTGTTGGTCAGCAGCCGGCCGCCTGTCGTGGCATCCGTGATCGTGGCGAGCGTCGCACCCGACGCCGCTGCTGGCATCAGTGCGATCACAGCCACCCAGATCAAAGCTCGCATCGCCGCCTCTCCTCAGCTCGAATTCGCCGCGTAGTATCAGAGTTTCTCGTTGAACAATAGCGCGACCCCGATGCGCCGATCACGCTGCACACCCGTCAGATCTACCCGACAATGCCAACGCTTACGATCAGTCCAGGTCGTCCTCCGACGCTTCGGCCCGGGACTTGCCCGTGGCGTCCTGCGCAAGGGCTGCGGCCATGAAGGGATCGAGCTTCCCGTCGAGTACACCTCCGGTGTCCGCCGTCTCCACTCGCGTGCGCAGGTCCTTCACCATCTGGTAAGGTTGCAGAACATAGCTGCGGATCTGGTTGCCCCAGCCGATCTCGCCCTTGGCGTCGTGCTGGTCCTGGATCGCCTGGGTTCGCTTCTTCAGCTCCAGCTCGTACAGCTTCGAGCGGAGCGCCTGCATGGCGATGGCGCGGTTCTGGTGCTGCGATTTCTCGGACGAGGTCACCACGATGCCGGTCGGGTGGTGGGTGATGCGCACGGCCGAGTCGGTCGTGTTCACATGCTGCCCGCCCGCGCCCGAGGAGCGGTAGGTGTCGATGCGGATATCCTTGTCCTGCACCTCGATCTCGATCGAGTCGTCGATCACCGGATAGACCCAGACGCTGGCGAAGGAGGTCTCGCGCGTGCCCTTGCCGAAAGGCGAGATCCGGACCAGGCGATGCACACCGCTCTCGGTCTTGAGCCAGCCGTAAACGCTTTCACCCTTGACCTGATAGGTGACCGATTTGATGCCCGCCTCGGTGCCCGGGGTCTCGGACTGCAGCTCGACCTTGAAGCCGCGGCTCTCGGCCCAGCGGATATACATGCGGGAGAGCATCTGCGCCCAGTCGCAGGCCTCGGTTCCGCCGGCGCCGGCATTGATCTCGAGGAACGCGTCGTTGCCGTCGACCTCGCCCGACAGAAGCGCCTCGATCTCCTTGGCAGCCGCGATCTCGCGCAGGCGCTCAAGTTCGGCCTCCGCCTCGGCGACGATTTCGGTGTCCTCCTCCATCTCGCCAAGCTCGATCAGCTCAACATTGCCCTGAAGCCCGTCGGCGAGCGTGCGATAGCCCTCGATCCCGTCGGCTAGCTGCTGGCGCTCGCGCATCAGCTTCTGCGCCTTGGCCGGGTCCGACCAGAGATCCGGGTCTTCCGCAAAGGCGTTGTACTCCTCAAGCCGCGCCTCGGCCGTGTCCCAGCCGAGCCGCTGACGCAGCAGGCCCAGCGACTTCTCGATATCGGCCACAATCGCCTGCGTCTCGGCGCGCATTGGCTCAGCTCCTCTTCGACGGATGGCGTGAGATAGCGAGCCACTCCGCCCACGTCAAAGCGGCATCATCGAGAGGCTGAGGGGTCGAACACGAGTGTCCGGTTCACTCGGCTCAGAGCTTCTGTCGCGCTTGAGCCTGCCTTGCGGCCCGAGCGATGTATCTCTCACGCTGCAGGCGCTCTTTGCGAGCCTCTTCATCTCGCTGCGCCGTCTTATGAAACGCCAACAGCATCATGAACATGCAGATGGAGGCTATCGGTCCGACGATGTGCGGTACCAAAACAGAATACGGATATCGCAGGTGGGAGCCGGCCACCATGATCGCGAAGCAGATCATGCACGCGACGAAGAGCCTAGAGGCCGAAAGCTCTCCATCGGGGGTGACGACGCGCCGCCACCAGTAGATCGCGAGCCAGACCGGCCCGGGTTGCATCAGTATAGGCCGCCCGTTCCTGTCCCTAGGCTGGCGCCTGCGGGGGGGCGTGGGCGGGTCGGGGCGTCGCTGCCGCCCGTGTCGCTCCCGCCGGACGCGCCGCTGCCATAATCGGTGTCTTCTTCCAGGCTGTAGGGGAGCGCGCCTGCGATGAAATCGCTGCCGAAGAGCGAGGCGTCGCTCTCGAGCACCTGCGCCTCGGCGAAGAGGAGCGGCTCCTCGCCCCGGCGGAACACTTCTGTCACCACGTTCGGACCCACGGCGTCGTCGGGCAGACGCTCACCGGTCTCGCGATCGATCTTCACGGTGATGAGCTCGCTGTCATAGGTCTCGACCTCGAAGGTGCCGAGGTTCTCGACGCCCTCAAGCGCTGCGGTCATGAACTCCTTGAAGACGGGGCCGCAGAGCGTGCCGCCATAGGCCCGCTTGCCGAGCGACCGAGGTGTGTCGAAGCCGATGAAGCAGCCAGCGACGAGGTTTGGGGAGAAACCCACGAACCAGGCGTCGCGCGCGTCGTTCGTCGTGCCGGTCTTCCCGGCAAGGGGCAGGCCCGTGCCACCGACCGTGCGGTTTGCCGTGCCCCTGTTCACCACGCCCTCCAGCATGCTGACGATCTGGCGGGCGGTGGACGGGTCCATGATCTGCGGCCGCTCATCGAAAAGCACCGGCATCGTCGCCACGGACCCCGTCTGCGAGACGCGCTGCACATAGGCGTTGAGCTGCGTGACTTCCTCGCGGGGCTCTTCGCGAGGCGTGAGCTGGGACTGCGTGCATCCCTGGCAGGAGCGGGGGTCATGGCGGTAGACGGTGCTGCCCCGGCGATCCTGAATGCGGTCGATCACCGTCGGGCGCACGCGCTTGCCGCCATTCGCGAACATCCCATAGGCCGCGACCATGTCATAAAGCGTCGTCTCACCGGCACCTAGCGCATAGGCGAGATGCTGGGGCATGTCGTCGTAGACACCGAAACGCTCGGCATAGTTCGCGACGCGATCCATGCCGACCTGCTGCGCGATGCGCACGGTCATGAGGTTCCGGCTCAGCTCCAAGCCGCGCCGCATGGGCATCGGGCCGTAGGAGCGACCGTCGGAGTTCTTGGGCCGCCAAGTCTCGTTGCGGTTCAGGCGGACCGCGACCGGCGCATCATTGACGATCGTCGCGGGCGTGTAGCCGATATCGAGCGCGGCCGCGTAGACGAATGGCTTGAAGGAGGAGCCGGGCTGACGGCGCGCCTGGGTCGCACGGTTGAAGACCGACTGCTCGAACGAGAACCCGCCCCAGAGCGCGAGGACACGGCCAGTCTCAGGGTCCATCGCCATGAAGGCCCCTTGCACCTCAGGAAGTTGGCGCAGATCCCAGTCGCCTTCCTTGGATGCATCGGGCGCGACATAGATCACGTCGCCCGGCTGCCAGAGATCGCTCGCCTGGCGCGGCGCGCCCAAACGCTCGCCCTCGACCATGCGCGCCCGGATCCAGCGCTCTCCATTGAGCTCGAGCGCGACAGGATCGTCCCGCCCCTCGATCCCGATTTGGGCGGCATCCTCGTCGACGGAGAGCACGAGGGCGAGGCGCCAATCGTCGATGTCGCGCGCCGCTTCGACTTGGCCGAGGAGTCGATCCCAGTCGACGCCCGCCGCGGGCGCCGGGAGCCTCGCGACCGGTCCCTGCCATAGGCCCTGATCGCGGTCGTATTTCTCCAACCCGCGACGAAGCGCCTTGCCGGCAAGCTTCTGCAAGCGGGGGTCCACCGTGGCGCGCACCGTCAAGCCGCCCTCAAAAAGCGATATGCGCCCAAACTCGACGCTCACCTGCCGGCGCACCTCGGAGGTGAAGAAGCCGAGGCCGGCGACATCGAGGCCCTCATCCTCTTCCTCCACGGGACGCTCCTCACCGAGAACGGTGACGAGCGGGGTCTCGCGCGCGGCTGCAGCCTCCTCCGCGTCGAGATAGCCGTTCTCGGCCATCTCCCGCAGCACGTAGTTCCGCCGCCCGATAGCATCGTCGTAGTCGCGGATCGGGTGGAGGTTCGACGGTTCCTTGGGAAGACCCGCGAGATACGCGGCCTCGGCTGGCTCCAGCTCATCCAGGCGCTTGTCGAAATAGGTGCGCGCGGCGGCGACCACGCCGTAAGAGCGGGCCCCGAAGAAGATCTCGTTGAGATAAAGCTCCAGGATCTGATCCTTGGAGAGCGCGCCATCGATGCGCACGGCCAGGATCATCTCCTCCATCTTCCGCTCGATCGTCCGCTCGGGCGAGAGCAGGAAGTTCTTCATGACCTGCTGCGTGATCGTCGAGGCACCCGCGATCCGCGAGTCGCGCCCGGCCATCCGGTCCTGAACGAACCGCCCGATGGCCTTGGCGATACCGGTCACGTCAATGCCCGGATGGCCGTAGAAATTCTTGTCCTCGGCCGAGATGAAGGCCTGCTTCACCAGATCCGGGACCTCGTCGATGGGGACGAAAACCCGTTGTTCCGTCGCATATTCTGCGATCTTCGAGCCGTCCGAGGAATAGACGCGGCTCAAGAGCTTGGGCTGATAGTTCACCAGCTCATCATGGTCGGGCAGGTCGCCGCCATAGATCTGGCTGAGCCCAATGATGCCGAGCACGCCGAAGATCGCCGCGACCGAGACGCTGGCAAATGCTGTACCGATCATCCGCAGGAACACGGTTCGTCGTCCTCGCTTTCCGCCGCTGGCCTGCCGCCCGACCGTAGCCGTTCACAACCCGTTTACGCGATTCCAGGCAGCCTCGCCAATCCGCCTAATTTTGGCGCGACGATGTGGCGAGTTCGCGGCGCCAATCAGCGATCGCGCGGCTCATCCTCTCAGCCACCAAGACCTGCCAGCGGCGGTCTTGCAGCCGCTCCCGATCGCCATCGTTCGAGAGGAAGCCGAGCTCGACGAGCACGGCCGGAAAGTCGACCGAGCGGAGCACGCGGAAGTTCGCGCGCCTGTGCGGCTCGCTATGGAGAAGGCGCACTTCGGCACCCATCCCGTTGAGTATCGCCGCCGCCAGCGCCTCGGCCTGAACACTTGTTCGGCGTTGGGCGAGATCGACGAGGATGCGCGTAACGTCGTCGCCTGCGCCGGCGAGATCGACGCCACGCAGAATGGCATCGCGCGGCGCTTCGCTCGTGATCTCGCCCGCCACCGCATCGCGGAGTGTCGGCGTCAGGGTATAGACCGCCATGCCCGATGCATCCCCCTCGCTCACCGTGTCGGCATGCAGCGAGAGGAACGCGTCCGCACCGGCGGCGACGGCGCGACGGAGACGCGCTCCCAAAGTCAAAAACCGGTCGCCTTCGCGGGTCAGCACCGCGCGCATCCCGGGCACCGAGTCGATGCGGAGTGCCAGCCTTCGCGCCATGACGAGCGTGAGGCGCTTCTCGACCACGCCCTCAACCGTGGCGCCCGGATCGTGCCCGCCATGGCCTGGATCGATCACGACGGTAAAATCCTCCGCCCGGCGCGCCGCAGCAGCGCGAACGCGATCCTCGAAATCGGAAGGACGCGAATCGGGCACCGGCATGTGAGGAGCGAGCGCCGTAATCGCTGCTTCCACCCCAATGGCAAAAGCCGCGATCTCCCCTTCGCGCGCCTCAATCCGACGCATCGACAAAGGACCATCCGCCGACAAGGGCGCGATCCGCATCGCGACGCCCTGCTGTGTCTCCTCGATGGACACACCGTCGGGCGTTGCCAGAGACGGCGCCGCCTGAAGATCGGGTAGCAGCAGCGTCACGGCCTCTGCCCCGCCCCGAAGGACGATCTCAGTCTCGACCGCAGGTGCGATCTTCAGCGAAAGGCGCGCATGGCTCTCACCATCCTTGAACAGAATGTCCTGCAAGACCGGCGCCGGCGCATCCTCGCTGGCCCATGTGAGCCCGGCACTGACGAAAGCCCCGATGATTGCCACGCAGGCGCCAAGGCCGAGGCGTGCGCCGCCACACAGCCCACCCGAAGGCCACAACCAAAGACTGGCTTTGCCCGACATTCAGTGCCTCGTGCCTCATGCAGGGGGTGCTTGTGCCGCGCCCTCCTAATGCGAACATATCACGACCGCTCGCCCGCAACCATCGCACATCCGCACTTGCCCAGAAGCAAATTCCGTTTGTCTCGGCATCGCCTCGCTGCTATGGCGAGCACGTGGTGAGGGGCTGGCGTATCTCTGGTCCCCGCACGCGCACAGGCACCGCTACAGCGCGCTCAGTCCGGCTTGATCCGGTAACCCGGCGCCGCGGACCTTGCGGAGAACTGACATTCGACGGCGCCGTAGCGCGACGTCGCCCTCGGCGCCCAGCGTGGCGCCCGACCGGAACTGCGATGGCGAGCGCACGAGACATCACCCCTGCCCCAATCACGGCCACGGCGCAGACTGCGTCAGGCCGGCCAGGCACGGAATTTGATGCCGGCCTTGCCCGCTCAGCACGAGAGAGAGATCGCCGACGGCTCGGCACGGTGGCGCTGCCGCCTACCGGAGCTGTGCGGTGCAAAGGACTTCATGGCAAAGAAAATGCTCATCGATGCCACCCACCCGGAGGAGACCCGGGTCGTGGTGGTGGACGGCAACAAGGTCGACGACTTCGACTTCGAGTCGGTCAACAAGAAACAGCTCGCCGGTAACATCTACCTGGCCAAGGTGACGCGCGTGGAGCCGTCGCTCCAGGCGGCGTTCGTGGATTACGGTGGCAATCGGCACGGCTTCCTCGCCTTCGCCGAGATCCATCCCGACTATTACCAAATCCCCGTGGCGGATCGCGAACGGTTGATCGCCGAAGAAGCGGCGATCGCTGCGCGCGAGAGCGAGGGTGAGAGCGAGCCCAAGCGCGGCCGCGGCCGCCGCGGCGGCAAGCGCCGTCCGTCGGATGACGAGGCTGGGAGCGACACCAAGACCGTGGTCGAGGCTTCGCCAGAGATGTCGCCCGTGGCGTCGTCGGACGCGGAGACGGATGAGGCGCCGAGCGAAGAGGCCGCGGCGGTCGAGGAGAGCGCACCGAAGCCGCGGAGAACCCGCGGTCGGGGACGCAAGCACACGCCAGCCCCGCTCGAAGAAGACCAAGGGATCGCAGGGTTTGGCGTGATCGAGCCTGCCGGCGGCGGCCTCGATGGCGCAACCGAGCCCAACGGCGCGGCCGAAGCAGCCGCGCCCGAAGCAAAAGCAGCGGAGACTACGGCCACAGCATCCACAGAGACGCCGGAGCCGGCGCCGGAGGACGCGTCGACAGTGGCCGATGCTGGGGATCAGGGCGCCGCGTCGGCGCCCAACGAAGACATGGATCAGATCGACGAAGCTGAAGAGACCCCGCCGACGCCCCGCTCGATCGCGGAGAGCGCGGGGCTAGAGGGTGAAGACGACGTGGTCCGCGGCGATGTGCCCGAAGGCGACGCTTCGCCCTCTGAGACCGCGAGCGACGAGGCCCCGGAAGAGAAGCCAAAGCCGAAGCGCCGCCGCCGGACAACCAAAGCCGCGGCCGCCGAAGAAGCACCGTCCCCGACGGCCACCGCCGATGCCCCCGCCGTTGCCGAGACGCCTGCGGAGACGCCGGCCGAAGCAGAGGCTGCGCCTGGGGCGCCGGCAGAAGCCGAGTCCGACCCTCAGACCGCTGAAACCCCCGCTGCTGACCCCGCTCCTGCAGGAGAGACCGCGGACGAGAGTGGCAGCCGCACCCGCCGCACCAAGCGCAGCAGCACCCGGAAGCCGAGGCGTGGCAAGGCCGTCGCGGCGGAAAAAGCAGTGGAACAAGCGGCGGAACAAGCGGAGGGGCAAGTCGCAGAACAAGCGGCGGGGGCCGCGGTGGGGGCCACCGACGCATCGGCTGATGCGCGCCCCTCGACGGCCAAGACCACCGAGACCGAGAGCGACGACGAGGAGAACCCCGAGGCCGAGATCGACACCGTCGGCGCGGAGGATCTGCAGGAAGAGGACCTGGCCGCCCGCGCGATCCGCCGGCGCCGCTACAAAATCCAGGACGTCGTGAAATCGCGCCAGATCATGCTGGTTCAGGTCGTCAAGGAAGAGCGCGGCACCAAGGGCGCGGCGCTCACCACCTATCTCTCGCTCGCCGGTCGCTATTGCGTGCTCATGCCCAACACCGCCCGCGGCGGCGGCATCTCCCGCAAGATCACCAATGCGAGCGACCGCAAGCGGCTGCGCGAGATCGTCGGCGAGCTCGAAGTTCCGCAGGGCATGGGTCTTATCGTGCGCACCGCCGGTGCTGAACGCACCCGTGCCGAGATCAAACGCGATTACGAGTTCCTGCTGCGTCAGTGGGAGCAGGTCCGCGAGCTCACGCTCCGCTCCACCGCACCCTGCCTCATCTACGAGGAAGGCAGCCTCATCAAACGCTCGATCCGCGACATCTACTCGAAAGAGGTCGATGCCGTGCTGGTCGAGGGTGATGGCGGGTATCGTGAAGCGAAGGACTATATGAAGATGCTCATGCCTTCGCATGCGAAGAACGTGCAGCAGTATACTGATAACATTCCGCTTTTCATTCGGTACCAGGTGGAGAGCTACCTGAACGGCATGTTCTCGCCGGTCGTCCAGCTCAAGTCCGGCGGGTATCTTGTGATCGGTGTGACGGAGGCGCTCGTCGCCATCGACGTGAACTCCGGCCGGTCGACCAAGGAAGGCTCGATCGAGGAGACGGCGGTCAAGACGAACCTCGAGGCTGCCGACGAGGTCGCACGACAGCTTAGGCTGCGCGATCTCGCCGGCCTCATCGTCATCGATTTCATCGACATGGATGAAGGCCGGAATAACCGCGCCGTCGAGAAGCGCATGAAGGATCGGTTGAAGAACGATCGCGCGCGCATTCAGGTGGGTCGGATCTCGGGTTTCGGCCTTATGGAGATGTCGCGTCAGCGCCTGCGCCCCGGCATGCTGGAGGCGACGACCAAGCCCTGCCCCCATTGCCACGGCCAGGGCTTCATCCGCTCGGACGAAAGCCTGGCCCTCGGCATCCTGCGCGAGATCGAGGAGCATGGCGTGAAGGGCAACAGCGCCGAAGTGGTGGCGACCATGCCGGTCGATATCGCCAACTTCATCGTCAACTCGAAGCGCAAGCACCTCGCCCAGATCGAAGAGCGCTATGGGCTCGAGGTTCAGCTCATGGGCGACCCGACGATGGTGAGCCCCGAGTTCAAACTCGAGCGGGTCAAGGGCGCCGACAGAGGAACTGAAAAGGGCTCTGACAGGGGCACTGAGCGGCGGCGTGAGCGCGAGGCACCGCCAGCGGTAAGCGCCGAGAGCGGCGTGGAGATGGTCGAGGACGCCGAGACCGTCGAGGAGGCACCGAGCCGGAATCGCGAAGACGGGCGGCGCCGGAACGAGGACAGCCGGGACGATGGCGGCGATGGCAGCGGCAAGAAGCGCCGGCGCGGCAAACGCGGCGGGCGGCGCCGGCGCGGCGGCAACGGCGATGAGCGTGAGCGCCAAGACCAGCCCGAGGGCGAGGAGCTCGCTACCGCCGACACCGCCGCGGTGGCCGAAGACGCCCTCTCGGACGACGCACCCGTCGAGACAACGGAGACGAACGCTGCAGAGCCGGTCCCCGTGGCAGGATCCGCGGCAGAAACCGTGGCAGAACCCGTGGCAGAAGCTGCGACCGCCGAACCGGAAACGGTCGCTGCGGAACCGGTGCAGATCGCAGAAGATCCAGCGCCTGCAGCCGAGCCTGAACCCCAGGCCCAACCGGAACCGCACGCCGAGGTCGCTATTGCTGAGCCCGTGGCGTCTGAAACGCTCGTCGCGGAGGCTCCCTCGCCACAACCTGAGCCTGAGCCTGAGCCTGAGCCCGAACCTGAGCCGCAACCTGAACCAGAGGCCGAGAAGAAGCCGAAGCGTCGCGGCTGGTGGTCCCTCCGCCGCTAAGCGCCTCCCGACCTCACGCGCTCATGCCATGCTCGGGCTTGACCCGAGCGTTCGCGGCCGGTGGCGCTGGATTGCCGGGACAAGCCCGGCAATGACGGCACAGAGTGTTTCAGTCAGACCACGAGCGGGTCGCTGGCGTGGCCCAACCGATCTAGAGGTCCCGTGATCCCCCGGCTCGACCGGGGGTTCCAGCTTCGGCGCTTTACGGATCGTACCCTGGACCGCCGGGTCGAGCCCCGGCATGACGCCGACCTGCAACGCGGCAGCTTCCTCCAGGAAGCGCCGCCTTGGCGTCAGGGGCCTTCGGCGATCAGCACTCCCAGGCGTTGCATGGCTTCCTCGATCACGGCAGGCGCCTGGGCATAGCTGAAGCGCATGGTCGTGCCGCCGCGGACCGGGTCGAAATCGAGCCCCGGCGTCGCTGCCACGTGATGCGTCTCGAGCAGCCGTTTCGAGAACGCCATGCTGTCCGACCAACCCTCAGGCAGTGTCGCATAGGCATAAAAGGCGCCGTCGGCCGGCGCGATGTCGCGGAAACCCAGACGCGTGAGCGCCGCCATCACGGTCTCGCGGTTCGCGCGATACTGCGCGAGATGCCCGGCCGCCTCTGCCTCACCCTCAGGCGACAACGCGCCGAGCGCCGCGACCTGCGCCGGGTGTGGCGCGCAGATGAAGAGGTTCTGCGCCAGGTTCTGCAACGGGCGGACCAACGCTTCGGGCACGACCATCCAGCCCACCCGCCAGCCCGTC
>JBCDFC010000160.1:0-11507 GCA_039178805.1 Pseudomonadota bacterium | reverse complement strand
GGCGCAGCCGCGCGAGCGCAGGCGATGCGCGGCGCTGCGGGCACCCGCCAGCCCGCCGACCAAGAACCGAACCATACCCTCGCGGCCGCGCCCACCCACGACAGGGTTGGCATCGCGCAGTTAACATTCACCGAACGCTGGCCGGCCTTTCGGCGCAACAGCGCGAAATCTGTGCTCCGGGCCGATGCTCACGACCTGCCCTCGGCCCAGCGTTCGAGGGCGCGCCCCCCCCGGCTTACGCCCGCATGCAGAAGAACGGTGAAGACGGCGAGGACGATCAGCCCTGCAAACATAAGATCGATCTTGGCGCGCCCGTTCGCGAGCAGCATCAGATAACCGAGCCCACCCGAGGCGCCGCCAACCCATTCACCCACCACGGCACCGATCGGCGCATAGACCGCGGCGAGCCTGAGGCCCGAAGCGAAAGCCGGGAGGGCCGCCGGCAGGCGCACACGCAAAAGAACCCGGAGCGGGCTCGCCCCCATGACATGAGCAAGGTCGATCAGACCCGGATCCGTGCGCCGTAGTCCGTCGTAGAAGGCGGAGGTGACGGGAAAGAAAATGATCAGCACCGCCATCGCAATCTTCGACGCCATACCGAAGCCAAGCCAGAGCGCGAGGATGGGCGCCAGCGCGAAATAGGGTACGGCCTGTGAGAACACGAGGACCGGCAGCACTTGGCGCGCGAGCCCGGGGCTCGCGGCGAGGCTGAGGGCCGTCAGCGCGCCGAGCCCCGCACCGAGCGCCATGCCAGCGATCACTTCGGCCGCCGTGATCAGCGCGTTCTCCGCGATCAGCACCCGCGACGTCCAGAGCGCTTCGGCAACCCGTCCCGGTCCAGGCAGAATGAAAGGCGTCACATCGGTCAGCCAGACGACTGCCTGCCACATGGCGAGAGAGCCGAGGCTCCAGCCGAGCGCGCGGAGAAGACCAGCGCCCCAGCCTTCGGGCCGGTCGGTCACGTGGGCGCCTCAGCCTCAGCGCGAGCTGCACCACCTGCCCCCGCGCGCAGTTGGGCAAGGAGGGCAGCCCCGGCTTCCAAGGTCACTGCATCGGAGGGATCGCGGATCGGCGATGAGCCAGGCAGCGCGCCCTGGGAAAGGCCGCTCTCAGCCAAAATCCAGACCGCGTGGCCGAGACGCGCGGCCTCTGCCGGTTCGTGGGTCACCATCAACACGGTGCGGCCCGCCAAAAGCTCCCAGGCGAGTTCCTGCATCTCGGCGCGCGTGCGGGCATCGAGCGCGGAGAAGGGCTCGTCGAGGAGCGCCACGGGACGGTCTTCCATGAGCGTTCGACCGAGGGCGACGCGCTGGCGCTGACCGCCCGACAGCGTCGTGGGTTTGGCCCGCTCCCGCCCTCCTAGCCCGACGCGCCGCGCGAGGGCGGCCGCTCGATCGGTGTCGACCACATCCCCCCGCAGCCGGGCCCCAAGGGCGATGTTCCCGAGGACGTCGAGCCAGGGCACCAGCAGGTCGGTCTGCGCCATGTAAGCGATGCGCCCGGCGAGCGGGCGACCGTCCGATACCGTCATCCGCCCCTCGAGCCGCCCCCCAGCCTCGAGCCCCGCGATAAGACGGAGGAGCGTCGATTTCCCGACGCCCGAGGGGCCAAGGAGGCATGTCCACTGACCCGCTTCGATGGGGACCCGAAGGCTCGGCAGATCCGAGCCCGCTGCGCCGAAGACAAGCCTGCCCTCGATCAGGATACCCGGAGCCAGATCAAGCAGATCAAGCTCACTCGTGGACATTGAGGAGGAGGCGGGAGATCGAGTTGGGCGTCTCCACCAGCCCGCGGTCCACCATGAAGGCGTCGAAGCGCTTGTAGCGGCCCGGATCGATCGCGCCCGGGCGCAGCGCGAAGCGCGGGATGGTGTCGGGCCAGGCGCGCTTGTTCAGCTCATCGTCAAGCTCCGCGGCGGTGCCCTTGAAGATCTCCCAGCTCTCTTCCGGGTGGTTCACGATGTACTGCGTCGCTTTCTCCGTCGCCTCGAGGAAGCGTGCGATCGCGTCCTTCTTCTCCGCGTCGATATCGGGTTTCGCGACATAGATGAGCTCGTCATGCGCCGGCAGGCCCTCCTCCTCGATGTAGAAGCAGCGGCCGGGCACGCCCTCGATATCCATCTGGTTCAGCTCGAAGTTCCGATAGGCGCCGATCACGGCATCCACCTGCTCGGTCATGAGCGCCGGGCTGAGCGCGAAATTGACATTGATGAGATCGATGTCGGAGAGCGCGACGCCGTGCTTCTCGAGGATCGCGCCCAGCAGCACCTCTTCGACGCCCGCGACCGAGAAGCCGATCTTGCCGTCCTTGAGATCCGAGATCTCCTTGATCGGCCCGTCTTCGAGCACCAGGAGGCAGTTGAGGGGCGTGGCGACGAGCGTGCCGACCCAGGCGATGGGCAGACCCTCGGCCACCTGCAGGTGGAGCTGCACCTGGTAGCTCACGGCGAGATCGGCGCGACCTGCCGCCACCAACTTCGGCGGCTCTGAGGTATCGGCAGGGGCGATCACCTCGACCTCGAGCCCCGCCTCTTCGAAATACCCGAGCTCTTCGGCAAGGATGATCGGCCCGTGATCCGGGTTCACGAACCAATCCAGGAGCAGGACGAGCTTGTCCTTCGCAAGCGCGGGCTGAGCCGCGAAGGCAAGCATCAAGGCGGCAAGGGCGAGTAGGCGTCTCGGCATCTCAGTCTCCCATCGGACGGCCGGCAATGCTGCTGGCCGTGGACTCTCCGGCTATCGAGACCGATGCGATGGGAGGTTGGCCGGGCTACGGTGCATCCGTGGGCATCCCAGGGGCATCCGGCCGGCGCACGCTCCTCCCTTCGCCGGCATCACCCGGATCAGGTTCCAAGGGTCGCCGTGCCGCGCCGTTCAGCGCCGTCGGCCTCTCAGCTCCCTGCCGGAGCTCCCCTGTGCGTGAGCCGACACAACAGCGCCACCGGGATACTGTCAAGATCGCGCGCGCAGACGCCGTTGATTGGTTGACGAATGGACGCCGCCTGAGGTGCGAGCGTGATTTGGCCGGGGCCGCCTGGCGCGGTATGATCGGAGCGTGAGAGGAGGCGCCATGCTCGCCCGTGTTTCGACTTTCGCCGGCTCTTTGTTGCTGCTCGCGCTCGCCGCCTGCGCGCCCGGGCCCACACCTTATGTGCCCGCGGATCCGGTCGCGCCAGCACCGCTCAGCTTCTCCGAAGCGCCCATCGAGGACCGGCGCTTCCGCGTGACCTTTGCGGCGAACGCTGCGACGGCGCCAGAGACGGTCGAGGACTATCTCCTGTTCCGGGCGGCAGAGATCACGCTGGCCGAGGGCGCCGATTGGTTCCGGATCGATGCGGCGGGCCGCAAGCCCGAACTTCGGTATTTTGCCGCAGCCTACGGGCCGCAGCCGGTGCGCATAACGCGGCTCTTCGGAGGCACGGCCGTCGGAGAGGCAGCGGAGCCCGGTCCCGCCACGGCCCAATCCGCCGGCAAGCGGTTTCGGCGTAAGTTCGGGCGTGGGTTTAGGCGCGGTTTTCGGCGGAGACGGAGCCGGTTCGTCTTCGGCTTCGGCTTTGGCGGGTTCTTTCCGTATTACGGCTACCGGAACCGCGGGTACTATCCAGGTTATTACGCCTATCGCCCTCGGCCAGTCGTCACTCGGCTTGAGGCGAGCGCCGAGATCCGGCTCTTCGAAGGCAGCAAACCGACCGACGATCCCGCAGCATACGACGCGCGCGCCGTGGTCGAGGCGATAGGCCCCCGCATCCTCCGCCCCGCCCCTGGCTGAAGGAGCGCGGCGCTAACGGAGCGGCTCGGACGGAACGAACCCATTCGTGTCATCCCCGGGCTCGACCCGGGGATCCGGAAACCGGTACTAATGCGACGCTTCAAGGTAAGCTGGATTGCCGGATCAAGTCCGGCAATGACGTGTTTCAGTCATTTGAATCAGACCATTGGAGCGCGTTCCGACCCAACGTGTTCACCGCAGTTGCGTCATTGCCGGGCTCGACCCGGCAATCCAGCGCCACCGGCCGTGGATTCTCGGGTCAAACCCGAGCATGACGTGAGCGCGTGAGGTCGAACGGTGCACCAGCGCTGCGGGTACGCGCTCCTGCCAAGCGCTACTGGCAGGACCAGTCTTCGACCTCGAAGTAGTCGGGTGGATAGCGCTCGGCCGCGGTCGCGAGGCCGCCGAAGCGCTCGTCCCAACGCAGGTGGTATTCCCACACGATCCGGTCTTCGGGCGTGACCTCCAGGATCCGGCCGATAAGGCTGTCGGCGATCAAACGGTTGCCGTTCGGCAGCGCCTGATGCGTGCCCATGAACTCCGTATAAAAGACGGGTTCGTCACCGACGGGCGTGACCTTGACGGTCGTGCCATCGGATGGGTTCAGGCGCCGCACTGCACTGCCGAAAACCCTGAGGGCTGGGACCTGATGATACCCATTGTCGAAGATCTCGATCTGACCATCCGCCGTGATGTCGAGATCGTGCTGCGACACCCAGCGACCAGAGGCATGCCAGCGTAGCCGTCCTTCGGTATCGATGATCGCCACGGAGCCGCTGTTGCGAAGGGAAACGAGGAAATCGCCCGCACTCACCCCTGGCAGGCGTGCGGCGAGCGCGGGCGTGACCGCCTCGACATCGTTGATGTGCAGAGGATCGAGGCGGTGACGATACAACCCATGCGCAACCACCCCTGTGTAGCCGGCATCGAGAAAAGCCTGGAGCACCGGAACGCGGTTGGTCACCCTCCCATCGGCATCGACCCGGATGATCAGGTTTCCGATCCGATCCCGCTCATGCGTGCGGATCCGGTGATCGAGGGGCGTCAGATCCCTGTGAGCAAGGAGATCCGTGTCCAGCTCGCTCACGCGTGTGTGGCCGGGAAATAAGTAGCCACCCTGCCCGTCCGGCGTCACCGAGTGATGCACAAGCTCATCGAGCCGCCAGATCGGGTTGCTGCACCGATCGACGAGCACCGCTCCCAGATGGCTGAAAACGATGATGAGAGAGCCATCGGGCCGGGCGTGAAACCCTTGCAAAATATGGGAGAAAGCCGTCTCAGGGACGAGGTCTGGCGGCTCCAGATGATCCGCCTCCTCCCAATAGTCGAAAAAGGACGCCTTCCAGGCGTTCACGACCGTACCGTCCGCCTCGACGAGGCGCATGACCTGGCCGGCCCCTTCCATGCCCTGAACCATGGTCAGCCCTGGCGCCATGCGCTCGGGCTCGCTGATCACCACGCCTTCGCCCTTGAACGGTGCTTGGCGGAGGATCGTAGGCGCCTCGAGCCCTGCCTGCTGACCGTCCAGCACCGCCTTCATCGTCCAAAGCGTCTCGCGCAGGAGCGGCAGGGGCCAGCCCTGTAACGTGCCGTAGGCGGTGCCCCCCAGAAACGCGAAGAGCACGAGCGCAGGCATCAAAGTCTTGAGCAAGATTTCGCCCCTCCCCCACGGGTCCCCGAACGGGGCGATCACTCTACCCAGAAGGTGCCGCGCCGCAATCCATCCCGCGCATCAGGCCGCAATTGCACCCATCGCGGCAGGGCGCTACACCCCGCGCACCACGAAAACCCGGAGAAGCGGCATGGCCTCGTACCAGTATGTCTATCACATGGATGGGGTGTCCAAGACCTATCCGGGTGGCAAGAAGTGTTTCGAGAATATCCGCCTCTCGTTCCTGCCAGGCGTCAAGATCGGCGTCGTCGGCGTCAACGGCGCGGGTAAGTCGACGCTGCTGCGCATCATGTCCGGCCAGGACAAGGACTTCACGGGCGAGGCTTGGGCCGCGAAGGGCGCCAAGGTCGGCTATCTGCCCCAGGAGCCCGCCCTCGACGACAGCCTCGATGTGCGCGGCAACGTCATGCTGGGCGTCGCGGAGAAGAAGGCCAAGATCGACGCCTATAACGAGATCGCCATGAAGGTGGCCGAGGACTACTCGGACGAGCTGATGGAGGAGATGACGACCCTCCAGGATCAGATCGATGCGGAGAACCTGTGGGATCTCGATGCCCAGGTCGATGTCGCGATGGAGGCGCTACGCTGCCCCGACGACTATGCGGAGGTCGCGAAGCTCTCAGGCGGCGAACGGCGGCGCGTCGCCCTCTGCAAGCTCCTCCTCGAGGCGCCCGAGATGCTCCTCCTCGACGAGCCCACCAACCATCTCGACGCGGAGACCATCGCCTGGCTGCAGAAGCACCTGATCGAGTACAAGGGTACGATCTTGATCGTCACCCATGACCGCTATTTCCTCGACGATATCACCGGATGGATCCTCGAGCTCGACCGAGGCCGCGGCATCCCCTACGAGGGCAATTATTCGTCCTGGCTCGAGCAGAAGGCAAAGCGCCTCGCCCATGAGGCGCGCGAGGACAAGGCGCACAAGCGCACCCTCGACCGCGAGCTCGAATGGATCCGCCAGGGGGCGAAGGCACGGCAGGCCAAGCAAAAGGCCCGGATCAACGCCTATAACGAACTCGCCGCCCAGTCCGAGCGCGAGAAGATCTCGAAGGCGCAGATCGTCATCCCCAACGGGCCTCGCCTCGGCAACCGGGTGATGGAGGTTGAGGGGCTGCGCAAGGGTTATGGCGACCAGCTCCTGATCGAGGATCTGACCTTCTCGCTCCCCCCCGGCGGCATCGTCGGCGTGATCGGGCCCAACGGGGCGGGCAAATCGACCCTCTTCCGCATGATCACCGGGGCCGAGCAGCCCGACGGCGGCTCGATTGAGTTCGGCGACACCGTGAAGCTCGCCTATGTCGACCAGTCCCGCGACGCGCTCGACGCGAACGCCACGGTCTGGGAAGAGATCTCCGGCGGCAACGACATCATCACGCTCGGCGATGCGGAGATGCCGAGCCGCGCCTATTGCGGTGCCTTCAACTTCAAAGGGGGCGACCAGCAGAAGAAGGTCGGCCTCCTCTCAGGGGGTGAGCGCAACCGCGTCCACATGGCCAAGCTCCTCAAGGAAGGCGGCAACGTGTTGCTCTTGGACGAGCCCACCAACGATCTCGACGTCGAAACCCTCCGCGCCCTCGAAGACGCCCTCGAAGACTTCGCCGGCTGCGCCGTCGTCATCAGCCACGACCGCTTCTTCCTGGACAGGCTCTGCACCCACATCCTAGCTTTCGAAGGCAACGCCCACGCAGAATGGTTCGAAGGCAACTTCGAAGACTATGAGGCCGACAAGATCAGGCGCCTGGGGCCAGATGCCGTGGAGCCGAAGCGAATCAAATACAAAAAGTTCGCCCGGTAAGCAGCGCAGTTTCCGTTCGAAAGGGCGATGATTGGGCAGATCGAAGCCATGTGTTATCCACAGCGAGGCGACACGATTGGCACAGTGTGACATTTTTGATTCTTGTCAGAATCAGCACTGCACGTCATCTAGCATTGGTCACCTTCAAGGCGTTCTTCGCTGAGAACTCAAGGCTCCCAGAGTACTGGGAGCCTTTTGTTTTGGCTTGCAACTTACTTGCAGCGTCGCACCGCAAAGTTATCCACAGACACAAGATCTTGCGATCCACAAGTGGCTACCTGCATCCTGTTGACAGGGCGAGGGACAGATGGCCCTATAGTTGGACGCGGACGCCTTGAAGGTGACACTCGACGGCTGCTCCGCGCTGAACCAGCAACGGCAAAGGAGAATTGCCAATGAGTAATCGTCGTTTTCCATTAGGAACCACTGCAAAGACTGGCGAGAAGTGCCCGGAGAGCGGAGTGTGGAAGGTTATTGGAACACCAACAACCACCGCACCGATTGCACGAGGCAACACGATGCCTCCTTACGGCAACAGGGCGGTGACATGGGGGCTCATCCAATACGCATAACGCCGCAATCGTTAACGAAGCGGCAGTCTCGCCGCTTCACACTTTGCCTCCCGTAGGGTGGGCGGTTTCCGCCCACCGGTGTCATATCTCTTCGAGGGGTGGGCGGGGGCCGCCCACCCTACTGCCATTCGGGGGGAACGCGGTCTTTGCGTATGTCTCGGTGGATTGAGGAGTAGGGCCAATCGGTCGGACGGGCCACGAGGCCGTGCTTTACCGGGTTTGCCCAACAATAGGCGACATGTTGGCGGTAATCCGCCTCGTTGCGGATCAGGTGGTCCCAGAAGCGGCGCTGCCAGATACCGCGCTCACGCTTCGCGCGTTTGCTGGCCGAGCGACCCTCAGCCGCGGAGAGGCCGCGCGAAAAGCGTGCCTTGATGATCGACCAGCGGCGGGAGATGTCCCCGTCGCCCATGGGCAATGTCCAGACGGCGTGGAGATGATCGGGCAGAACCACCATCGCATCGATCTCGAAGGGACGCTCACGTTTGGTCGCGGCGAGAGCGTCACGAAGGCGATCGATCTCGGTCACGAGCAGCGATGATCCGCGCTCTGCGAGGGCGACGGTGAAGAACCAGCGCGCACCCATGGCCTGCGGTCGTCGGTAATTGGGCATATCGGCGACGCTGCCCGCACATGGTTAAGGAATGATGGGTTAAGGAATGATGGGTTAAGGAATGGTGGGCGGGGACCGCCCACCCTACGCGCTGGTCTTTGGTTGGTGGGCAATCTTGTTGTCTTCACTGTGCCGGATGGGCGGTATGAGCCGTCTCTGCTGCCCTATCTCGCGGCGGTTCTGGCCTATAATCTAGGTGTGTTCGTGGAGGTTGGGGGTGCGGATGCGGCGCGGCTCGACCGGGATTGGCGGCGCCCTGACAAGTGCTTCGGGCGTGGCTGAGGCCCGATCTCTAGCTTGATCGCCGGGCGGGGGCGGCCTAGGCCTTTTCGGGGTATCAACGCAACGGGTGCGGGTGCCCGCATGGCGCAGGGGCCAACGGGGGAACGATGCTGCGGATCGTGATCATGCTCGCGGCGGGATATCTGCTGTTCATGGTGGGGGCGGGCTTCGGCTATCTGCGACTGCCGCCGATCCCGCAGATCGTGGAGAGCGCGAAGGTCCTGCGGGACAAGCTCGGCGCCACCTCGCTCCTCGCCAGCCGACTGCACTGGGTCGAGAAGCAGCCGGATCCGACCGATGGCGCGGCGATGCTGGTCCCGGAGCGCATGGCACCGGGGCTCACCATCGTACAGGGCTTCGATCCCGAGGGCGCCTTCGTCGAGCTGCTGGAGCCGGACGGCACGCTCGTCCACCGCTGGCCCACGGATTTTCAGCGCTACTGGCAGGAGCCGAAGCACATCCAACCCGAGGCGCGCTGGCCGAAGGCTGCGCGGGACTACTTCATCCAGGGCTTTCTGGTGCATCCCGACGGCTCGATGGTCCTGCCCTATTCGGTTCTCGGCGGCGTGAAGATCGATCATTGCGGGGAGGCGGAATGGCGCCTCGACGAGACCGTGCATCACGCGGTGACGACCGATCGCGCAGGCGGCTATTGGATGCCTTCGCAGATCCCCGCGGCGGAGGTCGAGGAGAAGTATCTGCCCACATCCGGCCGTTCCAACCTCGAAGGCCGCGTGCTCGCCTGGGGCAACTGGACCGGTAACACGATCCTTCGGGTCGGGCCGGATGGCGCGCCGCTACAGGAGTTCTTCCCGCTCGAGAAGATGCTCGAAGCGGGGCTCGAGCGCGTGGTCTATGATGGCGTGCTGCGCGACTCAGGCGATCCCTTCCACATCAACGAAGTCGAGGTCGTGACCGCGCCTCTCGCCGCACGGATCGATGGGGTGGAGGCGGGCGATCTCCTGGTCTCGATCCGCAATATCAGCGCGCTCGTGATCTTCGACGCCGAGGATGGCCGCGTGCTCTGGCATGCACAGGGGTCCTGGATCGAGCAGCACGATCCGGACATCACCGAGGATGGGCTGATCGAGATCTTCTCGAACAAGCCCTACCGCATGGAGGCCGTGATCGGCGTGGGCAGCGAGATCCTGCGCTACGACCCTGCAACCGACAAGACCGAGCTTTTGTTCCCAGTAGGCGAGGAGGATCGCTTCCAGACGAGCGTCATGGGCGCGCATCAGGGCCTGCCGAACGGCAACCGGCTGATTATCGAGAGCATCAAGGGCCGGGTTATCGAAGTGGCACCGGACGGGACCGTCGTCTGGAAGTACATCCGGCGTTGGGACGATGAATACGCAGCGCTCATCACCCTGGCCGAACGGGTGCCCCCCGATTTCTTCACCATCGAGGACTGGTCCTGCCCGCAGAGTTGACCCGAACCAGCGGCTCAGCCCCGCAGCCCACGCAGCGTAGTTTGTCACGAGAGGGAGGCGCCCGATGCAGAAAGTCACGTTTCGCCCCGAGGAGATCATCTTCCGCGAAGGCGATCCCGGCGAGCACTGTTATCGGATCGTCTCTGGCAGCGTCGAGATCCGCCTGCGCCGGTTCAGCGCGCATGGTCAGCCGGGCGACGGGGAGCTTGTCGCGACACTCGGCCCAGGTGAGATCTTCGGCGAGATGTCGATGGTCGATCCGGGCCCGCGCTCTGCCACGGCGCTCTCCACAGGGCTTACGCTGTGCGAGGCCTATACGGGCGACGAAGTGCTCGAACTGCTGGAGACCGATCCGCAATCCGCCCTCGATCTTGTGCGTACTCTCATCGTGAAGCTCCGCCGCACCAATCGAAAGCTTGCCCGCGTGACCGCGGAGGCTGCCCGCCGTTGAAGCCAGACGCCTTGCCGCAGCGGAGCCGCAACGAATGCCGCCGCACCGCGGGGTCGAGTGGTCTGACCGAGACATTTGAGACCGTCATCGCCAGGCTTGATCCGGCAATCCAGTCTACTGCCAAGCCGCTGGATCCGAACGGGTGTCCGGATCCCAGGTTCAAGCCCGGGGATGACGCGGATGGGATCGTTCTGTTCTGGCCAGTCCACTAGGCCCATTCACTGGGCCAATCCACTGGGCCAATCCACTGGGCCAATCCACTGGGCCAATCCACTGGGCCAATCCACTGGGCCAATCCACTAGGCCAGTCCGCTTGTGTGACGTCATCGCCGAACCAAGCCGGGCAAATCGGTCGAAAGTGACACTGATGTCTCGCCCTTCGGCCGGGCCTCACCTTGCGGCGCCTGCGTGCGCTCGCTAGACGACAGGCGCCCATGTGGAGCCCCCTCCGCGATCTCTGCCAATCGGAGACACCGATGCCGAAGCGCGACGATATCCGCTCGATCATGATCATCGGTGCCGGGCCCATCGTCATCGGGCAGGCTTGCGAGTTCGACTACTCCGGCGCACAGGCCTGCAAGGCGCTCCGCGAGGAGGGGTATCGGGTCGTCCTCGTGAACTCGAACCCCGCCACGATCATGACCGATCCGGGCCTTGCGGACGCGACCTATGTGGAGCCCATCACGCCCGAAGTCGTCGCCCGCATCATCGCCGCGGAGAAGCCCGATGCGCTGTTGCCCACGATGGGCGGTCAGACCGGGCTCAACACGGCCATGGCGCTCGACGATATGGGCGTCCTTGCCGAGCATGGGGTGGAGCTGATCGGCGCGCGGCGCGCGGCGATCGAGATGGCGGAGGACCGTAAGCTTTTCCGCGAGGCGATGGACCGGATCGGCCTCGAAAGCCCTCGCGGAAAAG
>JBCDFC010000159.1:0-11579 GCA_039178805.1 Pseudomonadota bacterium | reverse complement strand
GTCATGATCCCCGAGAAGCGCCTCGCGCGCGTGTCGGGCCGGCACCTCGCGACCGGCCTGCCGATCGAGGGCTACGAGATCCATATCGGCCGCACAACCGGACCTGCACTCTCCCGACCGTTTCTGGAGATCGAGGGACGAGCTGAGGGTGCTGTCTCGGCAGACGGCCGGATCATGGGCGCGTATGTCCACGGCCTCTTCGCATCCGATGGTTTTCGTCGCGCCTTTCTCGCGAGTTTTGGGGCGGCGCCATCGACACTTGCCTATGATCAAGCGGTGGAAGCGACGCTCGACACCCTCGCGGACCACTTGGAGGCACATGCCGATGTGAGAGGCCTTCTGTCCCTGGCCGACCCGATCGACGCGCTCGCCCCGGGGCCGAGGAACGATGCCGCTGTCCGCTGATCTGGACGGTTCAATCGCCACCAACCTGACGATGCTTGGCTTGGCTCAGCGCCGCGCCCACCCACGACAGTCTTCGGCGCGAAAGATGAAGAACCCGCGAAGCTCGCCGTTTCGGTTGCACCAAACATCGGTCATGATGGGCGGTTGGCGCTGAGCGTTCGATGCATCTTGTCGACAGCGAGAGCGTTGGGTGGCGATGCGAGCGGCGTCAGCGCGAAGCAGTGCCGCCCTCTGGACCCCCGTTATGCTCTCTCGGGCGTCGATCAGGGCTTTGATCGCGTGGGTGACGAAGGGCGTCCCGCAGACCTGCCAGCGCTCTGCCAGGACAGCCCCCTGCCGCCGCGCCGTCAGCGCTTCAAGCGCAGGATGATCGGCCGGCTCATAGGATCGCCCGATCGCCGTGCCCGAGAGCGACTGCGTCCGGATCAAGAACGGGTCGAGCATGACGAGCGCTTCGAGATCCAGCCGCGCAGCACCGGTCAGCCCAAGCGCTGCTGCAGCATTGTCGAGCCCGGCAGCGTCCATCACGCCATGCCCGAGCGTCTTTGCGCCGGAGGTGTAGTTGTTCGGGAAATGATAAGCGCCCCCTTCGCGCGGCAGCCTCGCAGCCCGCTCCTCGAGCACAGCCAGCTTGTTGCGAAACCCCTCATCCAGCGCCTTCGCGGCAGCATCGCGGCCGAGAAGCCGGCCTAGGCGCAAGATGGTCTCGCTCACCTCTTCCAGGGACTTCGCGGCCCGAAAGATCTCGACCTGGATCCCGAGGCGGCGCAGCATGTCGACCGATGTGCGATTGGTGAAGGCGCCGGCGAGCACGAGATCGGGACGCATCAGATAGATCTGCTCGGCCGAACCGATGTTCAGGGGCAAGGCATTGGCGGCCTCGGCCATGTTCGACGCACTAGGCCGCGCCGACCAGTGCGAGACCGAGACGACTTGCCCCGGCGCGCCGATCATCATGGCAAGCTGATCCGTGCAGAGGTTCATCGACACGACCCGCGCCGGCGCCTCAGCAAGAGCGTTCGTGGGCAAGACCGCGAGTATCCCGGGGACCTGAAGCAGGATCCCCATCGCCGCATGACGCCACCAATGCCGCGCCCGCCCACGACCGCTTGGGGCGTACATGGTGAAGTTTCTGCCAACGCCGCACCAATTCGCGAGGCGCGATGCCACGACAATGCTCTCTCTCCTCACGGAGCCAGCAAGTGTTCGCACTTCGTTCACACGACTGAGCCTAACCTGTCGTGGGAGGGCGCGGCGCCCTGGGTCCAAACGTGGGGTGCTCACGGTGCCGCATTCGGCGCCAAGGCCAGTGGCTGCACTAGCATGCGGCCATCCCGGCGTTCGATCACGGCATCGACGCCGTAGACCGAGCGCAGGCGCTCTGCCGACAGTACGTCGTCCGGCGATCCGTCGCAGAGGATGCGCCCAGCCTCCATCAGGACGAGCCGTGTGCACCACCGTGCGGCGAGGCCCAGATCGTGGAGGGCCACCACGACCGACCGACCAGCCCGGCGCAGGCGCTCGAAGCTCTCCATGCAACCGATTTGATGGGCCGGATCGAGGCTCGCGGTCGGCTCATCGGCGATCAAGAGCGGCGCCTCTTGCGCCAGCGCCCTTGCCAAAAGCACCCGCGCCTGTTCCCCACCCGAAAGCCGTCGCGCGGGATGCTCTGCGAATTGCGCGACATCGGTTTCGGCCATCGCGACCGCTATCGCATGCCGATCGGCCTCGCGCGCCGGTGCGCCGGGCCTGCGATGGGCGATGCGGCCGAGCGCGACGATACTCTCGACCGTCACATCCCAAGCGATCTCACGCGATTGCGGTAGCCAGGCCGCGGCCAGCGCGCGTTCAGCTGCAGGCAGCGCCGCAAGGCTCGAACGACCGCTATGGCGTTGCAGGCCAAGGGCCGCGCGCAGGAGCGTCGACTTGCCTGCCCCGTTCGGCCCGATCAGGCCCACGCATTCCCCTGCATCGACGCGCAGCGACGCGCCCTCGACCACCAGGCGCCCGCCCAGCATCACGCCTAGGTCGTCGACCAAGAGGAGGGTCATGACAGCTCCCGCCGTTTCGCGATCACGAGCCACAGGAAGAAGGGCGCACCCACAAGCGCCGTGAGCACCCCAAGCTTCAGGTCCTGACCCGGTGCGATCAGCCTGACCGCGAGATCGCCCGCAAGCAGCATCGCAGCGCCTCCCAGAGCGGAGGCCAGCAGAAGCCGGGACGGTTGCGCACCGACAAGCGGGCGCAAGAGATGCGGCACGACGAGACCTACGAAGCCGATGGTGCCCGCCACCGCCGTCGCCGCACCCACGGCGCTCGCCGTGCCGAGCACCACCGCGAGCCTAAGCCGGCCCAGTCGAATACCGAGCGATGCCGCCGCGTCCTCTCCCAAGGTCAGTGCGTCTAGCCCACGCCCAAGCCCCGCGATCATCGCCCAGCCGAGCAGCATAAAGGGCGCCGCGAGCCAGACATGGGTCATCGACCGATCCGCCAACGAGCCGAGCAGCCAGAACATGATCTCGAGCGCTGCAAACGGGTTCGGCGAGAGATTGAGCGCAAGCGAGGTGAGCGCCCCTGCGAGGGAGGAAATCGCGATCCCAGCCAGGATCAGCGTAATCGATCCGCCATGACCCCCCGCCAGAACCAGGATCACTAGAACCGCCATGCCCGCCCCTGCAAGCGCCAGCACCGGCAGCGCCAGCGGGAAGGCCGCGGAGAGCCCCGTATAGATCGCGATGACGGCTCCGAGCGCTGCAGAGGACGAAATCCCAATCAGCCCCGGTTCCGCCAACGGGTTCCGCAGATACCCTTGCAGCGCCGCCCCGCAAAGCCCGAGGGTCGCTCCGATCATCAGCCCGAGGATCGCGCGCGGCAGCCGGATCTCACGCATCACCAGGACCGCAGCCTCCCCCTCGCCGGCAAAGAGCGCCGCCATGCTCTCCCAAAACCCGAGCGCCGCGGGCCCGATCAGCAAAGAGGCGGTGAAGAGGATCGCGACGAGCGCCGCCAGACCGCCGATCAAGTGAGGATAGGTGATCGCGAAACCCGGCGCGGGCGCGCCGTCCGGCGCCACGCTGGTCCGAGGGCGCGCTGCCCGGTCGGGCGCCCGTGGCTCGGGCGGCGGCGCTCCGATGGCACTGTCTTGCTTCACGGCGTCTGCCCCTTGGGAAGCCGAACCAGCTCACATCGGCACCAGGCGGCGATGCAAACGCCTTCGTCGGACGGGCGTCAATAGCCATGCTGGCGGCCCAGCGCCACCGAGGCTAGTCTCCCGTCGAACACCCATTGTCGGCGCACCCGGAGACATTGATGCGCACCCTATCCTTCGCCCTTCTGCTCGCGACGCTGACAGCCCTCGCTGGCTGCCGCATCAGCGTGGAGCCCGTCAATCTCGAGAACCTGCCGACCAGCAACCGCAACCTTTGAAGCCGCCGTGCCGGCTGCAAGCGCCGCCCGCCCAGTCGAGGCCGATGGGCCTTTCTGGGCTGCTCTGGCATTCTCTGGGCCGCCTCGGGCTTGCGCCACGCCCCCTTCGAACGCCTGCCTTGCCAGGCAAAACTCGCGGTGCGCATTGGTCAAATTCCGCCGCACGCCGCCACAATCCTCTTCCTATTGCGAGCGAACGCTTGACGTTCAGTCTGTGGTGGAACCATCATCTATGTTGGCGTGGTATTGTGGGTGGAGCCTCTCAATGCGCGCTTTTTCGCGAACGATCATCCTGTCCTGCGCGGCCCTGCTGACCAGCAGCCTCGCGCATGCCGTCACGTTCTCTGTGACCGTGACCGAGACCGCCGATGGCGTCAGCGCAGTTGGCGAAGGCGCCTTCGACACCAATCAGCTTACTTTCTCTCTCAACGTTGCGTCTCCTCCGAGCGCGGTTGTGGGCACCTTCAACTAGCGTGTTAAACTGACCGGCCTCTCGACAAACTGGACCACGGCACACGGGGCAACGCCTTTCGCGACTGGCTTCCTCGTGACGACAGACGACGCGGATTCTTCCGGCGATGTGGCTGGGTTTGCGATCGACGACGATGATGCCTTTCTGACCACGCCCCGAGATTACGTGTCGGAGGCTTTCCTGTCGAACATAGTGTTCTTCGAAGGGGAGAACTTCGCGTCCGTTGGGGCCACACCCGGCGTGTTCGTCAAGGAGTATGGGGATGACGACTCAATCGTCGTAACGGTGGTCGATCCGAATGCCGCTGTCCCACTTCCCGCCGGCCTCGGACTGTTGGCAAGCGGCCTTGTCGCATTCGGCCTCATGCGCCGGTTCAAACACAGCGATCAGCTGAGCTGAGCTTCGCGGTCGCGCGCGCGGCCCCGCCGAACCATCCAATAGCGGCTCTGGGCGGACGGAAACATACCCCATTCACGCCATCCCAGGGCCAGACCAGGGCCAGACCAGGGGATCCAGAAAACCGAATTCCTGGGCAATCCCAGAACTCCCCATAGCTCCTCAGAAATCCTTCAGGGCTTCATCAGGACTTTCCACCGCTCTCCGTCGAGAACCGGGACCATCAGCCGTCGCCCACGCACCGGCTGCAGTGTTTCGAGACCAATCGATGGAGAACGTGATGGACTACGATACGACCCGCAGCACGGTCGACAATGGCGTCGATCTGGAGGCGATCCTCAGCGCGCGCGATGCCCTGACCGAGACACCCGCTGCGGCGCAGTTCAAATGGCGCAGCGTCTGTGAATGGCAGAGCGGCACGCATTGCCGCTCGACCATGACCGGCTTCTTCGGCCTCGGCGAGGAGCAGGCGCGCCAGGGCGCGCATGTGATCGATGCCGACCATCCGGAGCAGTTCGCCTCCCGCGACCAGGGCGGCACGCCAGTGGAGATCCTGCTCTCGGCCCTAGCCAGCTGCCTCACCGCCGGTGTCGCGACCGTCGCGCAGAACCGCGGCATCCAGCTCCGCTCGGTCAAGGCATCGGTCGAGGGCGATATGGATCTGCAGGGCATCATGGGCATCGACGCGAACGTCCGGAACGGTTTCAGCGCCATCCGCGTGCACTTCGAGATCGATGCGGATGCGACGCCCGAAGAGATCGCCGGCCTCGTCGCCCAGTCGCAGAAGCGCTCAGCCGTCTTCGACATCCTGACCAACCCCTCGACGGTCAGGGTCTCCGTCGCCTGAGGCGTCTGAGGAGCGAGCGACAATGGCAAGCGATCTTTCCAGCAACCCACCCCGCGCGATCCGTAGGCGAGCCATCCCGCCCACCGCACATGCGGAAGCGGGCGTCGCCAGCCGCCGACGGTTCCGGACCGGCGGCTCGGCCCTGCCGGAGATCAGCGGAGGCAAGCTCAGCCGTGCCGATATCGACGCAGTCCTGAGCCATCCGTGCTGGCGCTCGGACAACTGACAGGCGGCGCGGGGTCATCGGCTGCGCGCCCGCAACCCGACCGACACACGCCCCCAAAACTGCGGGCGTGCAGAGGGCGTATCGAGCAGAGGAGCCGCATCGTGCAGAGCGTAACGACGATCGTCATCGGGGCCGGACAAGCAGGCCTCGCCATGAGCCGCGAGCTTTCGGCGCGGGGCATCGAGCATCTGGTCCTCGAACGCGGGCGGCCTGGCGAGTCCTGGCGCCGGCGTCGCTGGGAGAACCTCCGCCTTCTGACGCCGAATTGGAGCAACGGTCTGCCCGGCGCCCCCTATTGGGGTCCGGCACCGACCGCCTTCATGACCGGGCGTGAGTTTTTGGGTCGTGTCGAGACCTATGCGCGCCAGGTCTCCGCCCCAGTCGTCGAAGAGACCGAGGTGCTGTCCGTCCGCGCAGGCGAGGAGGGCTACAGGCTCGAGACGAGCACCGGCCCCTATCGCTGTCGCATGCTGGTCCTGGCCAACGGTTCTTGCGAGCGACCGACGATCCCGGCCTGTGCCGCTCGGCTTCCGAAATGCATCGCGCAGACCGTGCCCACCAGCTTCCGCCGCGCCGACGACCTGCCCCGGGGGGGCGTTCTCGTCGTCGGCGCCTCCGCCTCCGGCGTCCAACTCGCATCCGAAATCCACGCATCGGGCCGGTCGGTCACGCTAGCCGTCGGCAGCCATGTCCGCCTGCCAAGACGCCATCGCGGGCGCGACATCGAATGGTGGCTCGATGCCATCGGCGCCCTCGATGAGCGCTATGACGATGTCGACGATGTGGAGCGGGTGCGCGCCACGCCTTCGCCACAGCTCACGGGCTGGGCCGATCAGGTCGATCTTGGGGCGCTACAGACCCGCGGGATCGAGATCGTCGGCAGGCTCATGGAGATCCGCGACGGCCGGGCGCTCTTCTCGGGCGGGCTCGCCCATGTCTGTGCCGCAGCCGATCTCAAGGCAGCGCGCCTCCTCGCCCGCATCGACGACTGGATCGCCGACACCATGCCGAGCAGCCCGCTACCCCCAGGCGGATCGCTGCCGCCGACGCCCGTGGCAGAGCATCCGCGGCTCGAGCTGGACTTCCGTTCGGGCGAAATCGCCTCGGTCGTTTGGGCGACGGGTTTCAAGCCCGACTATTCCTGGCTCGACCTGCCCGTTTTCGACAGGCGCAGACGTCTCCGCCACCAGGGCGGCGTCGTGCAGGGAGCGCCCGGGATCTATGCGCTCGGCCTGCCGTTCCTGCGCCGCCGCCGCTCAAGCTTCATCTCGGGCGTCGGCGCGGATGCGCGCGATCTCGCGACGCATCTCGAACGCCACCTCCACCAACGAACCGCGGCCTGACGCCGGACAGGCTGCCCTCGGTCAACCGCAGGGCAGCGCCATCGGACTGCCGAAGGAGAACATCATGCCGATGAACAGACTGGACCCCGTCGCCGAGATCGAGAACCGCCGGCGCGATCAGCGTGCCCCGGGCCCCTATGGCTCGATCCTGGAGACCATTGGCCGCACGCCGGTCGTTCGGATCAACAAGCTCGCGCCCAGCCATGTCGCGCTCTACGCGAAGCTCGAAGCCTTCAACCCCATGGGCTCCATCAAGGACCGTCTCGCCCTCGGCGCCATCGAAGCCGCGGAACGCGCCGGCGCGCTCAAGCCTGGGCAGACCGTGATCGAGGCGACTTCCGGAAATACCGGCATCGGCCTCGCCATGGTCTGCGCGCAAAAGGGCTACCCGCTCGTCATCGTCATGGCCGAAAACTTCAGCATCGAGCGGCGCAAGCTCATGCGCTTCCTCGGCGCACAAGTGGTCCTAACCCCTGCTGCCGAGCGCGGCACGGGCATGTTCGCGACGGCCGAGCGCCTTGCCGAGAAGCACGGCTGGTTCTTCTGCCGGCAGTTCGAGAACGAGGCCAACGCGGACATACACTCGCGCACGACCGTACGTGAGATCCTGGACGATTTCCTCACCCTCGGCCTCGACTACTGGGTCACGGGCTTTGGCACCGGCGGCACGCTCAAGGGCGTCTCCCGCGTGCTGAAGGCCGAGAGCCCGCAAACCAAGCTCGTATTTGCAGAGCCCGACAACTCACAGATCCTGAACAGCGAGATCCCGCAACGACGCCGACCCGACGGCGCCGCCGCCCGCAGCCACCCGAATGCGCGCTCCCATCCCGTGCAAGGCTGGTCGCCGGACTTCATCCCCAAACTCGCAGGCGATGCTCGGGCTGCCGAGGCCATCGACCGCTTCCAACCGATCTCGGGCCACGACGCGCTCCGCCTATCGCGCGAGCTCGCGACGAAGGAAGGCATCTTCTGCGGCATCAGCGGGGGAGCGACGCTTGCAGCGGCTCTCCACGTCGCCAAAGACGCGCCCAAGGGATCGCGCATCCTGGCCATGATCCCCGACACGGGCGAGCGCTATCTCTCGACCCCGCTCTTCGACGCCGTGCCAGAGGAGATGACCGAGGGCGAGCGGGAAATTCTGGCCTCCGTCCCGCCCAACCGCAGGCCGCCCCGGCCCACCGACCAATCGGCCCCCTCGGCCGAACCCGAAGCGCTCGCCTTCGTGGAGACAGCGATCCGGGACACCGCTGCGCCAGTGGTCATGTTCGGCTTCGAATGGTGCGAGTTCTGCTGGTCGGTCCGTCGCCTCTTCGACACCGCCGGGATCGCCTACCGCTCCATCGATGTGGACACGGCCGAGTTCCGCCAGGACGACCGCGGCGGCAAAGTGCTGCGCGCCGTCTTCGAGAAGACGGGTCTGCGCACGGTCCCTCAGGTCTTCATCGCGGGCGAACGGGTGGGCGGCGCGACTGAGGTCCTCGCCGCTTTCGCGGATCGCTCCTTGCATCAGCGACTGGCCAAGCTCGACACGCCGATCACACCGGACACGGTCGACGACCCGATGGCCTTCCTGCCCGCTTGGACCCGCCGGGCTGGCTCCACCACCCGCAGAAGCGCTTGAGAGGGGACACGCCATGTTCATGCGAACGGGTCTCAACCACGCGATGTCGGCACTCGATCGCCCGGTCTGGGCGGCGCTTGCGACCCGGCATCAGCATCTCGCACAAATCCACGGCTCGGCCCGCCGCCTGCCCCCGGATATCGGCGCCTTCGCCGCGACACCCGACGATAGCCGGGAGAGCATCGAGGACCTGGCCGGGCTCATTCGCCAAAGAGGGCAACCCATCGTGCTCATGCAGTCGACCGAGCCCGCAACGCCCGACGGTGTCAAACGCAGCTTCGCGTCGGCCGGCGTGCAGATGGTCGCGAACTATCCGATCATCGCCCAACCGGCAGCGGCCGGCGCGATCCGGCTCGGCGCGGTCGATGTGCCGGACATGGTCGCTCTCACGCAGCTCACAGAGCCCGGGCCGTTCGAGCCGCGCACCCATCTCCTCGGCACTTATTGGGGCGTGCGCGAGCACGGCCGTTTGATCGCGATGGCGGGCGAGCGCTTGCGACAGCCCGGCTTCATCGAGGTGAGCGCCGTCTGCGTGCATCCCGATCATCGCGGCTGCGGTCATGCGACCAGGCTCACAGCCCTCGTCGCCGCGACGACCCAGGCCAGCGGGCGAACGCCCTTCCTGCATGCCTATGCGGACAACGGGCCCGCCATCCGGATCTACGAACGCCTCGGCTTCCGCATTCGCAGGGAAATGCGCATCACCCGCTTGGAGCCCGCCATTGCCGACGCGCAGACAGCGGCAAAGTGACCTAGCGTTTCCAACGCCCCGCCCGCCGCGTTTGCCAAGGACACCGACGCGGCCAACACATGTCGGGCCGAGTATCGCAATCGCTACCGGTCGAGACGCCGAATACACGCCAACGCCCAGCATCTTATTGATCTGGCGAAGTTTATCACTAGAAGGACTGCACGCAACACGGTCTCCGCGCCTAGACCATCTCGCGACACCGCGGCAGCGTTGCCCTCTGCCAGCGAGCCGCAATGCCCGAGATGAAAACCATTCACGATTGCTCCGCAGGATTGACGATCTTGTGATATCGTCCGCCGTCTGACGACGCGCCGGCCCGTGGCCCAGCCGCCCCGGCAAACAAGAAAAAATGCTTGGGAGGAAGCATGACTGAGAGCACCACCATACCCCGCCGACATTTCATCGTCGGCGCGGCCGGCACTGTCTATGCGGGCGCTGCAATTGCCGCTGGCACCGGGTCCGCCGCGGCCGATGACGCGGCGCTGCCCGACTATGTCGCCTGGAAGGAACCCGACGCCTTCATCCAGCACTCGCCGAAGACGCTGGAGACCAAGCGCCGCGAGATCGGCAGTTTGTTGACCCCGAACGACGTGCTCTTCGTCCGAAACAATCTGCCGAGCCTGACGGCCGAGCAGGTCGGCGAACCCTCAACCTGGAGTGTCGCCATCGAAGGCGTCGCCAACCCGAAAAGCATGACCGTCGCCGAACTCCAGGGCCTCGACGTCACGCAAGTCGCGAGCGTGCTGCAGTGTTCGGGCAATGGCCGCGGCTTCTTCGATCATGAGACGAGCGGGTCGCAATGGCTGACGGGTGCGGCCGGAAATGTCATGTGGACCGGCGTGCCGGTTAAGAGCGTGGTCGAAGCGCTCGGCGGCGTGGCGGGCGCCAAGAGTTTCATGACCGGCACCGGAGGTGAGATCCTGCCCGAAGGCCTCGACCCCCTCACCTTGATGGTCGAACGCTCCGTCCCCATCGAAGCGCATGAGCAGGCAATCCTCGCCTGGGCGCTGAACGGCGAGCCACTGCCGCTGGCCCATGGCGGGCCGCTGCGCCTGGTCGTGCCGGGCTATTACGGCGTCAACAACGTAAAACACGTGAAGCGCCTCGCCTTCACCGAGGAAGAGACGCAGGCAAAGATCCAGCAATCCGGTTACCGCATGCGCGAGGTCGGCGCCAAAGGCGCGCCGGATCAGCCCTCGATGTTCAAGATGAACGTAAAGTCTTGGGTCACGCATCCGCTGGCCGATGCGTCCTCGGGCCGGACCTTGATCAATGGCGTTGCCCTCGGCGGGACCGAGACGCTGTCCAAGATCGAGGTGTCGACCGATGGCGGGTCGAGTTGGGCGGAGGCACGCTTCGAAGGGCCCGATCTCGGTCCCTATGCCTGGCGCCCTTTCGTGATCGCCGCGGATCTGCCCGCCGGCACCCACCGGATTGCGAGCCGTGCGACAACGGTCAGCGGCGCGGTGCAGCCGGAGGACTTCCCCCCCAACCATCGCGGCTACGGCCATAACGGCTGGTCCGCCCATGCGGTCGATGTCACTGTAAGCTAAACGAGCCACGACGCGCTGCCTTGGCCAGACCCTCGAAGGGCGGTCGGGGCAGCGCTCTCAGCCAAGGGACCGTCCATGAAGCGCATTTCAGGCCGGCGCCGCGCCGCCTTGTCCATCATCGCCATATCCATGGCAGCCGTGTTCTCGGCAGCCACCGCCTCGGCGGATGAATCGGGCCGTCAGATCTTCCTCGAAGGCGGGGGCGGCATGCCCGGCTGCGCCGTGTGCCACACGCTTTCCGATGCTGGATCAGACGGCGATATCGGCCCCAATCTCGACCTCATGAAACCGGACAAGGCCCGGGTGCGCATTGCCGTCTATGACGGTGTCGGTGTAATGCCCGCCTTCGGTGAGTTTCTGAGCGAGGCGGAGATCGACGCCGTCGCGGACTATGTGGCCGGCACCGCGGGTGGCCTGCTGCGGCAGGGAGAACGCAACGCCACGGCTGCCGTGGTAGATGCAACGGCGTCGGCGGATGTTGATCCATGCCATGGCTGCCTTTGCCTGCTCGGCGAGATCGATTTTGTGTTTTGGTTCGG
>JBCDFC010000158.1:0-11657 GCA_039178805.1 Pseudomonadota bacterium | reverse complement strand
CGCTCATACTGCCGGAACGCCTCGACGAACGCCGCCAGCGCCTCGCGAAACGCCGCACTCACGGTCTGCGCGCGCAGCGTGCCCACGGGCGCCAGGCCCAGCCCGGCCCAGTCGATCTCAAACCCCGCCAGCGTCGAATGATTGCCCGGCCGCGCATCGCCGATCGTCATCCAAAGCGCATCCTTCGGCGCCGCGCGTGCCGGGTCCGCGCGCATGATCGCCACCATCTGCCCATAGCTCTTGCAGATCGTGCGCCCGAAACTCCGCTGCCCCCCACCCACGTCCGGGTCGTCATGGTTGGCGAGCAGCCCGAGCGCCCCTGCGGTATCGAGCCCCGCGCCCGTCAGGACGCCAAGCCGCGTCTCGGCGGTCTTCACCCGCGCGCGTCTCCATCCACTTGCCCACCGTCGGCGTGAAGTGGGCGTCGGCGAAGAAGTCGAAGGCCTCGCCCATCCCGGCCTCGATGAAATGGTTGGTCTGCACCATCCGCGCCTCGGCCGCACTCGCCACCACGCGGCCGTCATAGTTGCCGTCTTCGTCGTCCCGCCCGTTGATCTCGATCCTCACTGCCTTGCCCGTGGGCGCGTGGCTCACCAGGATCGTCCAGGACGCGAAATGCTTCACCCCCTCGCAAAGCGCCACCGCCTCATCCAGCGTCGCGCATTCGCGCAGGATCCGCTGCTGGACGAAGGGCGCGATCTCGAACCCGCCCCGCCGGTCGCCAAAACTGAAATTCACGGTCGACATCTGATGCAGCGAGACGGAAAGCCCCGCCTCGTTCATCCCGCTGATCCCGCCCGGATAGCAGAGCCCCGCCGTGCCCGTGGCGGCATAGCGGTGCCAGGCGCCGTTCGTCTCCCGCTCATCGACGAGGTGAAAGACCGGCCATTCGTTCCAGTCGAAGAAAGCGCCATCGAACGTGCGGGCATGGAGCCCGATCCCCTCGACCGTGTCGGCCGGCGTCGCCCAGAACCCGGTACAGCCCATGCCCGCCCGCGCCCGTGCGGTCAGGCCTGAGGCCAGTTCCCGCCGCAGGCTCTCGCGATCCGAGGCCAGCGCTGCGTGCAGGTTCGTCTCCGCCCGCCCCCGGCGAAAGCGCAACAGCGCATCGCTCGCATAGGTCAGGATATCGCCGACACGGCTGTGCCCGGGTTTCTTCAACAGCCGATTGATGCCCGTCGCGATGTTGCCCGTATCGATCGCCACGCAGGCGCGCACGACCTCCCGCTGCCCGAACATGGGATCGGCAAGGCCCGCGAAATAGCCCTGCTCCAACGCCTCCACGCCCGCGCGGAACTCGTCGGAAACCGCGCGATGCACATCATGGGTGATGCGGCTGAAAAGGGCGTCCAGCGCCACATCCAGCGTGCCGCGCTTCAGATCCGCGCTCGCATCGGTGTCATGCGCGATCGTGTCGAGGATCTCGGGAAAGACCCCCTCCTCGATCTCCGTGGCCAGCAGTTCCCCGTGGTCGAAGCAGATATCCGCGAAGCTGCCCTTTTGGACGAGCGTCAGGAACGCCTTCCCGCTCGCCTCGTCCTCCCAGCGCTGCAGGGTGCTGCGCCCCGCGCCGCCCGATTTCTCGTCACGCTTCTTGAGGCCCATGCCGCGTCTCCCGCTCGCGTCTCACTTCGGCGCGGAGCCTAGCGGGCGCGGGCGGGAAGGGCAGTAAAGATCGTCACGGCCCCTTGAGTGATCTCCACGCCCGACAAGGGCGCAGGCCTCGCCCGGATCCCCTCAAATGGAACCGTCGCCGTCATCGCCGGGTGCGACCCGGCGATCCAGGGAGGCGGGCGCAGCGCGTGCCGCCCCTAGATCCCCCGGTCGTGCCGGGGGATGACGGTGCGGGTGGGCAAATGCTGGGGCCAGGTCGGCCGCGCTAGCGCGCCTTCTGACCAAACACTCACAGGAACGATGTCATTGCCGGGCTCGACCCGGCAATACAGCGCCATCGGCCATAGATGCCCGGTTCAAGCCCGAGCATGACATGAGCACGTGAGGTCGAAAGGCGCGCTAGCCCTCGCCCTTCAGCCGTGCGAGCTCGGCCTCGAGCGTCGCGACCCGATTGGCGAGTGCGGCGCCTACCTGTTCGACCTCGGCCATGCTGAAGCGTTCGGTGATATGCTGCGGGCAATTCCAGTCGAAGCCCGCGACCTCGATCACCATCGCCCGCTCCACCTTGGCGCGGTAGTCGGGCAGGGCGAGCTTGGCCAACACATCCGCGTCCTCCGTCGCCCTTGCATGGCCGAAGAGCTTGAGCCGCGCCCGCCGCGCATAGTCCATGAAGAAGAGCGAGACGCGGTCGTCGCCCTTGAGATTGCCGAGCGTCACATATTGCCGGTTGCCCGCGAAATCCGCGAAGCCGAGGGTCTGCGGCCCCAGCACTTTCACGAACCCCGGCGGCCCGCCGCGGTGCTGGATATAGGGCCAGCCCGCCTCGTTGACCGAGCCCAGATAGAAGCTGTCGCGCGTTGCGATGAAATCCGCCTCGTCCGGGCCGATCACGACCGGGTTCGCCGGCCCAAGCTCGAACCGGGCATAGCGCGCGCGGCTGCCCATGCGCTCCTGCTCGGCCCGCACCGCAGGGGTGAACGCGATCTCGCTATAGGCGCTTGCCATCTCGGTCTCCCGGTCTTTTGGCGACGCGACCCCGCCGCTTCCAGAACATGGCCACAGCGCTCAAGGGCACAAGATCGCGGGGACTGCACGACAGCCCTGCGCCACTTGCATCAATCCGGTTCAGGCGGCGTCGATGCCCTTGCCGTGCTCCCCGCCCAGTTCATTGCCCAGCTCATCGCCCAGTTCGTCGCCCAGTTCGTCGCCCAGCAGCATGGTGTCGCCGGTCGGCACCAGTACGACTTCGCCGTTCTGGGAGCGTAACTCCCCGATCTCCACCGCCCCCTCGGGCCGCATCTCGAACAAGAGCCGCGACAGCGGATTGACGAAGCTCGTCTCGACCCGGTTGCCGATGCCGCGCCCGCCCTCGTTCAGATCGATCCCGCAGAGATCCAGGAGCTGATCGCGCGCCCGCTCCGACAGCGTCACCTCGATCCCGTGCATCTCCTTGATGGCCTCCACCACCCGCTCGACCACGCCGTCGAAGATGACCTCGGCCGAGCGTTGGTTGATGAACTCGAAGGGCACGATGTTCTGCCCGATCCGGTTCATCAGCTCGGGCCGCAAGAGCTCCGTTCGGAAATGATGGCTGACCGCGTCCAGCAGCTTGCGCTCGACCGTCTCCGCATTGTCCGATGGCAGGATCGCCTGCCCGGCATTCGACGCGCGATCCCGCCCGATCATGCCGACATTGGAGGTAAAGACGATGAGCGCCTCGGAGAAATACCCCGTCTCGCCCCGCGTATCCGTCAGCCGCCCGTCATCGAGGATCTGGAGGAAGGCATCGAGGATCCGAGGATGTGCTTTCTCGACCTCGTCGAAGAGAAAGACCGAGAAAGGCCGCTGGCGCACCGCATTGACCAACTCTCCCCCGCTCTGATGCCCGGGCATGCCCGGCGGTGGGCCGATCAGCCGCCCGATCGAGGCCTCCGACATAAACTCCGACATGTCGAACCGAACCATCGCCGTCTCGTCGCCGAAAAGGACCTCGGTCACGGTCTTCGCAAGCTCCGTCTTGCCCGTGCCGGTCGGGCCGACAAAGAACAGGATGCCGCGCGGTCTCGCCCCCCGCGTGGCGGTATGCGCGCCCGACAGCCCCATGATCGAGCGGACGAGGATGTCGTAGGTCCGCTCGACAGCCCGGGTCTGCCCCTTCACACGCCGCTCCAGCATCGCCTTCGCGCCGCGCACCCGGCTCTGCATCACGGGCGTCGTCCAGGGATCGCGTGTCGTGCCGATCCGATAGCTCCGCAAACCCTCGGACAAGCCGTCGAAGCCCCGGCCCGTCCCGCGGCCGAGCGCCACGACTCGGTCCATCTCGCACAGCTGCATCCCCTCGCAGCGCACGGCCAACTGCTCGATGCGGAGCGAACGATCCTCGGCCCCCGTCGCCGACATATCCGCCGTCGCCTGTTCGATGAACCGGGCGCGATCCGTCAGATCCGGCAAATCCAGCACCACGGGCTGCAGCCCAGGATTGCCCGTCGCGAACCAGTCCGGCAGATCGCCGAGCCGTTCCAGAACCCAGAAGACCGGATTGCGCGGCGGCCAATCGGCACCCTTCTCGGGCCGTGGCGGCGGGCTCTGCCGCGCCAAGTGATCCATCGAGACGATCAGCCGGTCGACCTGGCCTGCGTCGCCCCGCAGCATGCTCGACGCGTAATCGATGAGGAGCGCGAGCGAGAGCCTGCTCTCCTCCGCCACGCGCGTGACCAGCGCTGCGAGCGCTGCCGGATCCTCCGCAAGCTGCCCGACATGGATCCCGCATTTCTCCAGAACCTCGCCATAGCGCGCGTCGCAGCCCCCGTGCAGCCGCAGCCCAGAGACCGGATCATGCACGAGGAGCGCACCGACCCGCCGCCGCTTCAGCACATGCCAAAGCGTCGCCTCCAACGGCAGGAACCGCATCTCCTCGCCGGAGGGTGCAGATAAGGGCACCGGGAAGAGGTCCCGCGTGTTGCCGGCCAAGGCAAAATGCGCGCGGATCGCAATGCCAGAGGAGATCTCTTCGAACCAGGCCGGCGGTTGATAGTCGAGCCGCGCCGCCGATGCGTGCGAATGGTCCTGCATATCCACCTCCCACCAGGCTCCGATTGGGCTCCCCCCGGGCAGCAGCCCGTCACCCACCGGCCGCCAAGATCATCGCGTCCCACCCGTCATCGGCAGTGTGACGCACGCGGTCTCAACCAACAGTTGCCGCAAGACCCTCCCAATCCCAGTCACGTCTCTATCATAAAATCGCGCGATGCGCGCCGGGTGGGCGGCCTTTGCGCATTCGTCGGCGCATGATGGCCCTAATGCGTGTCGTCCGCACCCGGTTGCCGCGCTTCCGCGGCGATCGCCGAAAGCCGCGCCTCGACATCCCGCCTCAGCACACCGCGCTGGATCTTGCCGAGACCCGTTTCCGTCCGCGGAAAGCGGCGCCTCGTCGAGAAGGCGATGCGCCGAAAGCTTGGGAACATCCGCCCGATGGCCTGTTGCTGGGTCAGCGGGACCGCGCCGTCGGTCTCGACCGCGACGATCAACCGGCCCTCGCCCGCGTCGTCGAGCCCGGTGAAAAGGCAGACGGCACGCGCCCCGAGAAGCGTGCGCAAACGCTCCTCGATGGGTCCTGCCGCCTGTTTCTGGGCGCCGATCACGATGACGTCGCCTTCGCGGCCAAGCACCCGGATCCGACCATCCGCGCGCCTTTCGCCAAGATCGCCCGGATAGCACCAGCCATCGCGGAAATGCCGCGCCGTGGCCTCCGGCGCGTTGAGATAGCCGACGGCATCCGCGGGCCCGAGCTTGCAGCGGAGCGCACCCTCGATGCCCGGCGGGCAGGGCTGCCCGGCCTCGTCGACCACATCGACTTCCATCCCCGCCACAGGCTCCAGCCAATGCATCGCCTCGGCATCGCCCTCATAGGCGACCGCCAACAACGGCCGGTTCACCTCGGTCATGGCGTAGAAATGCACGAAGCGCCGCGTTAACCGTTCGGTCACTGCGCGCAGCAGCGGCAGCGGCAAAAGCCCGCCACCATGCAGGATCAGCACTTGGTCGATCCGCCTCCCGCCGTGCCCCCCGCCTTCCCCGGCCGCGTTCAGCAAACGCTCCAGATCCTCGCCCGAGCAGAACGCCATCGTCACACCGAAGTCGGCAAAGCGGCGGTACCGCTCGGCCGAGCCGTCCAAGACCACGGTGCCGCCGGCATGCCAAACCGCGGGCGGATAGTTGAAGCCGGGCGAGGTCCAGACGCCGATGTCCAGATTGTTGAACACGGTGCTCCCGTCGCAGCCCATCCACGCCGCGCGTGCCGCCGCCCGCGCATCGTCCTGGCCCAAGGGGATCGGGATCAGCTTCGGCGTGCCCGTCGTGCCCGAGGACAAGAGGATCATCGGCGCCTTTGGGCGTAGCGCCTCTGGCTCTGGCTCTCGTAACATCGTCGCGCCGCCGCCGATCTGGGCTGGCAACACGACGCGCCGCCCCTCGAAACCCTGCGGCTCCTGCATCCTGCCGGCCGCGACTTCGCCCGCGCTTAGCACCAGGAACGGCCCGTCCAAGGGCAGCACCATCGCTTGGCTACCATCGCGGAGGGCGACGGTCGGGTGGCCGAGCGCGCGGAGCGCCATCACGGCGATCCAACACTCGGCGCGCGAACGCATCAGGATCAGCGCCGGCGACCCTTCGGCCAGGTCCAGCCCCGCCAGATGCATCCGCAACCGCTCGAGCGTCGCCGCAAGCGCTGCGTAGCTGAGCGCCACGCCATCCGCGATCAGCGCGGCGCGGTCGGGATGGCGCCCGGCACCTTGGGCGATGAAATGGCCAGCCATCCGCCGCCCATGCTCGCCACAGCGCCAAGATGCAAGCGCTATCGACCTCGATGCACCCTTGCCGAGGCGCGCCGCGCCCCCCATGGTCCCGCGCATGCAGCCCTTCTTCGACGCCCCGCCCGCGCGCGTCACCTTCGCCGCCACCATGTGCCTGCTCGACCCGGCCAGCGGGGCGGCGCAGTCCGTGCGCGCGATCCTCGAGACCTTGGCAGCCGGGGGCATCCAGGCAACCGCCTTCACCGGCTCGCTTTTCGACGGGCCGGGCGAGGTCCCCTTCGCCGAGGTCCTGTCCCGCCGCGCGGCGGAACCCGACGCCGAAGGCAAGGTCGTCTATTTCGACCGCCGCGGCATGCGCCACTACGTCTACCGCACCGCCTCCAGCCTCGGCCCCAACATCCGACCGGACGAGAAAACGCAGCTTCAGTCCCGCGTCATCGCCCATCTGCGCGAAACCCGGCCCGACGCGGTGCTGAGCTTCGGCGGCAGCGATGTGGGTGCCGCGATCAGGGCGGCCGCACGCGCGATCGGCGCCCGCGTGATCTGGTATTTCGGTCGCGAGATCGATGACACGCTCGATGTCCAGCCCCAGGACCGGATCATCGCCTGCTCCACCTGGCTGGCCGAGACCTATGGCGCGCGCTACGGCGTGCCCGCCGCCGTCATCAATCCGGTGATCGATCGCTCCCGCCTTGCCGATCCCGAAAGCGGCATCGCAGCCCATCCCGCGCTCCGCCAACTCGGCCTCCTCACCTTCGTCAACCCGATGCCGCAAAAGGGCCTGACGCTTGTCGCCCGCCTGGCCGAGCGCGCGATCAAAGAGCGCCCCGCGATGCGCTTCCTCGTGCTCGAAGGGCGCATGACCCGCGCGGTCCTACAGGGCCGCGGCCTCGATCTCGGTCAGCTCCGCAATGTCTGGTTCCTGCAGCGCCAGCGTGAGATGGCGGCCGTCTGGGCGCGCACCAGCATCCTCCTCATGCCCTCCTTCTGGGCCGAAGGCTTCGGGCGTTCGGTGATCGAGGCGCATCTTTCGGGCGTGCCCGTGCTCGGCTCCGACCGCGGCGGCGTGCCCGAGGCGCTCGGCGGCGTGCGCCCGCTCCACATCCCGCCCGAGATGGGCCAACAGATGTGGAGCTCGCCCCCCTCCGAGACGGTCGACCTCTGGTGGGAAGCGCTCACCCGCCTCTGGGACGACGAGGCGGCCTATGCGGAGGCTCGCGCCGCCGCCCTCATCGCCGCCGCCGAGTTCCACCCCGAAGCCAGCATCGCCCGCGTCCGCCACCTCTTCGGCCTCGGCTGAGTTTCGGGACACGCGCCAACACGCCCAACCGACCTCACAGACCCATGTCATGCTCGGGCTTGACCCGAGCATCCATGGCCTTGGGCGCCGGATCCCCGGGTCGCGCCCGGCAATGACGGCACCTGCTCGTCACGCGGGCGCGACCCTGTCGTCCCAACGAAAAGGGGGCGCCGAAGCGCCCCCTTGAAACCGTATCTGCCGGCAAGCCTTAGGCGAACCACCAGCGCTCCACCAGCTTGTGGCCGTCCATGTCCCAGTTCGACGCCATGTTCGGCCCGTGGTCGAGCTTCGTCGATCTTGCGAAGACATAGGACGAGAACATCGGGATGACCGAGCCACCCTCGTCGCGCAGGATCCGCTGCATCTCGCCATAGATCTCGCCGCGCTTCGCAGCATCGAGCTCGGCACGGCCTTCCTTCAGCAACGTGTCGAAGCGCTCATTCGACCAATGCGCTTCGTTCCAATCCGCGCCCGACTGATAGGCCTGGCTCAGCATCCAGTCCTCGGTCGGCCGCCCGCCCCAGTAGGAGCCGACCCAGCCCTTCTTCATCCAGACATTGGACCAGTAGCCGTCCGCAGGCTCGCGCACGACATTGATCGTGATGCCCGCGGCCTTGGCGTTCTCGGAATAGAGCACCCCCGCATCCACGGCGCCGGCGAACGCTGCCTCGGACATGTGCAGATCCACCGACAGGCTGTCGAGGCCCGCCTGCTTCAGATGGAACTTCGCCTTGTCCGGATCATAGGTCGTCTGCTCCAGATCCGTCGCGAGATAGGTGTTCGCGGGCCCGATCGGATGATCGTTGCCGACGGTGCCGTAGCCCCGCAGGATCTTCTGCAGCAGCTCCTCGCGGTCGAGTGCGAATTTGAGCGCCATGCGCACATCGTTGTTGTCGAAGGGCCCGACGCGCACATCCATCGGCATCGTGTAGTGCTGATTGCCGTTGGTCTGCTCCACGGCGATGCCCGGTGCGCGCTTCAGCCGATCCACGGTTTTCAGATCCACGCGGTCGATCACGTCGAGCTGACCGGTCAAAAGGCCGTTGATCCGCGCCGCACTATCGCCGACCGAGGTCATCTCGATCCCGTCGAACCAGGCCCGATCGCTCTTCCAATAGTCCGGGTTGCGCTCATAGGCCGAGCGCACACCCGGCTCGAAGGCCGTCATCTTGTAGGGGCCGCAGCCGATCGCGTCCTGCCACAGGATCTTGCCGTCCGCCGACGCCATGATCGCCAGGTGATAATCGGACATGATGTAGGGGAAGTCGGCGTTCCCCCCCGCGAGCGTGACGACGACATTGCCGCCATCGGCCTTGATATCCTCGATCTGTGCCACGATGCCGGCCGCCGCCGATTTCGTGCCCTCACCGCGGTGATGGTTGATCGAGGCGACCACGTCCTCGGCCGTCACGTCCTTGCCGTTGTGGAAAGTCACGCCCTGCCGGATCTTGAACACCCACTGCTTGGCATCGGGGCTCGCCTCCCAGCTCTCGGCGATCTCGGGCTCGAGCTGGTTCTGCTCGTCGATCGAGGTGAGGAAGTTGTTCGTCGAAAAAGTGTGCCCGATCGTGAAATCGTTCTCCCAGGTCTGGGGATCGAGGCTGTCGGTGGTCGAGCCGTGCGCCTTGCCGATGCGCAGCACGCCCCCCCGGCTCGGCGCGGAACGGGCTGCGTGCGGCATGGCGGTCAGCGCCGCGCCAGCAGCGCCAAGCTGCAGCACGTTGCGTCGATTGAAGCTAGTCATCGCATACTCCCTGTAATCGGCGGTTCGTTGCCGCCTTGTCCGATCAGGAGCTTACTGGAAGCTCCTGCCATTTGTCAGTTATCCCGCCATTTCCATGGTCTGCAAGCGTACCGGCCGCGTCAGGCCTCCAGCCACACGTTTTCGAGATGCATCTCGCGCGCCTGGTGGCGTTGATAAGCTCTCACTTCCGCTGCATGGTGGAGGTAGAGCTTGCGCCAGAAGGGCTGGATGATCACCCCGCTCTCGCGCAGGATCCGCTCCAAACCCTCCATGATCGCCCGCCGCTTGTCCGCATCGAAGGTGCCGAGCGCCTCGGCCAAGCCGGCATCGAAATCCGCACTCGCGAAGCCCGTCTCGTTCCACGCCTCGCCCGAGCGATAGGCAAGCGCCAGCACCTGCACGCCGAGCGGCCGCCCGCCCCAGTCCGTCACCGAGAACGGATACCCCGTCCAGTTGTTCCAGAAGGTCGCGCCCGGGATCACGCTGCGCTTCACGTTCAGCCCCGCCTGACGCATCTGGCCGGCAACCGCGTCCATGGTCGTGCGCTGAAAATCCCCGTCGATCGAGATCAAGTCGAACTCAGTCTCCCCATGGCCCGCCGCGCGCAGCGCCGCCACACCGGCCTCGGGGTCGTGGTCGGGCGGGCCAATATTGGCGTATTCCGGGTGCATGGGGCCGACATGGTGGTTCTCCGCCACCAGCCCTCGGCCCGAGACGCCGAGCGCCATCACCGCGTTGTTGTCGACGATCTGCTGGATCGCGCGGCGCACGGCGACGTTGTCATAGGGCGGGGCGCCGACATTCATCCGCGCGACGATGGTCTGCGCGGTCTCCTTCTCCTGACGCACCAACCCGATGGCATCCAACTGCTCGATCAGATCCGCCGGCGTCTCGTCGTTCACATGCGCATCGCCCGCCTCCAGCGCGTTCAGCGTGGCCGAAGGGTCGGTGCCGAAATCGATGAACTCGACCGCGTCAAGCAGCGCCTCGCCACCCCACCAGGCGCCGTTCTCGCGCCGCTTGACCCGCGCCATCACCTCGATCTCGATCTCTTCAAGCTCGAAGGGCCCCGTGCCCACGGGCGCTTGCGAGAGATCCCCGCCGGCCTCCTCGAACCCGCGATGCACGATCAGCGCCGGATAGTCGGAAAAGGCTGGGATCAGCGAGATATCCGGCCGCGGCAGGTTCAGCACCACCGTGTGATCGTCGACGATCTCCGCCGCGCCATCGGCCATCTGCCCGGTGCTCTCGTCGATCAACGAGGCCATGGCGGTGGCCATCGAGTTGCCCTCGGCGGACTTATCGCACCAGCGGCGCAAATTGTAGACGACGTCTTCGGCGGTGAAGGCATCGCCGTTGGTCCAGGTCACGCCTTGGCGCAGCGACAGCCGATAGGTCTGCGCGTCCTCGCTCACCTCCCAGCTTTCCAGAAGCTGCCCCGAGAACGTAAAATCCGGCTCCCAACGCACCAGCGTCTCGCAGAACTGACGAGCCACATTCGCCATCTCGGGCCAGTCGTAAAGCCGCGGATCGGCGATGTTCTTGACCAGCATCGCGATGCGGAGCGTGCCGCCCTTCTGCGGCGTACCCTCATCGGCGCGCGCGGGCCGGGCGAGCCCCAGCATCCCGTAGGCCGCCGCCGCGCTCACACCCAGCGCACTCGCCAGCGCCAGAAACTCGCGCCGCGCCATCCGGCCCTCGCGCGCCGCCTCGGCCAACGCTTCGATGGTCTCAGCCCGGTTCGGCCGGGCAGGGGGGATCATCGCCATCTGGTCCTCGTCTCGCTCGATGCCCACGCCCCAGCGGCGCTGGCTTCGCGCAGTTTAAGCCGAGAACGCCAGGGATGGCATGCTCACGAGGCCGCAGGCCCAGAAGACCCCCTCAGGACACGATCAGAGCGTGCGCTCCAGCATCATCTTTTTGATCTCCGCGATCGCCTTTGCGTGGTTCAGGCCCTTCGGACAGGTCGAGGCGCAGTTCATGATCGTGTGGCAGCGATAAAGCCGGAATGGGTCTTCGAGTTGGTCAAGCCGCTCCCCGGTCATTTCATCGCGGCTATCTGCCAACCAACGATAAGCTTGAAGTAGAATGGCAGGGCCAAGGAACTTGTCCGAATTCCACCAATAACTTGGGCAAGAGGTCGAACAGCACGCGCAGAGAATGCACTCGTAAAGACCATCGAGCTTTT
>JBCDFC010000157.1:0-11749 GCA_039178805.1 Pseudomonadota bacterium | reverse complement strand
AGCTGGTCTGAGGTCCAACTTGCCAACCATTGCTGGCACCACCGCTGCCGCGCCTAGTTCGTCGTCCTCGTTAAACGTCGACGACTGGAAAGAACGGGTCACGTCAACGGTCGTCAGGGTAGGGACTTTATGCGGAACGCGGCCCTTCCTGAGCGGGGCAGCACGTGCCTCTTTGCACGAAGGCTGTTGACATTTCGGCGTCCGGGGCCCAATTGCCTCACCGCGTTCGCTGCTGCGTGATCTACGTGTCCAAACTGGGCAAGCAGCGTCTCGACCACTCACAGGTTCCCCATCACGCAGGGTTCTTGAGCTAGCGGCAGGATCGCCCGGGGTACGCCCACCGATCCTGAAGCCGCGCCGGAACCCGTGGTGTGTGTGAGCGCACCGTGCCCGTTGCTCGATGACGAAGCGCGGGCCCGCACCGGTATGGCCGGTGCACCATCTTGAAGGATACGATTTGTCAAACTTCGATATGCTGGAGTTGACCCCGGCCATCAACGCTGCCCTGGCCAACGCCGGCTTGGTGGAGCCCACTCCCGTACAGTCACAAGCGATCCCCTTGGCGCTGCAAGGTCACGACGTGTTGGGCTTGGCGCAGACCGGCACCGGCAAAACGCTCGCCTTTGGCCTGCCCTTGATCGAGCATCTTCTGGCGCAGCCTGGCAAGCCAGCTGCCCAATCCGCGAAGGCGCTGATACTGGCACCAACGCGCGAGCTGGTGAACCAGATCGCCGACAGCCTGCGGGGCCTGACCAAAAAGACCAAGCTGCGCGTTGCGACCGTGGTTGGGGGTCAGTCCATCGGTCGCCAGATCGGGATGTTGAGCCGCGGCACGGATATCCTGGTCGCAACGCCGGGACGGCTGATCGACCTGATTGAGCGCAAGGCGGTTCGTCTCGACACCGTGCGGCATCTGGTGCTCGATGAGGCGGATCAAATGCTGGACATGGGCTTCATCCATGCGCTCCGCAGGATCGCGCCAGCGCTGGGCACGCCGCGCCAGACCATGTTGTTCTCGGCAACCATGCCCAAGCAGATGGAAGAGCTGTCCCGCGCCTATCTGACCAACCCGCGCCGCGTGCAAGTGGCTCCTCCGGGCAAGGCGGCGGATAAGATTACGCAATCGATCCACTTCCTGCCAAAGGCCGAGAAACCAGCCAAGCTGCGCGAGATCCTGAGCCGCGACCCCGACGTGCTGTCTCTGGTCTTTGCGCGCACCAAGTACGGTGCGGAAAAGCTCATGAAAGCGCTGGTGGCCGATGGATTTAACGCTGCATCGATCCATGGGAACAAGAGCCAGGGACAGCGCGAGCGGGCGATCAAGGCGTTCCGAGATGGCTCGGTCAAGGTTCTGGTGGCGACTGATGTTGCTGCGCGCGGCATCGACATTCCAGGTGTGGGCTGCGTGGTGAACTACGAGCTTCCTGACACGCCGGACAACTATGTGCATCGGATCGGACGGACAGCCCGCGCGGGGCGAGAGGGCGAGGCGATCGCGCTTTGCGCGCCCGAAGAGGCGGACCTGTTCCGTCAGGTGCAAAAGCTGATGAAGGTTGAGATCCCAGTGGCCAGTGGCGAGGTACCCGTCGGCCGGGTCGAGACGGCGGGCGGACGCGGCAAGGTGTCGTCCCGGCGCCGTGGGCGCGGGGATGGCTCCGGCAGAAATCCCGTCGCCAAGCCTCCCGCATCGAAACCGGAGGGGGCAAAGCGCCGTCGCCCACGGCGGCGACGCGCGGCCTGACAGCGGGTCGCGCTGCCAGCCCGAAACCGCCGAGCCCGTGCTTCAGACCTCGAGCAGATCGCTGGATCGGCGCAAGATCAAGCCGTAGATCCCGTGAGATGCTCAAGCCGGCAGGGACGGAGCCCCACGATCTTCGATCCTTGAAGCGATGCCGTCGGTGTCGCGGGCCTCACGCGCTGGTTCCGCCTGACCGCCAAGTGGCTGCTCTGACGGAGCGAAGCCCCGCCCTCAGAAGCTGATCCGGGCGCGGACGCCGAAGCGGCGTGTCGGGCCGACATCGACCCCGGGCTTGATCATAAACGCCGTGGATGATCCGAAGGACGTGGATCCGATCGCGTAGACCTCATCGAGCGCGTTCTCGACGAAGGCTTCGACCGCCAAGCGCTCTCCGCGAAGCCCGAGCCGGAAGTTCAGGACGTCGTAGCCGTCGAAGACGGGCGTGCCCGGGGCAGAGGTGCTCGTGAAGCTCGAACGATAGGTGTACTCGGCGCGCAGAAAGCCCCTCAAGCCGGGCATGAGATCCTGCGGATGCTCATAGTCGCCGACAACGCTCAGCGTGTAGACGGAGGCGTTCGGCAGGCGGGTTCCGGTGAGATCGCCGGAGATCGCATCTTCGAAATCCGTGAAGGACGAGAAGTTGAGGCCAAGCTGCGTGTCGATGCGAAGCCCTTCGATCGGCAAGGCGGCGATGCCGATCTCTGCTCCGACGCTGCGCGCCTTGGCGGCATTGTCGATCGTGTTGAGGATCCCGATACCATCGACAACAGACACGGCTACCTGAATATCGTCGTAGTCGAGGAAGTAACCCGACCCCGAGAGTTGCAGCCGATCATCGAAGAACGCTGCTCGAAAACCACCCTCGAAGGAGCGCGCGTTCTCCTCGTCGAAGGTGTCGAAGCCCGTCAACAGCGATGCGAAACCGCCTGCGCGGAACCCCGTTGAATAAGAAACATAGGTCGAGAAGGTGTCGCTCCAGTCGTATTTGATCGACGCATTCGGCGTGAAGGCCGTGAAGCTCGCCTCCTCCGATGTGAGCGGCACGGATGGCGTCCCGACCGCCGTCAGGCCGGTCGTCATCACCGCCGTCTCCGAACGTACGCGATCAAAACTGAACCGGGCCCCGGCCGAGACTTCGAGTGCCGGGATCGGCCGCCAGCGGAAGTCGCCGAACACGCCGAAATTGAAGACCTCCTGATCGGTGAAGGCATCGGTGACGCTGCCGTCATCGACGAGCGGTAGTCCGAAGACCTCGCTGAAGAGATCGAAGGCCGCCGGCCCGAGATCGGTGATGAAGGTGTCGTCGTTGCGGTTAAAGCTGATGCTCGTGCCGGCGTTGAAGGCGATGGTGCCAGCGCTTGCAGGCAGATCGAAAACCTCGCTTTCAAACCGAAACTCCTGAGCGATCGCGCGCTCGTCGCTCGACGTATCGGAGACGATGAAATCGGCCGGGTTGAAGTCGCCATCGCTGATGAAGTCGACATCCGTCGCAAAGAACGAGGTCGTCGATTTCAGTGTACCGATGTCGAAATCGTAGCTTGCCTGCAGCGAGCTGAGCAGCCGCACCACCGAGCTTTCACCGATGAAGGCGCCAGCGGATACCAGGTCTTCTGCCGCGACACTTTCCAGCGATGCGGAGGTCTGCCCATCGAAGGCCGAGCGGGCGAAACCGATGGAGGCGTCGACTGTGATCCGATCCGTGGGCCGTGAGCGCAGGCTGAGCCGGAAACCGGAGTCCTCGCTGGTGAGCGTGTCCGGACCGCCGCCGCCCGGCGGAAAGTCCAGAAAACCGTCCGACATGCCGCCGAAGGCCACGAGCCGCGCCGACAGCAACCCGTCCTCCAGCAACGGGGCGTTCACGATTGCGGTCGCCCTGCCATCCGGGAACGAGCCGATCTGAGCCTCGAAGGATGCCTCGAACTCATCGGTCGGCTTCTTGGTCACGAAATTGATCGCGCCGCCGATCGTGCCCCGGCCAAACGCAGTCCCCTGCGGTCCGAAAGCCGCTTCGGTGCGTTCAAGATCGACGAGGAGGGTGGTGATCTGCGTGGTGCCCCCGGTCGGGTTCAGCAGGATGCCATCGGCAAAGATCCCGTTGGTAGGTCCACTCGCCGAAGCCCCGATCAGGTTGCTGACGCCTCGGATCGAGAGGGCGATGTTCGTCGGATCCGCCGCTTCGGCAAAGCTTACATTCGGCAATCTCAGAAACGCATCGTTCGCATTTTGGATGTTGGAGCGCTCGATCTCCTCCGCGCTGAGCACCGCGACGCTTCCCGGCACGTCCGAAATCGCCTCCTCCGTGCGCCGGGCGGTCACCGTGAGTGTGTCGAGCAGAACCGGCGCGTCCGCCGACGGTTGCGGCGGCACCGCCTCCACCAGCACAACACGTCCAGGTGCCGTGAACTCGAAGGAAAGACCGGTGCCCTCGAGCAGGATTGCGAGCGCCGTCTCCGCGTCTTCGGCCGCAGTCACGCCTTCTGTCGCTCGACCGGAGAACAAATCGCCGGCGGCGGAAACCTGAACGCCCGACTGGCGCGTGAACGCATCGATAGCGGAGGCGAGCGGTTGAGGCGCGACCGTGATCGTGTCTTGCGAAACCGCGACGGTGGAAATGCCGGAAATCCATAGCGCCATAAGCCAAACTGGCGCGCGTGGAACGCTCGGTCGCATGTCCTGTCCCCTCGAACGGCGTTTCGTTCAACGCCTCACAAGGACAAACCGATTGAGGCAGCGGGCTATCAAGGCGGCCATGTAGATTTATTTTGGTGCCACGATCGCGAGCCATGGGGTGACGGTCATGACGCGCCCGTCGAGGGCGGAAACCGCTGCCCGAAGCGCCTCGATCGGGTCGGCGAGATCGAAACTGCCGCTGACCCGGGCGTTAGCCAGCGTCGCGTCGGCAAACAGGATCTGACCCGTGAAGCGGCGGGCCAAGATGTCAGCCACATCGCGCAGCGGCCGATTACGGACTGTCAGCACACCCTGCCGCCAAGACGCGATCTCCGAAACGTTCACAGGGACAACAGCGCCGCCTCGCTCCGTACCAATCCATGCTGAGCCGGCAATGACAGCGTTGGCGTCGTCTTGGGCGGCCACCCCTACGGACACGCTGCCTTCCTCGACAGCGACGCTCACAGACCCTGACAGCCGAGCGACGGAGAAGCGCGTACCGGTTACTTTCGTCGTCACGCCTCCGGCGATGACTGTGACGCGCTTCCGCTTCGAGCGGTCCACCGCGAGGAAGAGCGCGCCCGAGCGAAGCTCGATGGACAGCACGTCGTCATCGTTTTCGATCACATTCAAAGCGGTGCCAGAATCTAGTGCGCTCATCACCCCCGGTGCGATTTGAAGTTCCGCGATCACATCGCCGCCCGAGGCAAAGTCGGCGCCGAAGGGTGCCGTGAGCCAGAGCGCGAGACTTACCGAGGTGGCAATCGCAACCATACCATACGCCAGTCTTCGCCTGCTCTTGCGCGGTCTCTCACGTTCTTGCGGCGCCATCGCGATCCACATGCGCAACGCGCGATCGGCGGCTGCAGCACGGTCGGGATCACCGCGTGACCACGCATGAAGGGCAGCGTCTCGCGCCAGATGATCTTCATCGCGGTAGGCGAGCACGATGCGCGCCGCTTCTTGCTCCAGAGCGCCTTTCGCTTTCCGGGATGGATCGGCCATATCGCTCGCTCACCGCATGTCTACCGAGCTCATGCCCGGCCTACCGATCGGTTGGCTCATTCTCGTCGTCGATTGCGACCATCAGCGCGCTCAGCGCATTGCCCGCTAGCTGATGCGCCCTTGCGGCCGAGACACCGAGCGCAGCACCGATCTCCGCGAAACTCATCTCTTGGTCTCGCCGCATGAGAAATGCTGCGCGCGTGCGTTCCGGCAACGCCAAAAGCGCAGCCTCCGCGCGTGTTGCGACGTCCTGGGCCAGGACGACCTGCTCGGGATCATCATGTGCCGCATCCACTGGCACACGATGAGCGAGCCGCCGCCGCACCGCCTTTGCGCGGTTCGTGTCGATCGATAGCCCACGCAGGATCCGATAAAGAAGCCCAAGCTCAGGCTCATCAGCCTCCGGACATCGGCGCCGTTTCACCATCCAGCGCAAGAACGCCTCTTGGGCAATCTCTTCCGCCACGAACGGGCAGCCGACAATGCGCCGCGATCGGGAAACAAGAGAGCGCCACTCACGGACGTAATGGCGCTCAATCTCCGGAGGTTTCCGCCGCCCGCCACCCATCAGAAACCCTGTCCGAAGCCGCAGCCTCACTCATCGACCGAACGAGACCGCCGATCAAGTCACACTCAAGCCGAAGAGCGAACCGGTCTTCCTTCCCCAAGACCCACGCCACCGTCTAGTGGTCTGACCGAGACATTTGATACCGTCATTGCCGGACTTGATCCGGCAATCCAGCCTTCTCTCAGTTTTTCAGATGTAGAGGTTTCCTGGATCCCCGGATCAAGCCCGGGGATGACGTGCGTGGGTTCGCTCCGTTCCGGTCGGACCACTAGGACTGCCTACGACTGCACGGGCCCGTCCTTCCGGCGCACGATGCGGGCAGGGGCTCCGACGACCGTCGCACCTGCCGGCACATCCGACAGGACGACCGAGTTTGCGCCGATCCGCGCATCGTCGCCGATGGTGATCGGGCCCAGCACCTTCGCGCCCGTGCCGATCGTGACCCTCTCCCCGATCGTCGGCCCCACGAACTGCCCATCCACCAGGCCAATGGTCACGAAGGGCCGGATCTTGGTGCCACCCCCAACACTCACCAACCCATCGATCACGACTTGGCCATGGGCGAGGAAGACCCCGGGGCCAAGCATCACCGGCGCCCCGATATTCACCTGCGCGATGATCATCGCGAGCTTCCGCAGCACCATCGGCAAAACCGGAATGCCGACCGCGCGCAGCAGGATGGCGAGCCGCACCAGCACCATCGCGAAATAGGCATCCGCCTCCCACGCGACGCGCAGGGCGAGCCCGATCTCAGCCAGGCGTGAGCGTTTGCGCTTCGGCAGCATCAACCCGCCCGCCGCAACCCGAGCATCCGCCAGAATGGCTTTCACGAAACTCGGGGCCTGCCGGGCGCGCGCCCGGACAAGCTGCCTTGGCGTCATCGACCTGAGCGGATCCGGCTTCGGCTCTGGCGTCGTCATGCGCCCAGCACTGCTCCGTCAGCACGCGCTGCTCCCTCGGCACGCACCATGGTCAAGCCCGCGCCGCCCCGGCCTCCAGCCAGCCTTTATCGGGGAAGCTCTCCCGCGCGTCCTTGCGGATCGCCGCCAGGATCAGATTGCGCTGCGTCGACTTCACCGCGTTCTCGACACGCGCCTGCCCGTGCAGCCGGCGCAGATTGCCCTGCCCGCGGCTGTTATAGGCCTCGCGCTGGTCCGAGGTGTAGGTCTTGGTTTTCGCGTGGTAGACAAAGCAGTCGATGGCGACCGCGCACAGATACCCGGCATCGAGGGCGCGGAAGGTCAGATCGTTCTCCTCGCCATAGCCCATCGGGAAGTGCTCCTCGTCGAACAGCCCCACCGTCTCCAGCACCGCACGGCGGAGCGCGATGCAGAAACCGTTGATCTGATCGACGACCGGATACTCGAACCGAGCGCTGTAGCCGCGGCAGTGCTCATAAACCGCCTCGATCACCGCCGGCTCGTCCCGGATGCCGCTATCCTGCTGGCCCGGGGACGGCAGTTCCGGGATCGACTGCCAACCGCCCGCGTTGGAGAGCGGACCGACGATCCCGATCTGCCGGTTCGCGGCCATGCAGGCGTCGATACGATCCAACCAGTCCCCAAAGACGACCGTATCGCTGTTCAGCAGAACGACCGTCTCGGCCGTCGCGAGCCGCATGCCCGCATTCGCCGCCTTGCAGAAGCCGCTTCCCCGCTCCCGGCGGACGAGCACCGTGCGGTCGGGAAGCTCGGCCTGCGCCTCCTCGCAGATAAGGCGCGTCTCTTCCGCCGAGCCATCGTCCACGATGATCAGGCGATCCGCCGTTCCCAGCGTCCTCATCACCGATGCGAGGCACGGCCGCACATATTCCGGGCTGTTATGGACGCAGACGATCACGTCCGCGGCCTGGCGCACGCTCCCCATGCTAGCTCCTCTTCACATGGGTCGAGCGCGCGAAGAGCGTCGAGCGTGGCATGTCATCGGGTAGATGACCCACGCGCAGCCCCGGTGTCTCGGCAACCGCAAGCGGCAGCGAGAGCTGATCCCGCTTCGAACCGCGCATCAGGATCCGCCACCACGCCGTGCAGAGCGACTGCACCGCCGGTGCACCCGGCCGCATGACGAGGACCATCGTCTCGTAAAGCGTCTCAGTCCTGAAATGCGGATGCGCATGGGCCTGGCGCAGATGCTCGATCAGCACCATGGGCTCTTCCTTCTTGAACCTGATGCACGCCGCCGCCTCCGAGACGACGCCCTGCCGATCCGGATGGCGGAACGTCGCGAAATCGAAGCTGTCGGTATCGAGCTGGCCCAGGATCTCCCTCGGAGCGACGCAGAACAACACACTGCCATCCACCCAGATCACCCACTCGTAATCGCTGAAATAGGTCGGCAGGTGAAGCTTCACGAACCGTGCCGACCGGCGCGGATCGGCATTGAAATAGTTGCCGTGCACGGGCTGCCAGCCGAACGTCTCGTCGAAACGATGGTCGCTGAACACATAGAAATCGGTCTCTTCGGTCCAGGCAGGCTCGATCGGCAGCAGCCTGTCGAACTCGCCAAAGATCGCGCTCACGACTGCAAGCTTCTTGCGCCGCCGGTTGCGGATCGAGAACGGGCGCATCGCCCGATCATCGTCGGGCGAGATCGGCTTCACCGCAGGCGCGCCCAGCGCAGCTCCCGTCCGAACGAGATACTCGGATGCCCATTGCACAAGCTGCACGCCATCCGCACCCGCCATCGCTTCGCAAGGGGCCAGCGCGCGGACAAGGCCGTGCCGCTCATAGTGACGCGCCGCCTCGCTCCGACCCGACAGCTCATGGGTCTCCGCGTACCACTCGGCATCGAGATACGGCGATCGCGAGGTCGCCGAGACGAGCGGGCTCCGCCCCACATTGCTCAAGGCCGGCTGACGAAGCGCGCCGAACTTCGCGATCTCCAGATCGCGGCGCTGTTTCTTCGACGAGAAGAAGATTTTCAGGGCTTCGGGCAGGCTTTCGCCTCTGGCCAGGGCCGCCCTGCGCTGCAGAGATTTCACGAAGCCCATGTCAGATCGCGTTCCGTCACCGCTGCCCCGACCGGCCGAGAAACAGGTGTTTGCCCCTGCCACCCCGTAGCCGCCCGTCGCCCCTAGCCGATTTTCCGGATGCACTACCAGCCTAAAATTGCCCGTTCGACCACGCTCTCCGATCCCGCGATGACAGGTCTTTGAACCGAATTGGCACGCCACCCATCCGATGTTCACAGTGCAATCACGCGGTCTGGACCGGCGCGATCAGGCGCTGTAGCGTGCGCGAAGCTCGCTGCGGCATTGACTTTTCGGCGGTGAAAAAGCCACAGCTCGCCAAAATAAAAGCCTCGGGGTGCTGCGTGCAGCACTCATAAAGATGAGGAACGAAAATGCTGTCGGGGTGCTGGGACGTCGCGATCCGCGTTCGCGGGCGTGGCCTTATGGCTGCGTACCCAGTTGGAATGCGTGCTTATTCTCCATCCAAAATCGATGATGGGTCGCTGAAAGGCGAGAAGTAATGGCACGCTCAGCCGCACGCAGCATCGCGGATCCCGCGACCCTGCATGAACCCGAACACGCAAGCTTCGGGCCCCACCCGGCCGCCAGCGGCTGGCTCAGGCGCCTGGTCAGCGTCGTGACCGTCTCCTATCGCAGCGCCGATTGTCTGCCCGACGCCCTGCGCTCGATCCCCGAGGGGGTGCGCAAGATCGTCGTGGACAATGCGGGCCTCGACAACTCGGCCGAGCTTGCCGAGGCGGCCGGCGCGACGGTCCTGCGCAACACCGACAATCCCGGCTTCGGCACCGCATGCAACCAGGGTGCGGAACTGGTTGAGACGCCCTTCGTGCTGTTCCTGAACCCCGATGCCAGGATCTCGAGCGGCAGCCTGGAACGGCTCGTCGCCGCCCTCTGCGCCGATCCGAGCGTGGCCGCGGTCGGCCCTCTCCTCACCCATCACGGAGAGCGGCGTCTCCCCCGCCGCAAGACCCTGCTCGACATCGGTGAGGAGCCGACCTTCGCTAAGCTCCCCGCGCAAGAGACCGATGTCGGCTTTCTCTCGGGCGCGGCCCTCTTGGTGCGCACGGAGCTTTTCCGAGAGATCGGCGGCTTCGACGAGCGGATCTTTCTCTACCTCGAAGACGACGATCTTTGCTTCCGCCTGCGCGCGGCCGGCCATCGCCTGCGTCTCATCACCGATGCCGTCGTCGCCCATGATCAGACGCCGCAGGCCCAGATCCCCGCCCGCACGGTCAGGGACCACAACCGCTACACCCTCGCCTCCATGCGCTATGTCGCGCAGAAGCACCGCGTCGCCATCAACTTCACCAAGAAGCGGCGCCAGGCGTGGAAGCGGCTCTGCTTCGCCCTCATTCTGATGGACAGGCGGCGGATCCACGCGAATTTCGGCCGGCTGCAGGGCATGGGCGCCTTCCACAAACCGCCCATCGACAGGCGCCCTTCAGAATTTGACCCCCGCCGATAGCCAGACCGCCCGTCCGGGGCCATTGCGCCGGCGACCGGGCAGGAACGCGCTTGAGAAGACCGAGGCATAGTCCTCGTTCAGAAGGTTCGTCACCTGCAGCCCGAAATCCGCCGGTCCATAGCGATAGGCCGCGCCGACATCCACCACCGTGTAGCTGTCCGGCTCGAACCGATCGGTCCCTTCCCTGATCGCCCGATCCCGACTGCCGAGATGCAAGACACTCGCGAAAAGATCGAGGTCTTCGGTCGCCGCGTAATCGAGGCGCGCCGTGAGCTTGATCGGATCGATCTCGAGCGAGCTGACCGGCACGAATTTGCCGTCATCCTCCGGGTCGAACTCTCCTTCGTTCCACGAAACCTCGGCACCCAGCGTCAGCCGCTCCGTCGCGCGCCACTGCACCGCCGCCTCGATCCCGTAGTTGCGCTGGGGCGAGCGGGTAAGCTGACCGATGCCGAGCGAGCCATCGACCAAGATGTTCACGCCGAGATCCGACCGCGAGAAGAACCCCGCAAAGGAATAGTCGACCGGGCCGATCCCACCGCGGACACCCGCCTGGAAGCTCTCGACCTTAACCGGCTCGATGAACTCCGAGATCTGGATCGGCACGCCCGGGGCGATCTGGTTCGCAGCGATCCCGATCTCGGGGATCTGAAAACCCTGCGAGAAATTGGCGAAGACGGTCGCCTCCGCCGCGATCTCATACGCCGCACCGCCGTTGAAGGAAAAACCGTCCGCCGATCCTTCTCCCCCGGGCCGCAAACCAGGCGCATCCTGATTGAAGACCACGTCATAGGGTTCGACATCGTAGCCGAACCGGTCATACCGGACGCCACCGCTCAGAAAGAGCCGGTCGATCACCTCGACCTCGCCCTGCAGAAAGATACCGAAAGCATTGAGGATGTAGGGAGGCGACTGCACCGCCTCCGAGCTCGCATCGAAGAACCCGGTCTCCTCGAACACGTCCTCGTCCGAGATGAGCAGCGTGTTGAGGTAATCCTCGCGGGAGAAATCACCCCCCACCGTCAGCGTCACACGGTCGAGAAACGTGCGGGTGTAGTCCGCCCTTACGCCAAGCTCATTCGCGTCCTGACCCGTCTGCCAGACACCCGGCCACGCCGCCGGCAACAGACCCAAGCCCTGCAGATCGCGGATATCGGACCCAGGGTTCTGGAACACATTGTCCCGCCAGAAACCCTGAACCCGCGCCACACCACCGAAAAGATCCGCATGCTCATAAGTAAGGTTCGCGAACATGAACCGATTGCGGGGTAAGCTCTCGTAGCTCAGCGTGTTCTCCGCCGGCACCCCGATCTGGAACAGATCAGGGGTCGT
>JBCDFC010000156.1:0-11760 GCA_039178805.1 Pseudomonadota bacterium | reverse complement strand
TGCAGCTTCTTTCGAAACAACGCGGTGTCGTCCTTCGAGGCTCCATGCAGCTGAAAGACCCGCTTCGCCAAATCGATGCCAATGATGCTTAGTTCCGTCATGGCTGCCTCCTCACTCTCTCTGGCGCCGATCGCCATCGGCAGACTTGCACGGCTAGGCGCGGTCGGGAGGGGGTATCCACTCCATCATCCAGATTTGCGGGTTAAGGCGACAGCCAGTCTTACGGTTGGTGTCGCGCAAGACTGATCCCGTTGGGTCTGGGTGCTGACGTCTGTCGCAGTGCGCTGAGCAGGCCGGGTCGCATGGAGACCCCATGTATCGGAGCCTGGCCCGGCCTGCGTGGGTCGGGCTCAGGCGCTTTCCTTCTTCAGGATGCCCTCGAGATCTCGGAGCCGGTATGAGCGGCCCCTGATGTTGAGGACGTTCGAGCGGTGCAAGAGCCGGTCGAGGATGGCCATAAGATAGCTGCCGACAGCCCTCAGCGTACCGACCATGATGATAAAAAGCTGAAGATAGGCGAGTTTTACGGAGTAAAGTTCGGTCTCCGCTTGCTTGGGCACGAGGTAATAGGCCGCTCCGAAGAAGCCCAGCAGCAGCCAAAACACAAGGGCATTCGTATGGATCATTCGAATGATGTTGAAGGGCAGTATTTCGGACAGAAAGTTCGGAGAGACGTATACCCACCCTGCGAGCAGACCGCCGAGCACTTGGACGGCAAAGAGCAGAAGTGCACATGCGATATAGGCGAAGGCGACCTGTTGCGGGTGATACTTCATGAATTGGTCTCCTTTCCCCGCACCATTGGGCGGCCAGCCCTGAGTGTCGGTCTGATCAGCCCATCGAAGAAACTCGCTCAGTGCTCGCATGTCTGGGTCGGAGATCTCGAAGAGCGGCATTTGCCGGCGGCCCTCGATGCCGCTGGGCTGGCTTTCCATCCATGCTTTGAGGATCTCGTCGGCTGCTTCCTCGTCGTCGAGGACGCCCCAGCGCGTCATCACATTGCCAACTTTGGGGGCGAAACACCTGCCCTCGCCGCGCAAGGAATGGCAATTGATGCAGGAGTGCTGCTCCCAGACTTCTTTGCCACGCGCAACTTCTGTGGTCAGAGGAACGCCAGCCGTCGATTTATTGAAAAACTAAAGATGACTGTCGATTGTCAGCACAACAAAGATGACGACAAAGAAAATCGCCCCGCCGTAGGAAATATTTCGTGCTCTGGTCTTGTTTAGGATCCCCGCCATAGCTTGGTTCCGTGTCAATTGACCACGGCATGAGCCTAAGTGGAGTGCGCTGGACGGAATTTGCGGGGGCGCCAGCTTTGAATTGGATTTTGGCGATTACGGCCGAATGTCGTTCGCGAGCTGGGCAAGCCGAGCCCGGTCGCAGACGACCACCCGCCGACGGCCCCCCATGACCACTCCATCGCGCTCCCATGCCGTCAGCAAACGGCTTACCGTATGGAGGGTCGTGGCCGTGAGTTCGGCCAAGTCCCGTCGGGTGAGCGGGAAGTCGATCTCGATGCCCCGTTCGGTCTCACGCCCGCTGCTTTCGACCAAGCGCAACAATGCACTTGCAACACGCTGTTCCACGTGGAGCGTCGAAAGCTCGACAATCCTTTGATGCATCTCACCCATGCGATTGCCGACGGTTCGGTGGGTGTCCGCCATAAAGCCCTCGTAGGTGGAGCTGAAAATATCGAATAGTGACGTAGGCCACGACAGAACAACACATTCTGCCGCCGCCACCGCCGTCGCTGGATACTCGGTTCTGCCGACTGCGGGCGCAAAGCCAAAGAGCTCCCCGGCGGGAATGTGGAGGACGATCACCTGTTCACCATGCTCGGTCGTGCGGAGCACGCGGATGTAGCCGTCCAGAAGCAGAAAGAAGTGTTCTGCTGGCGCTGCCTCTTGGAACACTGCGGCACCGGCGTCGTACCGACGCGACGTCGCGTGATCGAGAATCTCGCGGACCTCCGACCCCTTCAGCTGCCGAAAAGGTGACAACCGATTGATCAAGCTCTCGTCCAAGTCGAACGGCGCGCGCCTCATGTCCATGCGCGTAAGGGTAACACGCCGCCGCCCAGCCGCTAGCACTCGATGTAGCGCGGCGAACCTCCACGCTCTTTGTGCTGGCGGAACGTCCGTTCGCGGATCGTCTCTACCCTGTTCGCAACGAGATCAGGTTCGGGGAACGTCCATGACCTTCAAGCGTGTCGCAACGCTCGCACTCGCCCTCACGCTCCCAACCTTCGGCATCGCTGAGACCTTCGAGGTCAAGATGCTGAACAGGGGAGCCGAAGGCCCGATGGTCTTCGAGCCTGCCGCCTTAAGGATCGCACCAGGGGATACGGTCAAGTTCCTTGCCACCGACCGCGGCCACAATGCCGAGACGATCAAGGACCTGCTGCCGGATGGTGCCGAGCCGTTCGTCGGAAAGCTCAACGAAGAGATCGAGGTCACCTTCGACGTCGAAGGCTTCTACGCCATCAAGTGCGAGCCGCACTTTGCCATGGGCATGGTGATGATCATCGCGGTCGGCGATAGCTCGGTCGACGCCGATGCCTTCCTGCAGGGCCGGATCCCCAAACGCGCGAAAGAACGGCTGGAGGCTCAGATCGCCGGCCTCTGACCGTCTGCACTTAAGGGAAGGAATTACATCATGCCGAAGCGATGGAACCCTTATCTCGCCCATCCTGACCGGCGACACGTTCTGCGCGGCTCGGCTCTTACAGGCCTTGGCGCCGCAGCGGTTGGCGCGGGCAGCGCCCGAGCAACGATGCCTCATCCGGTGCGGGCGCGAGATCTTCCCGTTCGGAAAGTGGCGGAGCGGGCAGAGGCGGCTACCAATGCCAAGCCTGCCGATCTGAATGGTTATGAGCGGGTAAAGCTCGAGCTTGTCGCTCCCCCCTTTGCGCCGAAGCATGAGCAGGTCGCGTCGGGCGCCTCGAAGATCGTCGAGGTCTATATGGAGACGCAGGAGCGCCTGATGGTCGTGGATGAGGACACCGGCGCGAGCATCTGGGCGCTTACCTGTAACGGCTCGGTCCCCGGCCCGCTGATCATCTGTCACGAGGGCGATTACGTGGAACTCACGCTGCGCAATCCTGTCGACAGCGTGATGGAGCACAATATCGACTTCCATGCCTCGACCGGCGCGCTTGGCGGCGGCGGCCTCACTCACGTTTACCCGGGCGAGGAGACGATTCAGCGTTGGAAGGCCACGAAGGCAGGCGTGTCCACGTATCACTGCGCCCCAGGCGGCGAGATGGCCGCCTACCACGTCTGCCACGGCATGAACAGGACCATGATGGTCCTGCCGCGCGAGGGCCTGAAGGACAAAAACGGCAACCCGCTTCTCTATGACAACATCTTCTACATCGGCGAGCAGGACTACTACCTGCCGATGGATGCCGACGGAAATCACATCCAGTACGAGATCGCGGGAGATGACTACGCCGAGAGCATCGACACGATGAGAACGTTCGTGCCGACGCACAGCGTGTTCAGCGGGGCTGTGGCGGCTTTGACTGGCGAAAACGCGCTGAAGGCCAACGTTGGCGATACCGTACTCATGGTGCACAACCAGGCCAATCGCGATACGCGTCTACACCTCATCGGGGGACATGGAGACTATGTCTGGGAGGCCGGCTCGTTCACTGATCATCCGCAAACAGGGCTTGAGACCTGGTTCATCCGCGGGGGAAGTTCGGGTGCTGCGCTCTACAGGTTCCGCCAGCCCGGGGTTTATGCCTACGTCAACCAAAACCTCATCGAGGCCGTCCGGCTCGGGGCGACGGGGCATGTCGTCGTAGAGGGCCAATGGGTCAACGGGCTGACGGAACAGGTCGTTGAACCTCGCGAGTTCAACATCTGACATCGGAAGCAATCCGAGGGAGCGCTGCGGAAATGGTCACGGCTGCGCTTCGAGTACGACAAGGTGGTACGTCGGTTTCGGTCTCGCCGGTGTGCTGGCGAGTGTGGGCGTCGCCGTGGGGATCATGCTCCCAGGCGGCGACCCATCCCTCGCGCCTCGTATGGCCGAACGTGCCTTGCACCTCGATGACGGCACAAAACTCTATGTGCAGAAATACGAGATGACCGTTGCCGAGTGGAACCGTTGTTTCCATGCGGGTGCCTGCGAGAAGGAAGCCAAACCGAGACCCGGATGGGATGCGGAGACGACGCCGGCGACCGAGATCAGCTTTGAGGATGCGCAGCAATATGTGACCTGGTTGACAGGCGCTGCGAGCCATCCGTTCCGGCTACCCTCGTTAGAGGAGTGGGAAACGATGGCCCGGGAAGTACTGCCCGAGAAACCCGACCCGATATTCAGCGACCCGTCGCTCACTTGGGCCTCGGCCTATCTGGTCGAGAACCTGCCCGCCCGCGCTTTGGAACCGACGGGCTCGTTTCCGGAAACGTCTGCCGGCATCGCCGATCTTTCCGGAAGTGTTTGGGAGTGGACGCAGGATTGTTACGAAGCTCGTGCGGCGGACAAATGCTCCGCCTACCATGTCGGTGGCGAGCATGTGGCGGTCATCTCCGTCTTCGTTCGAGATCCCGCCCGCGGTGGATGCGCGGTTGGGGCACCGCCGGCTCATCTCGGCCTCCGCCTCGTGACGGAGCGGGCGCTTCTCTGATGCCTGCAGCCATCGACGGAGCGGTTGGCGAAGATTGCTCCGCGGCAGGCCGTGTAAGCGCCGGCCAGTAGGCGACGAGCCACAGAAGGAAGCTCACGCTCCAGCCAATCGAAGCCGCCAGATGGATGGGTCCCGGCAGATTGGCGCCCATATCCGGCGCGATGCGCAAGGCCACCGAGACGAGGAGCAGGACCGCGCCGAGGCGGGCGAGGATCGGGACACCGAGCGGCCGGTTCGTGTGGAGCAAGCCAGCGATACAAAAGACGGCATACACTCCGAGGCCAAGACCCCCCATCAGCGCGACATGAAGGCCGACCGGCTCGGCCAGATCCGCGCCAAGCCGTCCCGTACCGATGAGGATCAGCCCAAGCCCGGCGAGCGCGCTCGATCCCGCGAGCATGAGGATCTCCGCCCGAAAGGCGTGCCGGCCGATGAACCCTTCAGCCACACGATCCATGAAGCCCGCCCCAACAGCGATGATCAGAAAGCCCGAGACGGCGGGGCTCAAGCTCAAGAGTTCGCCGACCATCGCAACCAAGACCAAGCCCGATGCGAGATGAAGCCGGCCGGGATGGGGGCGGAAGGGTATCGAACCTTCGCTTGGATCGAGAACCAAGTTCGTGATCGGCACCGTGATGCGACCAAGCGCAAGGCCGAGGAGGCCGAGATAGGCGAGCCATAGGAGGCGGATCCCCAGCGATGCCAGCTCCGCGTCGCCAAGGATCGTGCCAACCCTCGCAGTGGCCGTGCTCGCGATGAGCAGACAGAGCCAGAAGACGAAGGCGAGCAAACGGTCGCTACGCCGCCGCCATGAGAGCCAAACGAGCCACCCCATCAGGAGCGTCAGCCACGCGATGTCGGAAGCGGCGCCAAGTGCGGCGGCGCCGTCGAAGCTCAGCCAGCTCGATGCCCGCCCGGTCGCCCAAAGCATAGCCAAGAGGAGCAGGTATCCGCTACACGGAGGCTCGGTATCGGTCCACTCGGGCGCTGCCGTCGTCACAAAGCCGATGAGGGCAGCACCGTAAGCCCCGATCAGCATCTCGTTCGCGTGCCAGAGAGAGGGAACCTTGCCATCACCGGCAGGCAGATCGAATTCTAGGGCAAGAACCCAGAGGAGTGGCCAAGCCGCAGCGTAGAGCGCCGACAGCGGAAAGAAGAGCCGAAAGCCCTCGCTGCAAAGGAGCGCCAAAGGCCGCGATGGAGCCGCGCGCCGGTACGCCGTTCGGCCGCCGGCGGGGTTCATGCAAGGCGCCTCTCGTCGACGTCGTGGATATGTCTGAATATCGGATCGGTGCGGATCGCCTCGAGAACCCAAGTCTGCACGTCGCCATCCGAACGTTCTCCGGGTGCCCCGGACAGGCGCCGATGGCCCAGAACGCCATGCCCATTCGTATCGAGGACCGCGATGCGATGGGCGATCCGCGCTGCTTCTTGCAGGTCATGCGTGATGAAGAGCCCGGCGAGCCCGCTCTCGCGGCAGGCGGCGATGACGAGGTCCTGCATCCGACGCCGCAGAGCGACGTCGAGCGCCGTGAAGGGCTCGTCGAAGAACACGAAGTCGGGTTGCACCGCAAGGGCGCGCGCAATGGCGACGCGCTGGCGCATCCCGCCTGAGAGTTCGATCGGGTACTTAACGAGATCGGTAGTGGACAGCGACACCCGGGCCGCGGTCTCCATGACGTGATCCATCCGCAGACGGCGTGGAACATGTGCGAGGCGGAGTGGGTACGCAATGTTGCCGCCGGCCGTTGCCCAAGGCAGCAACGCTGGCTCCTGAAAAACCACCGCGTGCCTTTGGTAGCGCCGCCTGATCCGTCCCGCTAGCGGCTCAGTCAGACCCGCTGCGATCTGCGCGAGCGTGGACTTCCCGCAGCCCGATGGACCCACGAGCGCGACGACCTCCCCGATGCCAACGGAAAGGTCGATGTCGTCAAGGACGGTCCGGCCGAAATAGGCATGCCGAAGGTTGGTTATCGATAGGAGTGGCTCAGAACCGCACATCTAAGCCCGCATAAATCGCCCGCCCGTCGCCGGGAATAAACGCTGCCTGGTCCGCCCGAGCCTCATCCACAACCAGTGTCGAGGAGGCGAAGGCCTCGTCCGTGACGTTGCGCGCCTCGACGAAAAAAGATGCCTCCGGCGCTAACTGATAACGCGCGCGCAGATCGAGCGTTGCGAAGGGGCCGGTGCCTACGGTGTTCAGGTTGTCGACCGGCGTCGTCCCCGGCCGCCAGTTCAGCGTGCCGCCGAGCGTCAGGGCATCGATCGGTTGCCAGGCGATATCGAGGCCGACGACATGCGGCGGGGCACCTGCCAGGCGGTTGTCGCCGCGCACCGGATCGCCGACGAAGCGGAAGTCCTGAAACGTGTAGGAAAGCCTGCCGACCAGCCCTTCCATCAGCTCTGAGGTAGCACCGACCTCGAGACCGAGATGACGGGTATCGTCGGCATTGAAGGCCCCGAGCGACACGCCGCTCTCGTCGCGCAGGTTCAAGAGTTCGTTCGACACCCAAGAATGGTAGAGGACCGTGTCGACCGCGACGGGCCCGAGCTGACCCCGCCAGCCGATCTCAACCGTGGTTGCCTTCTGGGCGTCGAGATCCGGTGTTGCGAAGGCAGCGGCAGGGAGCGTCGGATCGCCCGGGTTGGGCCGGCCCGGGCTGCTATTCGGCGTGCCGTTGATGGTGGCGATCAGATCGTCATGGGTGGGCGGCTCGAAACTACGGCTGACGGCTGCGAAGAAGAGATGCTGTTCCAAGGGACGCCAAGAGATGGCGAGGCTTGGACTTACGCCGAAGAAATCGCGATCGTAGCTCGTATCCTCGAAGGGGACCGAGCCGTCCGGGAAGGGAACGTCGGGATTGATCGGGCTGAAGGCGACGGTCGGCCGCGTATCGCCATCGAACTCATCGTCGTTCTGCCGGCTGGCATAGGAGAGGGCGAGGCCCGGAGAAAGCGTGAGCCCGGGCCCGAGGGGGATACTGCCCCCGGCAAAGGCCGAAATCGTCGTAGCCGACAGATCGTTGCGCCCAAAGACGGGCCCACGGTCACCCATGATGTTGGCGGCATAGGTCCGATCCGCCTGGCCGACAGCGATTGTCAACGTCGTCTCGAACAGAGGCAGCACCGCATCCGGGTTCGGGTTCCACGCATAACGGCCAACGATCGAGACATCGCCGCCCTCGGTATCGCGGACCCCGCCTGCAATCGGGAAGGTGAAGCGATCGTCCGTATAGGTCAGCCCTGCCGCCGCATCGAAGACATGGTCGCCGCTCTCGTAAGTGGTGCGCGAACCGATCCGGCCTTGCAGCGCGTCGCGCTCGGGCAGATCCCGCAATACGTTCGGTCCGGGGTTCGAGACGAGCGGACCCATCGGGGTCGGCGTGATCGTGGGCCCCGCGAAGTTTTGGCTTGGATCGTCCTCCAAGAGCTCACGTGTCAGCGGCCCAGCCACGTCGAAGCGGACATCGCGATATCCCGCAAAGAAACGCGTGGAGAAGCCATCCCCCCAGGTGACGCCCAAATTTGCGTCGAAACCGGCGCGTCTCGATGCGTTAAAGTCGCGAAACCCGTCCCGCCGGCCGCCGCTCAGGCTGATCTGCCCGTCGATGTCGTCTCCGTCATAGCCAAAGGAGGCGGACGCTGCGACGTGGCCGAAGCTGCCGCCCTCGGCATGTGCCGCAAAACCCGGCTGGCTGGAACCTGTCGGCGAGACGAAGTTGAGTGAGCCGCCGAGTACTGTCGCGCCCAGCCGATTGGTGGCGTAGCCGCGATTGATTTCGATGAACTCGACGGAGCGCGGCTCTGCAAGCGAGACGATGTAAGAGCCATCGGCGCGGTTCAGCGGCAACCCGTCCTGCAGGAACAGAACACCGCGCTCCACCGGGTTTTGCTGCAGCCCTGAGCCGCGGATTTGGATCCGAGGCTGATCGAAACCCCCGAAGAAGTCCTGGATGACCACGCCTTGAGCTGTCTCGAAGGAATCCGAGAGCGTAAGGTTGGCGCGACCTTCGATATCGCGGGTTTCGACAATGGCTGTGCCGCCCGGGGTCGCCTGAAGCCGCTCACGCGCGATGGTGAGATCGTCGAGAAAGCGACCTTCGACCATCATCGGCTCAAGCGTGACGACGCTTCCCGGTGTCGCCGATTGCCCTGCCGCGACGTTGGGCATTGCCAATAGGCCGAGCGAGCAGGCTGCAAACAAACGCGAATGCATGGGCATGTCAGAAGTCCTTCCTGTCGAGCGCGTCTTGGCTGCCGTCGGAGGGGCTGAACGCATGTTGTGGAGACGAGATTTTCCGATCGTCGGTGTGGGCGGCTTGGGAGGCGTCGAGCCTCACGCCCCATGGCTGGGCAGCACGGCGCCAGCCATCGATCTCTGATTTGACGGGGTTGATCAGCGTGTATTCGACCGCGATCAGCAGGCCGACGGACATGACGACCCAGGCGAGGGCGGCGGCGATATCGAGGTTGATCCGCGCATCGGCAAGCGCGCCCCCGATGCCGCCGGCATTGGACAGCAACTCCGCCATCACGGCGACCTTGAAGGCTGTGCCGAGCGCAAGAGACAGCGCGGGAAAGAGCGTCGTGGTGATCTGGCGCAGGCCGATCGTCAGAAAGCGTCGCCACGGCCCCGCACCGAAGGCCTGGGCCATCAGGTCGAGCAATCGGTCCCGTGTCGTGATCCCGCGCGCCGCCCCCATGAAAACGACCGGCAGTGCCGCTGCCACGATCACGGCGCGTACGGTCGCGTCCGATCCACCGAACCAGATCATGGCGAGTACAATCCAGGCTATGGGCGGCACGCCGAGCAAGACGGTGATGAGCGGTGAGGCAAGCCGCATCGTCGCCGGCGAGTAGCCCGCGACGACACCGAGCGCAGTGCCCGCCAAAGCAACGAGTGCAAAGCCACTCAACGACCGTTGGAGCGTGGTGATCGCGATCGCCCGGGCCTCCGCGTCGAGCGCCAATTCTCCGATGGCGCGCAGCGTCTCCAGCGGGGTCGTGAGGATGAACGGCCCATAGGTCTCACTCGCCGCCTGCCAGGCCGCGCAAAGCAGACAGAGTGCCGCCACCCCCGCCCAGGCGGACCAAAGGAACTCGAGCACAAGCCCCGCACGGGCACGGAGGCGCGCGGTGACACTGCGGGCGAGCGACCGCCCGGTCAGGCCGTTCCCCATTGTCCCTTGGCGAGAGATCATCCGACGTAGAACCCGTCGTCGGGTAGGCGACCGCCGATCCGGTCCAGCCCATCGCCGGCCATGGCACCAAGCATCCGCTCGATATCGCTGCGCGCCTCGCCTGCAGCCCGCGCCACGAGGTTCGATCCGGGGATCGAGGCGGCAAGCAACGGCGCGGGAATACGCAGCGCATCGGTTGCATGCGCTGCCGCGACCTCGGGCTCGGCGTTGACATCGGTCGCCGCCTCTTTCAGCGCCTGCTGGATTGCGGGTAGGGTAGAGGAAGCGTCGTCCAGGAACGCTTGGGTCACGGCGAGACCCGCCTGCGGCAGCACCGCTGCTGCACTCGTCATCTCCCCCCAGGCGGCCTGGATGTCGATGGCGCGCCGGACTTCGACACCGGCGCTTCGCCCGCGGAGAATACCAGCCGTCGTCGACGGCTCTGCCGTAAGGGCCGCGTCGACGCGACCCGCAAGCGCAAGCTGCATCGCCTCGATCGGTGAGCCGGAAAACAGGATCTCGACCTCACCTTCGCCGGAGAGGCCGTGATGGGCGAGGAGCCGCTGGAAGATGATCTCCGGCGTATCGCCGCGAAACGGTACGGCGACGCGACGGCCGGCGAGATCCGCGATACTGCCGATCTGCGGATCCCTGGCGATCACGTAGAGAAGACCGTTCGTCATGACGTTTGCCAGTCGGATCGGAAACCCCCGGTTGTAAAGGTTTGCCGCTGCTTGAACCGGCACGATCGACAGCGCGATCGTGCCCGAGGTGAGACCCGCGCGCAGCTCGTCGGGATTGCGCCAGATCTGAACGGAGGGCTCGTCCGCGATATCTGCAAAATGCTCGGCAGCGACGGCATGTGCGAGCGTGATGGTGGGACCTGCCGGAGGACCGTAGAATGCAAGCCTCTGCAGTGGAGAGGCCGTCGCCTGCCGCGCCTGCCCAACGGTGGATGCGGCTGCCGTCGCTCCAAGCAGCATCAGCGCAGATCTGCGAGAGAGAGCCGTCGCGGCGGTCATTGTAGCTGCTCCTGGAGGTCCGGCGTCGGAATCTCGTCATCGAGGAGGATCAATTGCAGGCGCACCGGGCCGCTGCGCGCTGCCAGCCAATGCGATGCGTCGGCGGGGAGGGCGAGGATGCTGCCCGGACCGTGAACGACCTCCTGCTCCTCGGCGATTGCAGCCCCATCGCCCCACGACATCTCGCCGGATAAGACGGTCAGGAGGCGCAGGCCGCCCGATGCCGTGTGGGGCGGGACAACGTCGCCCGCATCGAGCGATAGCAACACGACGGCAGGCGTTCCGTTGGGCGTCAACGCCAATGGCGTGAGCAAGGCGACGTCATAGACCTCTCGCGCAGGCAGGCGTTCGGTGTCGATCAACACGGTTTCCGCCTGCGCAACGCCGCAGGTCGCAATTCCGAGAAGCGCAGCAAATGCTCTTCGCATGGTTTCTCCCGATCGAGTTCTGTCGTTTCGACCAGACCCGTTGTTCGAACCGAGCCATGCTCCGATCGGTCTTGCTGCACCGCATCTGAGATGCTGGTGTCGGGCTTGCAGACGGGTGGACAGTTGAGATGTCGGTTCCGTCTGATCTTCGGTCATGGGAGCCCGGACGGGCCGGGTCCGAGATTAGACGTCGACGATCTCTCGAAACGTTGAGCCTGAGCAAACTACTCGGCTTTTTTTCGTGCCAGACTGTCGCATGGCTTGACCGAGACAGCCGAATTTGTGGCGCGGAGAGCCGGACACGCTGTGGCCAGCCCCCGATCACGGATCCGGGTTGAATGTGAGTGGACGGTGGCATTGGTTGCCATTGACCTTCCCCCCGAGATCCGGGCCGTTGCGAGCTGGAATTTTCCACCTTTGAATGGACGAAGGAGGATGTCCCATGAAGCGCAGCCGGTTCAGCGACGAGAAGATCATCGCGGTCCTGAAGG
>JBCDFC010000155.1:0-11774 GCA_039178805.1 Pseudomonadota bacterium | reverse complement strand
GGTCTGTAGCCGCTCGCGCAGCGATCCAACGATGCGGTTCGTCGAGATCAAGACGATCGACCAGCAAGCCTTTCTGGCAGTCCATCGGTCTCGCGACTTGGTCGTGAGGCAAAGAACGCAGCTGTCCAACATGCTGCGGAGCGTCCTGCGAGAGTTTGGCCAAGTGCTGCCCACTGGGATCGAGGCGGCGCTAGCCTTCGCGCAACGCTACCTTGACGGCGACCGCGAGGCGCTGCCCAAGATGGCGCGCGGGACGGTCGGCAGCCTGTGCGACCATCTTCTCACGCTTAACCAACGGGTCGAGGTCTACACGCAGCTCATCGAGCAGCACGCCTTCATCGACGAACGTTGTCAGCGGCTAACCAAGATCCCGGGCGTCGGGCCGATCACTGCGTCAGCGATCGTCGCTACTGTGGGCGACGCGGCGCAGTTCCGGAGAGGGCGCGATCTCGCGGCCTGGCTGGGGCTCACGCCGCTCAACCGCTCAAGCGGCGGGAAAGAGAAACTCGGCCGGATCACCAAGAAAGGCGATCGCTATCTCCGAAAGCTCCTGATCGTCGGCATGACCTCACGCGCGCTGCAGGCCCGCAACCACCCAGACCGCGCGGATCGCTGGACGGCTGGGATCCTGGCAGAGAAGCCCTTCCGCCTGGCAACCGTCGCGATGGCGAACAAGAACGCCCGGATCATTTGGGCACTGTTGGCAAAAGGAACGAACTTCAGGCAGCCGGCGATCTGATCGGGATCGCGCCGCCAAGAGGTGCAAGACGAATGACGTGATGAACACACAGTCAGCCAAAGGCCAGGACACTCCGAGAATGTCATCGGCCCATTGAGGTCGCTAAACCGAATGGACCCTCGCCCGCGGAACCCATCAGGGCCAGCGACGACAGCGGTCGCCGCGCAAACAGGCCGAACACACGACTGTACTGACGAGCCACCATCACCAAATTCGCCCTTGCCACGCAGGAGCCATCCACACACGACATCCGACGACGACGCCAATGCTGCGACGCCGTCCGCGAGACCGTACCTTTGTCGCAGTGCGCCACAACAAGCGGTCGCAACGACCGGGTTGCGACCGGACTGGGCGTGAGCAGCCGCGGCGAGATCCGCCCCAGTCTCGCTTCTCAGAGCACTCATCCGCTGCAAGTACGTTGCTGCTCCGCGGCATGCCTCTCCGAACTAGACCTTCGACTGCCTCCAGAGTACCGACCGTACGTTCGGAGGTTTGTCTCACCGCAGTCGTCCAAGTTGGACGCAGTTACCTGTTGCAGCGCGTTAGACCTCCAGCAGCAGTCATTTGTCGGATCGGCATTCAGCGCGATCATAACCGGCTATCCACCGCGAATGCTCACGTCAGCCGCAATGCTGGCGAGCCAGGCCTGAGCAAGCGCGGCCTGACCGGCTCACGCCTCGGCCGCCTTCAGAACCAGGATCTCGGGGGCCGGAGGTCCTCTCTCAGACGCCGACAGCACATGTCTCCACTCCATGCATCCGCATCTCAGGGAACGCCATTAGGACCGGAGCTTCCGCCCCCATCGCTTTGTGCAGCGGTCCTCTGATTTCGAAGTGCCCGGCCAGGCCTGGTGGATCCGTGCGATGGATTCGGCGTCGTTGATCACCGCTACTGGAGATCCAACAGCTAACTGGTTGAAGAGGCGCAGGCGGCACCACCACCGTCAGCGCCTCGAAGACCGCGTGCCAAACGCCCTTCCCGTTGAAGTTGTCCTCGAGCGTCGCTGACAGCCGCGATCCAAGTGTGTCATCAAGCGAGAGGGTGCTGGCTTGAAGCACAAGGACGGCTGCGCTGTGGACCCGCCGGCGAGCGCTTAGCCCAGCAACCAGATGCCTGGCTCGGCCTCGAACGAGGTTTCGGGTGCGCTCGTTGCGAAGACGGCGTCGCCGTTCACCCATTCGGTGACCATCCGAGCGACGCCGAACGTCTCGCCGATGGCGCCCCAGTAGGCTTCGCCGGCTTCGTCCGGGCCACTTCCAAAGGTGTTATCGTAGAGATCGCTGAGCACGCTCGAGACGGAAAGCTCGGGGTTGATCGCGGCGTACTCGGCTGAGTCGAGGAAGGACTGCGCCACCTCGGTCGCCGAGAGGCCGGACTGAACCGCGTTGATCCAGAAATTACCCCCGGCGAACTCGCCCGTGCGCCCGAGCACCGCCTGGTAGAGCTCGGCGACGAAGAGCGCGTCATCCGTCGGCACCGGCACCTGGCGGCCGACGTTCTCGAGATCGTAGACTACCGTGTTGCCAGAGATCTCATAGGCGACGGCGATCTGAGCATTGTCAGTTTCACTCTCGGCGGCATCGATGAAGACGATCGTCTCGGGGCCGACATTGCCGTTCTCGAAGCCACCGATATAGTCGACAAAGTAGGCGTTGGCCGGGTCTGAGATGTTGTAGACGAAGAGCCCGCTGTCGCGCTCGGCGCCGATAAAGGCATAGGTCTCGCCGTCGATCTCGCCTACGGCCATCGCCTCGGGCTCGGGGCCCTTGGCGTCGGAGCGGTTCTGCACGATCTCATCGCCGTCTTCGTCGAGGGTCGAGACGATGTCGCCATCATCGTTGTTGAAGCGCTCCGGGGCGCGTTGGGCGATAATGCGCTCGAAGTCGTCGCCGGAATCGAAGACGACGGTGCCCGCGCTGTCCCAGATCGTGAATGAGCGGCTGCCGAAGGTCGTGATCTCGTCGATGAGCCCGTCGCCATCCGTGTCGCCGTCGATGGTGCTGACGATCAAGCGCTCGAGACCGGTGATTTCGAGGCCCGGATCGATGAGGCCGAGATCGGCGAGGTCGCCCACGCGGAACTCGTCGGCGTTCGGGATCGGGTTGCCGTCGTCGTCGAAGGCGTCGCCACGACCGTCGCCCTCATTCGCGCCAAGGAGATAGAGTGTATCACCGATCTCGACGGCCGCGATCGCATCCGGCATGCGCAGGCCGAGGACGTCGCGGGTCTCGATGTCGATCACCGTGTCATCTGTGGTGTCGATGCCCGAGCCCGCCACGCTGTGATCGACCGTGCCGGCATCGAGCACGCCGGTGATCGTCGCGCTGGCCACGTCGATGACGGCGATGCCGTTGTTCTCTTGGAGCGAGACGAAGGCGAGACTGCCATCGGGCGAAAAGGTCGTGAACTCGGGCTCGATGTCGAGCGCCGGATCGATCCCCGGCAGGACCCGAAGCGCGCTCGTGTCCACAGTGCCAAAGCCCAACTCGGTGACGACCGGATTGGCCGGGTCGCTCACATCGATGAGCGTGATCGTGCCGGCGGCGTCCTCGGTGAGGTCGCTCTCGGAGTTGAACTCACCCTCGTTCGCGATGATCACGGTGGTGCCGTCCGGCGAGATCGAGACGCTGTCGGGCAGATTACCGGTGGCGACCGTCGTGATGAGCGCGTTGTCGCTCTGGTCGTAGAGGGCGGCGATGCCTGGGTTCGGCACCCCGTCCGTGGGTGCCACATCCACCACTGCGACGATCAGGCCGCCGCCCGCCGCGACCGACTGCACGCCGTCATAGCCCGGCAGAGCAGTGAGGTCGATCGAGGTCTCAAACCCGCCAGTGCCGAGATCGAAGATGTCGATCCGGTCGAGATTGCCGTTGGTCACGAAGAGGCGGCCGTCGTCATAGGAGACGACCTCGGAGGCGCCTTCTGGATCGTCCGCATCCTCACTCTCGCCCTGGAACGTCGCGGTGATGGAGATGTCGAGTTCGCCCGTGCCGACCGGGGCGCCTGCGGTGCCGCTGCGCGCGTCGAGCTGCTGGAGCCGGCCATCGAGGCCGACGGGCAGTTCCGGCTCGTCGAAGGCCGTCTCAAGCGTCGGGTGGTTGGCCGCGAGGAACTGGGCCAAGGCCTGCTGCTCGCCGAGGACGTTCTCGGGCTCTTCGGCCTCATCGCCATCCACAATGCCGCCAGCATCGGTAAAGAAGCGGAAATCGGTCCCGACCGCTCGGAACGGATAGCCGTCGCCGCCGGTGAGATCGCCCGGGTCGCCCACGAGGAAGCCAAGCGAGGTCACGCCGATGGCTGTCGGTGCGCTGTCGAAGACAACGCCGTTCTCGACGATCTTCTGCAGTGGAGCGCCGTCCGCGTCGAGGAGCGTAATGGCCCGGACGCGCTCGCCGGCGACGAGCACCTCGCCCGTATCGGCGTCGATTTCCTGAGCGGTCTGACTGAAGTCGACCTCAAAGCTCAGGCCCGCGACCTGTGGGAAGCGTCCTTGGGTCGAGCCATCGCCGCTGGCCGCGACCGCATGCTCGAGGAGGACCTTGAGGCCCGCCGTATCGGTGGTGAAACCCGCAAGGCCGTTGTTGAAGCGGAAGGCCTCGGAGATGTCGAGATCGGTCACGGTGTTGTTGACGGGCGGGTTGAAGATCTCGTTGCCGTCGTTGTCGAGCACCACCGCGCCGATATCGGCGCGGATGCCGCCGCCATTGCGGAGCGAGACCTGGATGGTCGGGTCGATGTCCCGCGCTGCGACGAGGGCGGCCTCGGCCGCGAGGTTGCCGAGATTGGTCTCCTCGGTGCGCACTTCGGAGCGTCTGCCGTCGAGATAGACGGTCGAGAAGCCGGGCGCGTTGGCGTCCAGTTCTGCGACGAGGGCGTCGAGCGCGCTTACGAGGCTGGCGACCTCGCTCCCGCGTGTGCTGGCGTCGATTGCCTCGTCGAGGCTGTTGGCGCCGGTCACATCCAGCACGCCCTGCTCATCGGTGGCAAAGGGCCCGCTCTCGTCGGCGTCGACGCTTTGCGGGACGATGTTGCCGTCCTCGTCGAACTCGATGACGAGGCGGCCCACATAAGAATACGAGCCGTCGGTCGAGACCACAGCGACGTCGTTGCCAGAGGCGTCCTGCGTGAAGACCGGGAAGCCACCAGCACCGAGACCGTCGTCATCGCCGAGCTCATCGCCCGGGCGCAGACGGTCGTTCTCGTCGCCAACGATCGTGTCCGAGCCACCCGCGATGATCACGTCGATGCCGTCTAGAAGCATCGCAAGCTCATTCTCGAGGGCGAACTGCTGGAGGTGGCTGACCAGCACGATCTTGTTGACGCCCAGCGCCTCGAGTGCGTCGATCTCGGCCTGGATCTGCTGGGCGAGGACGGGCAGGTCGTTGCCATTGGCGCCGATCACCGACACGTCGCCGGGTGAGGAGATCTGCTCGAGGCGCTGGGTCGTGGCCCCGATCACCCCGATCCGGTCGGTCGCGTCGCCGTTCGGCACCTCGATGATGGTCGAGCTCGCGATCTTCGGGATGTCGCCGTCGGCTAGGAACGCGTCCGGGGTCTGGGCGAAGGCGGTGTTCTGGAGGATCTCGTCCGTGACGAGGCCGTCGAACGCGCTCTCGGCCGAGAAGTCGAGATTGGCGGAGAGATAGGGGAACTGCGCGCCGAGGAAGGCGATGTCGGAGGGAGCGGTGCCCGCGATCTCGTTGTCGTCCTCGTCGAGCAGGAAGCTCCCTTGGATGAGGCCGGCGAAAGTGTCCGGCCCAAGATCGAACTCATGGTTGCCAATGGCAGCGGCGTCGACACCGATCAGGTTGGCAATGGTGATGTCGATGCGCCCCGCGCCCTCAGTGATGCCGCTCAGCGTGCCGGGCGCGAGGGCGTACTGCGCTTCGAGCGCTGCCTGGAGCGAGGGCTGTACCTCGTCCTCGCCGGCGAGCGTGAAGAAGGCGCCGGGCAAGTAGTTGTCACCCGCCGTGAGTGTGATCGAGGGGATACCCGCGCCTTCAGCCTCGCCCTCGAAGAAGTCCACGATGGTCGCGAAGGCTGGCGCGTCGCCGATTGCGTCGACGCCGCCCTCGAAATCGGAGGCGTGCAAGATCTGTAGCTCGAGCATTGAGTGTCGTCCCTCGGTTACGCATTCTCGGGAACCCGGACGGACCGGGCGTATGGTGGGAGCCGAGCCCGCGACCGGTCTGCATCACCGCACCCGCGCGCCGTCACGCGCGGGACTTTTACTGGCGAGCGTAACGGCAGAGCGGCAGTTGGATGACACTGCTGTAACAGGCGCTGATCCTGCCTGCTCCAACGAGGCACATTGTGGGGGTTCCCCGGATCCGCGGTTCGAGCCCAAGAAGGAGGCGCGACGCGTCGTTCTCTCCGAGCCCCATTGTCCGCTCGGGTCATTCGCGCCTTTGCGCCTTGGCGACCTCGCAGCTGTTGAGCGCGATCTCAGCAAAGCTGCGGATGAGCCGCAGATCCGTCTTGTGTCTTGGCACGACGAGGCACGTTTCGTGGTGCTCTGGCATCTCGACGATTGGGAGCTCGATGAGCCGGTGCTCGTCTACGGCACTGTTGGCGAGAAAGATGCCGACACCGATACCTTGGAGGAGGGCCTCCTTCATGACCGGGAACGTCGTGGTTCGGAAGGTTCGGCCAAGGGTGATGCCGTTTTGGGCGAGCGCGCTTGCAACCGTGCGTTGCGTGAAAGATCCGCGCTCGGGGAGCAGAACGACCTCCTCAGCGAGTTCACGGAGCGAAACCACCGTTTCGCAAGCCAGGCGATGGTCTGCCCGGACATAGAGAACGTAACGCGTCTGAACCAGAGGATGGCTATGCCAGTCTCGGTTGACTGCAGGCTCCGTGACGACGCCGATATCCACCTGACCCGAACGCAGCAGCTCCATGGCCCGTGTCCAGTCGTAAAGCGTGAAGTCGATGCGGATGTCTGGGTAGGCGGCGGCATAGGCCGCAATGAGGCTCAGCGCCGGCTGTGGTGCGTTAGCGATCAGCGTTAGCTCTCCAACCGTGAGATCCGCATAGCCCTGCAGCTTCTCTTCGATCTGGGTCGAGAGGGCGACGTAGCGATCGGCGAGATCGAAGAACTCGCGACCGGCCCTGGTCAGCGTGATCCCGGACTTGGCCCTGAGAAACAGCCGGGACCCGATGCTCGCCTCAAGCTTCGCGATGTGCTGTGTCGCGGCGGATTGAGAGATGCCGAGACGGTTAGCGGCGGCCGAGAGGCTGCCCTCGCGGACGACATGAGCGAAGACCCGGAACTGATGGTGGTGCGCCCGCATCGCACTGACTATCGCACCCATTAGTCGCACTAATATGACGTCGGAAAAATGAGATGTCCGGCCTCTAGCGTCCCGTTTCGAACAGCGAACGGAGCGGGCAATGGCCGAGATCGCGCTTAAGGCCATCGAGAAATCCTTTGGCGAAACGTCGGTACTCAAGGGGGTCGGGCTGACGATTAGGCCCGGCGAGTTCGTCACGCTGGTTGGCCCCTCGGGGTGTGGGAAGTCGACGCTTCTCCGCGTTCTGGCTGGGCTCGAGGCTCCGGATGCGGGCCGCGTGCGCATTGGCGGACGCGATGTCACCCGCGTACGGCCCGCCGACCGCGACCTTGCGATGGTTTTCCAATCCTACGCGCTCTATCCGCATCTGACTGTGGCGGAGAACATGCTGACACCGCTGCGCCTGCGCGACCTCTCCGCGGTGGAGCGTCTGCCGATACTGGGGCCGCTCTTGGCGCGCGCCCGCCATGAGGGGCTCCGCGACCAGGTGCGACAGACCGCTGAGGTCTTGCAGATCAAACCCCTGCTAGACCGCAAGCCTGGTCAGCTCTCCGGCGGTCAGCGCCAACGGGCCGCTCTCGGCCGGGCGATGGTTCGGGACCCCGTAGCCTTCCTCATGGATGAACCTCTCTCCAACCTCGACGCCGCCTTGCGCGTCCACATGCGTGCCGAGCTGTCCGAGCTGCATCGTCGGCTAGGCAAGACCTTTGTCTATGTGACGCATGACCAGGCAGAGGCTCTCACCATGTCGAGCCGTATGGCCGTGATGATGAGCGGCGAAATCCTGCAGATGGACACGCCCGGTCGGATCTACGAGGCCCCTGCGGATCTGCGCGTCGCCCGCTTCGTCGGCTCGCCCCAGATAAACACGCTACCGGCCGAGGCAGACAGCGCCGGTCGGATCACCGTGCTTGGTATGGCTCTTGAGCGGCACGTCGATCCGCATCACGCAGGACCCCTCACCATCGGCGCGCGGCCCGAGCACCTTGCCCTCGTGCCCGAAGGGGCGGCGCGAGCCATCGCCGGGACACTGACCTACAAGGAGAACCTGGGCGCCGACACCTACCTGCACCTCGCCACGCATGATGGCGCGCATCGCCTGCTGGTCCGCGCCGAAACCCGAGACGCCGCCAAGCTCTCGCTGCAACAGACAGTGCATGCCGGCCTAGCGCGGGGCGAGGCCCTCGTCTTCGGGGCGGACGAGCAACGGCTGACCGTCCGCGACGCAGGCAAGGCGCAGGTCGAGGCGCGGGCCGAGGTCGCTTGATGAACCGCTACACCCCTCTCTGGTTCGTCGGGCCTGCGCTCTTTCTCATGGCGGCAATCCTGATCCTGCCGATCTTCCTCGCCTTCGCCCTCAGCCTCACCGACTACTCGCTTGGCAATACAGGTGCAGCCTTTGTGGGAGTGGAAAACTATGAGCGCATCTTCAGCCGCTCGACCTACGAGAAGATGTTCGGCGCCACCTTCCGGTATGTCTTCGTCGTCGTGCCGGTCTCGGTCGGCCTCGGGCTTGGGGCCGCCCTCCTGATCAACTCGGTCGCGCGCTTCGGCGACCTCTACAAGACGATCTATTTTCTGCCCGTGATGGCGGCGCTCATTGCGACCGCCATCGTCTGGGAGTTCGCGCTCCACCCCACCATCGGGATCGTGAACTCAACGCTGGAGATGGGCTGCGGCACGGTTCTGGAGGCATGGAGCTGGTATGCGAATGGCTGCGAACGAACCTTTCCGCTTTGGCTGACGGATCGAGACTACGCGATCTGGACCGTCTCCTTCATTGGCATCTGGCAGGGCTTCGGCTTCAACATGGTGCTCTATCTCGCGGGTCTCACCTCGATCCCACGCGAACTCTACCATGCGGCCGAGATGGATGGCGCGCGCTCCGGTTGGGAACGCTTCCGGCTGGTGACCTGGCCGATGCTTGGGCCGACAACCGTCATCGTTGTGACCATCAGCGTGATCCGCTCCTTCCAAGTCTTCGACACGGTTGAGGCCTTCTATCCGCAGGGCGGCGGGCCCTCGAAACCTGTCTACGTGATGATGTTCGCCATCTACGAGAAGGCGATCCAACAAAACCTGATGGGCATCGGCGCAGCGATTACGGTCGTCTTCTTAGGCTTCGTGATGTGCCTAACCCTACTGCAGCGCTGGCTGGTGGAGCGGAGGACACACTATGTCTGAGGCCATCGCATCCTCTCGCGTCGATACTGACCTTGGCGTGAGGTTCTCAACCGCCGAGGCGGTCAAGCACGCCATCCTGATCCTCGGCGCGCTGATCGTGCTCGTGCCCTTCTATGTAATGCTCACCTACTCGCTGAAATCGCCCGCCGAGATCATGCAGAACACGGGCGGGGTCTTTGGCTCCCAGGAGCCCTTCCGCGACGACTTCTGCGTGAAGCTAGGCAACGCAGTCGAGGACTGCATGGTGACGCCGGTGGTCTACAACTACACTCAGGCCTTCGAGAAAGCGCCGCTGCTGCGCTACCTCGCGAACGGTGTGATCGTCACCGTCTCGATCTTTCTCATTCAGGTGCTCGTGGCCCTGCCTTGCGCCTATGCGCTGGCGAAGCTGCGGTTCTGGGGGCGTGAGGCTGTTTTTGGTTTGGTGCTCTTCTGCCTACTGATCCCGGTCCACGCCATCGCGCTGCCCCTTTACATCATGCTCGCCAAGCTGGGGCTCACAAACTCCTACGCAGCGCTCGTCATCCCATGGACGATCTCGGTCTTCGGCATCTTCCTCATGCGCCAGTTCTTCATGACGGTGCCGGACGATCTGATCGACGCCGCGCGCATGGACGGGATGAGCGAGTTCTCGATCGTCTGGAAGGTGATGCTGCCAACGGCCATCCCGGCGCTTTTGGCCTTCGCCATCTTCTCGGTGGTCGCGCACTGGAACGACTACTTCTGGCCACGCATCGTCATCACCGGCAACCGCGAGCTTTTCACGCCACCGCTTGGCCTGCGCGAGTTCAAGGGCGATGCGGACGGCGACAACTTCGGGCCGATGATGGCGACGGCGGTGATCATCGTAACACCGCTCATCGTGGCCTTTCTGGTTGCGCAACGTCGCTTCATCGAAGGGATCACGCTGAGCGGCATGAAGTAGCGGAGCCGCGCAAGATGCGCGGCCCCACCCATCCCAAGACGGGATCAATCCGAGGGACAGAACGAGTTTGGTGACCAGACTGTCCCCCAGACAGGAGAGACGTGACATGAAGATGACACTCACCGCAATGCTGACAGCGCTCGTCGCGACCACTGCCGTGGCCGAAGACAAGGTCGTTGTCGAGTTCGCGTACCCCTACAGCCACCTCTTCGACGTGACCTATGAGTCGATCTTGCCGAAGTTCTATGCCGAGAACCCAGGCATCGAGATCAAGATGCGCGCAACTTACGAGAGTTACGAGGATGGGACGAACACCATCCTGCGCGAGGCCGTGGCCGGCACGCTCCCGGATGTCACGATGCAGGGCCTCAACCGCCAGGCAATCCTCGTTGAGAAGGGTATCGCAAAGTCGCTTGAGCCGTTCATCGCCAAGGAAGCCGACTTCGCGAAGGACGGCTACCACGAGGCGATGCTGTCGCTCGGCACTTTTGGCGAGGAGGTCCACGGCCTGCCGTTCTCGGTCTCGTTGCCGGTCGGCTACTACAACATGGACCTTATGGAACAGGCGGGGTTCTCGGCCGACAACCTGCCGAAGACCTGGGACGAAGTCGTTGCTGCCTGTGAGACCCTGCGCGAAGCCGGGGTCAAGAACCCGGTCTTCTGGGGCTGGAACATCACCGGCAACTGGTTCCTGCAGGCGCTGATGTGGAGCCAGGACAAGCCGACGGTGATCAACGCCGACTTCCAGATCGACACGCCGGAAGGTCTGACGGCGCTCAATACCATGGACGGCATCTTCCGCGGCTGCGACATGCAGAACCTCGAGTGGAAGGCTGCCCTTGCCTCGTTCTCGGCAGGCGAGATCGCGATGATGTTCTGGTCGACCTCCGCGCTCGGCGCGGTTGAGCGTGCGAAGGGCGACTTCGCGCTCAAGACCAACGAGTTCCCCGGCATCGGCGGCGCGCCAAAGGGTCTGCCTGCGGGTGGCAACTCAGCGATGCTCGTCTCGACCTCGGAGGATCCGGCAGAGCTCGAAGCCGCTTGGAAGTGGCTGAAGTTCATCACCTCCGGCGAGGGGGCCGCGGACGTGGCGCGCACGACCGGGTATATGCCCCCCAACAAGGCCGCCAACGAGATCATCCTGAAGGACTTCTACACCGAGAACCCCAACAAAGAGACCGCCGTCCGTCAGCTGCCGCTGCTGCGCGACTGGCAGGCCTATCCCGGTGACAACGGTCTCGCCGTCACCCAGGTAATCTATGATGGCATCGAAGGTGTCGTGACCGGCGAACACGACGACATGGAGGAGCTGCAGGAGGAGCTCAACGAGGAAGTGCAGGACCTCCTCCCATCAGGATCGTGAGCACCACGCTTCGCTGCATCGGTTCCCGGCCGCGGCCGGGAGCCTCCTCTGCCTCAAGCAACCGTACCGCCATGAAGCTCCTCCACCTGACAGATATCCATTTGACGACGCCTGGCGAGACGATCGGCGGACGCGATCCGAACGCCAACTTCGAGCGTGCGCTAAAACATGCCTTGACCGCGCACGGGAACGCCGACGCGCTCTTCATCACAGGCGATCTATCGGATTGGGGGGAGCGGTCCGACTACGAACGGCTGAAGACCCGCCTCG
>JBCDFC010000154.1:0-12002 GCA_039178805.1 Pseudomonadota bacterium | reverse complement strand
GGCAAGCCGGGGGCGCCGTGGCGGCCCTATCTCGGCATCGACTGGCTGCGGCCGCTTCAAGTCAGCGAGTGGACCGTCGTCCCGGCCAATTTCTCACCGGGCAGCCGGGAAAAGACACATCCCGTCACCGAGACGGTCCACTTGCCCGCAACAAGCAACGCCTCGCCCGTCCTCCGCCTCTGCGGCTTCGTCAACGTTCCCGTGGAGAGCAGCGACGGCGTAACGCTTTCCATTGAGACCGACGGGACGGCGCTCCTCGACCGGCCGTTACAACCCGGCGAGAGCTTCGTTCTCGATCTACGCCTCCCATCGGTGGAGCGTCTGAGTTTCACCATCGATCCGGGCGACACCGCCTCCGGCGATAGGGTCCGACGACGATATGTCGTCGTCGAGAACGCCAACTGCCCTGCGGTGCGCGCGCAGCTTTAAAGACTGCCACCGCCACACGCACCTAATTGTTGCAACGCAGCACGAAGTCGCGCTAGGGTTGTGGGAGAGGTTGCCGTGCCCGCGCTGGCGTCTACTTCCCGCATAGCCTCTGCAGTGTTCTAGCGTCCTTAGCTGCGATTTGCGTCGTCCGAACCCCATCGGGAAAACGACGATGAACAGGCAGACGACGCAGGCCCCGTGGCGTGGCGGCGGCAGCCATCATGCCGTGCCTGAGCCCTATCGAGCCGAGGCCGACGAACTCGGGCTCTTGGACCTCTTCAACGCGCTTTTCCGATGGAAGTGGTGGATCGCGGGCGCTGCCCTTTTCGGCGCCGCCCTTGCCGCCATCGTCGTAAGCCTCATCCCACCCGTCTACACCGCCTCGAGCCAAGTGATGCTGGACACCCGGGAACGGCGGGTCACCACGACGGCAGAGGTCGTCTCGGGCCTCACCCTCAGCGATCCGGTGATCGAGACCGAGGTGCAGGTGATCCGCTCAAACCTCCTCCTCGACAGCGTCGTGCGCCATCTCGGCCCCGAAAGGCTTGTGGAGTACGACACGAGCATTCCAGACCCGGGCATCATCGGGCGCCTCTTCGGTAGCGAGACGGCGGCCGCACCCGAGCTTTCGCGTGACGAGAGGATCAGTGCGATCGTCCGCGGACTGCTGCGGAACCTCGACGTTTGGCAGCACGGCAGCTCTTATGTGCTGAACATCGCCGTGCGCTCAGGCGATCCGGTCCTGGCCGGGATCCTATCGGACGCCATCGCCCGCGCCTACATCCTCGCCCAACTCGATCTCAGGACCGAGGGCACGCGGCGGGCGACTGAGTGGCTCACCGAACGCGTTGCCGTCTTGAAAACCGAGGTCGCGGCCAGCCAGCGCGCGGTCGAACGTTTCCGCATCGAGCGGGCGCTTCCGGCGACCGGTGTCGGCCCGATGGCCGCGCCGCGCGAACTCGATGCGCTGTCAGCGCAGATCGCCAGTGCGCGAGCGGATTTCCAGGCGGCCAAAGCCCGGCACGATCGCATCGCTGCTGCGCGCGACACGCAAGGCTTGGATGCTGTAGCGGCGCTCCTCGCCTCGCCGCTCGCGGAACGTCTGCGCGCCGAGCGGGCGGAGCTCGAGCTCGAAGATGCGCGTCTCGCCGCCCGCTACGGCGCCCGCCATCCCGACCGCGCCCGCGCGGCGGCCGAGATCGCCCGGGTCGACGAGGCCATCCTGACCGAAACCGATCGCATCCTCGCCCGCCTCGCAAGCGACGTGGCCGTGGCAGAGGACCGCGAACGTGCCTTGGTCGCGCTCGCCCAGCAGCTCGAGACCCGCATTGCAGAGATGTCGCAAGCCGAGATCGCGCTCCGTCAGCTCGAGATCGAGGCCGCAGCGAACGAGCGCGTCTATCAGAACCTTCTCTCCCGCTTGAAGGAGACGCGCACGCAGGAGGCCCTGGCTCAGGCCGATGCGACGATGATCACCCGGGCGATGACGCCCGAAGTCCCGACACATCCGCGCAAGAAGCTTATCGTAGCGCTTGGCGGCGTTCTTGGGCTGCTACTATCGGCCGGCGCTGTCCTCGGTCGGGAACTCACGCTTTCCGGCTATCGCTCGGCATCTCCTTTGGAAGCGGACACCGGCCTGCCCGTACTCGCCGCTCTTTCGCGACCGCCGAGCCTGCAGCCCGTCCGTCTCTGCCGCCACCTGCTGCGCGCGCCTCACTGCGCGTTCTCGGAGAACCTGCGCCTCCTGCGGCTGACGCTTGAGCAAACCTCCAGCGCACATCAGGCGATGAGCGTGCTCGTCACCTCCACCACCGCACGCGAAGGACGCAGCACCACCGCCCTCGCCCTCGCCGCCAGTTGCAGCCGGGCCGGGCATAGGACACTCCTCCTCGATGCGGATTTCTATGGGGCAAGCCCTTGGCGAGCCTATGCCGAGCCGCGCGGCTACGACTTCATTGCAGCCCTCAACGGAGAGATCCCACCCGAGGCCGCTATCGCCTCGGTTCCGGATCTCGACATCGACATCCTGGCCGCCGCGGGCCCGGCCTTCTCGCTTGCGGACGCGATCGGCCCGGACCAAGTCCGCGTCTTCGTCGAGCATCTCTCCCGCGCCTATGACGCGTTGATCATCGACGGCCCGGCACTCGACCGCGCAGCCGACATCAACTTGTTGGCCGAAGCGGCGGATACGCTGGCCTATGTCGTCCGCAGCCGCAAGACGCCGTCCGAGGAAGTGCAACGCGGCCTCGCCGTCTTGAGCGAGCTTGGCCGCGGCCCCCGCGGCCTCGTGCTGACATATGCAGAGACCGCGAGCGGCGGCGGCCCCGACAGATGGCGCCCCGGGAAGCGCTTGCCCACCGACAGCGCCCTCCGCACGCGCCAAGGCCGACCGCGGCTCGCACCAGCAATCGGCAAGATCCCGGCATGAGAGACAGCTTGCGACGCCATGGGCTGATCGCAGCCTGCACTCTGCTCGCACTCGGCACGGCGGCATCCACCTCGGCCGAGCCCTACCGGCTGACCATCGGCGACCGGATCTCGGTTGCCGTGTTCGGCGAGGCGGAGGGTTGGCAAGGCACCGTCGATCTCGACGGCCGCGTGCGCCTTCCGGGCTTCGGCGCACACCCCCTTGCGGCGCTGACCCTAGACGAGGCCGAAGCGCTGCTCGCAACGACCATGCGTCAGCGCGAGTTCTACGCCGACCCGCAAATCTCGGTGGCGATCGAAGCCTACGCGCCCGTCGTCGTCGGCGGCGATGTGCGAAGCCCAGGTGTCTTCCCATTCTCCCCAGGCCTCACTGTCGGCACGGCGGCGGGCCTCGCCGGCGGGCTATCGGGCGCTGCCGTCGATGCGGAGGACCGCGCGCTCGCCCGCGTCGGCACCACGGGCCAACTTCGCGAAGCCGAACAAGCGATCCTCAGCCGGTCGGTGGCGCTTGCACGCCTCGAAGCTCAACTCGCCGAGCAGCCCAGTTTCACCAGCGCCGATCTCCGCCTGCCACCCGGTCTCGAAGCCCTCCGCACCGGCGCGCTGCATCGGGATCTCTTGGCGGCCGAGACGGATCGCATGGCCGCAGAAGACGCCGCAGCGCAGGAGCGATCCAGCCGCCTCGAAAGCACCCTTGATGAGATCGCCCGGCAGATCGCCACGCTTGAGAAACGCCTCGCCGTGCAACAGGAAGTCGTGGCGCTGCAGCAGGAAGAACTCGCCGCAGCCCAGCAATTAAGCGACCGGGGCCTACGCACGCGCGGGGCCATGGCCCGGTTCGAGAGCCTTGAGGCCGCCGCCCGTGAGGACGTGCTCGAGGTCGAGAACCTGCTGTCGCTCGCCCGCATCCGCCGGCTCGAGACGGTCGAGGCCCTCGCACGACACAGGCTCGACCGCCGGGCGATGCTGCAACAGGCGATTGCCGAGACCCGTGCCAGCCATCAGGCGCTGATCGCGCGGCGAGGCATGCTGATCGAGCGGCTGCTCCTCATCGACGAGGGTGCCGCGGCCGACCTGCTCGGCGGCGACGGGCTGGAGATCACCTACACCATCGCGCGCGCGGGCGATGCAGCGCCAATCGACACCCAGGACCCCGCCGCGGCCCTGCGCCCTGGCGATCAACTCGTGGTCGAGATCGTGATCCCCGACGGTGCGCTCGGCCCAGCGCTCGTGCCCAATGAAGCAGACCCCGGGCTCGGCATTACGGCGGCACCGACGCAATGATCTTTGTGCCGGTCGCCGTCTTCTGGGCGCTCGCCGCCTGGGCCGCCGTGAGCCGGGGGCCAGCGCTGCTTTATCTACTCTTCGCAGTCCTGCCCTTCGGTGCGCTCGCAGCGGTGCCGCCACAGGCGACCGGAGGGCTTAGCATCCTGCCCGCCCCGATCCTCGGCCTCCTCCTCGCCGCGCGTTTCCTGGCAGAGCCATCGGGCCTCCGCTTCACGCTCTCCGCCGGCCTTTCGCGCAACCGCCTGATGCTGCTCGCCGCATTCTGGGTCGTCGCGGTCGTCGCCACGCTTTTCCTGCCGCGGATCCTCGCCGGTCATGTCCAGGTGATCCCAGTGCGCGAAGTGCTCTACGGCGCGCAACCGCTGCAGCCCACCAGCCAGAACATCTCACAGCTCGGCTATCTCACGCTCTCGGTCGTGATGGTGTTCGCCTTCGCCCGGCTCGGCCGCGATGCAGCACTACGCCAGCACCTCCTCGCGGCACTGATGCTCGGCGCGGCGATCACAGTGCTGACCGGCCTCCTCGATCTCGCGAGCCATTTCGTCCCGATCGGCCCCGTGCTCGATCTCTTTCGCACCGCCACCTACTCGATCCTCGCGGATGTCGAAGTGCTGAACCAACGCCGGGTCGTCGGTCTCATGCCCGAGGCGTCGAGCTATGGCGGGCTAACCGTCGGGTTCCTTACGGCACTCTATTTCCTCATGCCGGCCATCGAGAACCGGCGGCTGCGCTTGCTCGCGCTGCCCCTCCTCCTCGCGCTCGGGGTGATGGCGTATCTTTCGACGTCCTCGGCCGCCTATGTCGGCCTCGCGATCTTCGCGTGCCTCGCGGCGCTCCGCTGGCTGCTGGGGCGGCTCGGCCAAGGCGGCCGCGCCCCGCGCCACGTCCTCGGCCTCGAACTCATGCTGGCCTTCGGCGCGGCCTTCGGCGTTGTCGCAATCATCCTTCTCGCCCCTGGCGCGGTAGACCCGATCGTCGCGCTTGTCGAGCGCATGGTGCTGGAGAAGGCAAGCTCCGCAAGTTTCGAGGAACGCAGCTACTGGACCGCAACGTCCTGGCAGGCGCTCCTAGACAGCGGCGGGCTCGGCGTCGGCGTCGGCAGCACCCGCGCCTCGAGCGCCCCTGTCGCCGTCTTCGCGGCCACCGGCTTTCTCGGCGGGCTTCTGTTCTACGCCTTCGTCGTTCAAAGCCTGACGCGCCGCCCCCTGCCCGAACCCGGCGCGGGCGCTTTCATGTCGGGTCTGCGCTGGTCCTATCCAGCACCCTTCGTGATCGGAGCGCTCGCAGGCACCAGCGCAAATTTCGGCGCCTTCGACGCCATGCGCTTCGGGCTCGCCTTCGCCCTCTCCGCCGCCGCCCTGCCCCGCAGGCCACGTGTCCATAGCCATGTCCTGGCGCATCGACGCATCGCGAGGCCGGCGTGACGCGCGGAGGACTTGGCCACCGCACCGCGCGCGCCGCAGGCTGGACGCTCGGCGCCCGGCTCATCGCCCGGCTGCTCGATATCCTCGTCCTATTGGCGCTGGCGCGCCTTCTCGGTCCCCAAGACTTCGGCCTCGTCGCCCTCGCCATCGGGGTCGTGCAGCTCAGCGAAGCCGTGCTGGACATGCCCGTGGCCGACCTGATCGCACGTGAGCGCGCCGTCTCCCGCCGCTTGCTGGACACATGCTTCACGATCGGCCTCTTGCGAGGGGTGCTGCTCGGCGGGCTCTTGGCGGGTGCGGCGGCACCCTTGGCGGCATTCTACGCCCGGCCCGAGCTTGCCGCCCTGATCCTCGCGATCGCTCTTGCACCGGTGTTCCGGGGGTTCCTGAACCCGCGGCTCGTGCTCCTCGCCCGACGGCTGGACTATCGCTTAGAGGTGACCGTCGAGGTGGTGGCCAAAGCGACCGCCTGCCTCACAGCGCTGGCTTTCGGTGTTGCGACCGGCAGCTACTGGGCACTCGCGCTCGTGACGATCTTATCGCCGATGCTGGCGACGGGGCTCTCCTATGCCGCCCTGCCCTTCCGCCCGCGCCTAAGCCTCAGCCATTGGCGACGGCTGCGCCATGCAGTCGGCTGGAACTTCGCGCGACAGATCGCCAGCGCCTTCAACTGGCAGATCGGGCGGTTGATGTCGGGCCGGCTTGTGCCCCTCGGCCCGCTCGGTCATTTCTCGATGGCCGAACAGATCTCGGCCCTACCACGCCAGGTTATCGTGGTCCCGCTCCTGCGCCCCCTAATCGCAGGGCTTTCAGCAGCCCGCATCGGGTCGCGCGAGGCAGCGCTCGGTCTCGCGGCGGGCCGGGCTGTCTTGGCGGTCGCCGGGCCGCTTCTCGTCGCAATCGCGATCCTCGCACCCCTCGCAGTCGGCCCACTGCTGGGCCCGGAATGGCAACCCGCAGCACCTGTCCTAGCGCTCCTCGCCTTGGCACAGCTCCTGGCGCTGACCGCCGCCCCTCTCCCGGCCGTCGCCATCAAGGCCGATCGGGTGGACCTCCTCGCGGGTCTCGAGCTCGCCGTGCTCGCCGTGCGCCTCCCGCTCCTCTGGCTCGGGCTCACAAGCTTCGGGATCATCGGCGCGGGCTACGCCTCGCTCGCCGTCTCCTGCCTCACCTTCGCCCTCTCGACAGCGCTCCTAGCCCGGCTGCTGGAGGTACCGATCTCTGCCATGTTGCGCGCCCTCGCCGCACCCATGCTCGGCCTTCTCGCCATGGCCCTCGCACTCGTACTCGCGGTGCAGCACCTGCCGAGCGATCTTACACCCCTTCACCTCGTTGCGGCCTTGGGCATCGCCACGGGCGCCGCAGGGACACTGCACCTCGCTGTCCTCGCCATCGTCTGGCGGTTCGACGGCCGGCCACCGGGGCTCGAGGGCCTCGCAGTGGATCTCATCGGCCGAGCCTTCACCCGCCTCCGCAGCCGCGGCCCGGTCATCGAGCGAGGTGACGCATGAGCGGCTCACTCGAACGAAATGCGGTCCCGCAAGGCCTCTGGCGCGAGGGCCAATACTGCCCGCAGCTTGCCGTAGGCGTTGTCGCTGACCTTCACGCGCTTACCCAAATGCGCCGCCATCACGGCGATGTGGAGCCGGCTCGTCTCGACCTCCTCGAAGGGTTCCATGAACCGGCAAAGCGCCTCGACCGCCATAAGCGCGTTGACCCGGTCGACGCGCCGCGGGCGAAACACCTCCGAGAGATCGATGTTTCCCTCTGGTACCGCCCGCCCCGTCGCCTCCGCATCCGTCCGCAACGCGTAAAGGCGCCCGCCCGCGCGCCGAAGCGCCCGTGCCTGCCGGAACGCCAGCGCGCATTTCGCGAGATATCGCCAGGCATAGGGACGGGTGAGCGCGCTTGGGAGCGCCGACCGCAATGCCGCCCGGTGCCCCGCCCGCGTCCAAGCGAACGCCATATCGGGACAAAGCGCGAGTTCCGCCGCCTGCAGATGGACCTCGCAATGCGCATAACTCTCCAGGTCACGGACTACGATCAGGCATGTGGACGGCAGACGACTAAGCAGATCCTCGTTCCCGCGAACCGTGTTCGGCAGCAGCACGATCTGTCCCAACCGACCGATCCCCGCCTCCAAGAACGCCGCCACATGGTCGTAATAGGGCACGAAGTTCCCACCGCCCGCGATGACGACCGAAGCGCCGTCCGGCAGAGGCGTTTCGACTGGATGCTCCACGAGGCGAAGGCCATGCGCTTCGAAGACCTGATGCGTTCCGCACGCGATGAGAGCATCGCCCGCATTGCCGGGAAAATCCAAGAAACGGGTCCCTGCAGGCAAACATGCCAGCCTCGCGGCCAACGCGTCGAAGTCCCAAGTCGGGGGCGCAATCTCAGGCGTCACGGACAGATTTTCGGCGACGTACATGGGCAGCACTCCCATCTCATAAATTTTGACGAAGAATACTTCAATATAAACGATAGTCAATATCAATATAGAAGAATATTTAGCCACCAAATATCAAATATTCAACCCTCAATTCCATGAACAAACGCCACTCGCCCATATCCGTCGTCATGCCCGTCTTCAACGGCGACGCGTTCCTCGACGCCGCCATTCAATCCGTCCGCGAGCAGAGCTTTCGCGACTTCGAACTCATTGCAGTCGACGACGGCAGCATGGATCGCACGCCCGAGATCCTGGCGCGCCACGCGGCGGAGGACCCACGCATCCGGGTCCATACGCAGCGCAACACCGGCATCGTGGGCGCGCTCAACGCGGGCCTTTCGCTTGCCCGTGGACGCTACGTTGCGCGTATGGATGCGGACGACCTGTGCCTGCCCGACCGTTTTGCACGCCAAGTGGCCTATCTCGACGCGACACCGGATGCCGTGCTCGTCGGCGGTCTGGCTGAGACCATCGATGCGGCAGGTAACGCCATCGCCATCGTCTCCGGTGGGCCGCACCGGCTGACCGATCTCTCGCGCTTCCCACCGCGCGTCGCCGTCTCGCTCCATCCGCTGATCATGGTACGCCGCTCGGCCCTGGAGGAGATTGGCGGTTACCGTTCCGGCTTCCCCCATGCCGAGGACTACGATCTCTACCTCAGGCTCGCTCGGCTCGGGCGGCTCGACAATCCGCCCGAGGTGATGCTGCGCTACCGAAAGCATGACGGCGCGATCTCACAGCGGAACATCGCGGTACAGGAACGCTCGGCAACCTTGGCCGAGATTGACGCGATGGTGGTGGATCGAGGGGTGAAAGATCCACCCGATCTGCCAGCCGCACTGGCCTGTCTCGGCATCGCTCCGGCAAGCTTCGAAGCCTATGTGCGCTACAGGATTTGGCGGAGGCTTCAAGACTACTACCCGGCCGAGGCCGCCAAGGCGCGCCGCGGCGTCCTCGGCGACATCCTCAGGCCCGTGCGCCTAACCGACACGACCCATGCCCGCCTCCGCCTACGCATGGCGGCAGGGCTCGCGAAAGGTGCTCTCGGCCGCCTGCGCGGGACCGCCTCAGCGACCAGCGCATGACGAGCGCGATGAGCAGAGGCGGCCGGCTCTGGCACCTCGACTGGCTGCGCGCCGGTGCCATGCTGCTCGGCATCCCCTATCACGCGGGCCTCATCTACACGCCGGGGCTCGGCTGGTTCGTCGCCTCGCCCGAAGGCAGCAATCTGATCGCCGCGGTCACAGGGCTCCTCGGCAGCATGCGCATGGGGCTCTTCTTCTGGATCGCAGGCCTTCTCACTGCCATCGTTCTCGCGCGGAGGGCACCCTGGCGCTGGCTGCTCGGACGCCTTCGCCGGCTCGGCGTGCCCCTGATCACCGCGACGCTCCTTCTCTGCCCGGTGGTGATGGCCGCCAACGCGTACCGCAAGGCGCGGGACGAGGGCGCGAGCATCGGGTCCGTGTGGCTCGATCTGTTGAGCCAACCGGGACCGCATTGGGTTGGCCATCTCTGGTTCTTGCAGACCCTCCTTGTCTTCTCGCTCCTGGCCGTACTGCTGCGCCGACCCATCGGCAGGGTTTCCGAGCGCATGGCTCAGATGGCGGCCGCACGCGGCGGCGTGGACCTTCGCGTCGTGCTCTTCGTCGCGGCAGTGATCGGGGTCTGGCGCCTTGGCGTGAATGGTGGCTGGCATCTTGTCTCGACCCAGCTCGCACCGTATCCGACGCTCTCCATGATCAAGGTCGAGCCGATGCTCGACTATGCGCCGTTCTTCCTCGTTGGCATGGCGATGCGGGACATCCCGGTGCCACGCCTCGCCCGCGATCTGGCGGCCTGGTTGATCCTGGCAGCGGCAGCCGTGGTCTTCGTCGCAGTTTGGCGAGAGCCCGATCTCGCGCACAAGATCGCGCGCTATGGCGCGGGCGGGATGCTCGGTGTGCTCGGCGGTGCCATGATCCTCAGCTTGGCCTCGGCGCTCGTCAGCCGCCGCACCCCTGCCATCGACGCTCTCGTGGCCGCATCCTTCACGCTTTATCTGCTGCACTACCCGATCGTGGTGTGGGTCGGGACACTTCTGCAGACCGTGGCGCTGCCACCGCTCTTCGAATACGCGCTCTGTATCGGAGCCGCCCTCGCGGGCTCGCTCCTCCTACACCGCGCGATCTCTGCCTCCCCGACCGCACTGCTCCTGATGAACGGGACAGCCTCAGGCGCGCACCGCCCTCACTCCCTTCCGGCCCACACCCGTCCCCAGGCCTGAGACCTCTCCTTCATTGCGACTGACCGCGGGTGTGGCGGTCTCATCGCGGCCTCGTTAGTCTGGGCCCAGCAAGCAGTGCTGGGGGACAGGGTGGCAGTTATCCGGAGCGGTCAGACGACGCTCGGCCCATCGCTCGCCATCGCGGGGCAGACAAGCTTCGGCAGCATCGCGATCGATGGCGGCAGCGATGTCACGGTCACGCCGAACCTCGCCATCTCATCCGGCTACAACGCCGTCGAGATCGGCGTCGGGCCCGTTAGCAACGGCGTCATCACGGTCGATGGCACGGGCTCGACGCTCACCTCCTCGGGTGGCGCCGGCAACATCAATGTCGGCCGCGCCGGCGATGGCAGGCTGACGATCACCGACGGCGGTGCCGTCAACGGCTTCTTCATCGTCGTCGGACGCTCCGCCAGCTCGAACGGCCTGCTCCAAGTCGACGGACCGGGCAGCCAGCTCACCGCTTCGGACGCGTTCGGGAACTTCACCACCTACACGGGCTATGCCGGCTTCCTTCGCGCAGGCCGCGACTTCGGCTCCTACGGCCGGATCGAAGTGACGAATGGCGGGCGGATCGATGTTCAGAACGACCCGACATCGAACTACGACGTTCCCGTCTTCAGCCTAGGGCGCAACTACGGCTCGACCGGCGTCCTGCTCGTCGACGGGCCGGGCTCAGAGCTGAACCTCTTCCAGACCGGCCCTTCGGACGACGCGCCGGTCATCGGCGACATGCCGACGGCCGACAATCTCTACAACGGACCCTATTTCAGCCTCGGCTATCGGGGCGGTACGGGCATCGCGACCGTTCAGAACGGCGGCCGGATCAACATCTTCGGCGAAGACTCCGCGCTCGAGATCGGCCAGCAGAACATCGGCGGGGCGGGCGAGAACGAGATGTTCGTCCTCTCGGGCGGCGTCGTCTCGATCAGCAGCACCGGCAACCGCGTCGGCGCCCTCGTCTCCGTTGGGCGGGAGGCCGGGACGGACGGCAGACTGGTCATCGATGGGGAAGGCTCCCGCCTGGAGATCGTCTCCGACCGTCTCGACGGGTTCGAGGACAACCGCACCTCAGAGCTCCTAATCGGCGAACGGGGTCAGGGCGCACTAACCCTGACTAACGGGGCGCGCGTCACGATCGATGGCGCGAACGACGCCTTCCCGAAGTTCATCATTGGCGAGGGGGTGACGGACGACCGCCCGTCCACGGCCAACGGCACAGCCATGATCTCGGGCCCCGACACCGAACTCGTCCTCTCAGGCAGCGCGGGCAGCGAGTTGGGCGTCGGCGCAGCCGGCCTGCTCGCGGTTGGCCTTGCCTCAGGCTCGCAGGGCACACTCACGATCGAGAACGGGGCGCGGGTGGCGAACACGGCGGCAGCCAACGGCGTGACGATTGTCGCTGGAGCGCCCGGCACTCAAGGTGAGATCGCAGTGACCGGGGCGGATAGCACCCTCATCGCGGGCGATCTCCTTCTTGTCGGCGGCGCGCTCAATCTCGAGACCGGCGGCATCGACCGAAACGGCGGTGGGGACGGCGCACTCACAATCGCCAATGGCCGGATCGAGGCCGATCAGACCGTCATCGGCACGACCGGCCGTCTCGATGCGGACGGCCTGATCGACGGCAACCTCTCGGTCGCTGGCACCTTCGACATCGCCGGCACGGGCACCGGTCTCGCGACCATCGACGGCGCGTTGCAGCTCCTCTCCGGCGCGG
>JBCDFC010000153.1:0-12160 GCA_039178805.1 Pseudomonadota bacterium | reverse complement strand
GTTCACCAAGCTCGCAGTGATGCCCGGCTCCGGCGGGGCCGGGCGTCAGCGCGGCGCGCCCGCCATCGAGTGCGCCTACACGCCGAAGAAACATCCCGTGAACATCCTCTGGCCCTGTGACGGCACAGTTTTCGCGCCAGCCGGGGTGCATGGCGGGCAGCCCGGAACGCGGTGCCATCACGTCAAGATAAGCCGCAATGGCGAGGAAACCGTACTCGAGACCGTTGTCGAGGAAGTGCTGCTCTACGGCGAACATCTGACGGGCAATCAGTCTGCGGGGGGCGGGTACGGCGATCCCAAAACCCGCGATCCGCAGAAGGTGCTGGAAGACGTGCTTGAGCATTATGAGACGCTCGAGCGGGCCCGGGACGTCTACGCCGTGGTCCTGACAGGGTCGCTCGAAGACGACAGCCTCGTGGTGGATGCAGCGGCGACGAAGGCACTAAGGGCCGCCTAGGAAAGGTGAGGCCGCATTTGGACGGTGCTTCTCGGGCCGGACAACGTCAGGCGGCGGTTTTGACCAGGGCCAGCGGGTTGATCTTCTCTAGATCGCCGACCCACAACTGCGCAGCCAGATTTGGACCGCAGCGCATTTGACGAGGGCGAGGTAGTGCATGATCTTGTTGAAGAAGCGCTCTGCGAGATTGCGGTACCGGTAGAGGAACGGGCTGAAGCTCGGGATCCGACTGCGCGTCGGCATCGGCTTGATGGTCGCCCATCCTCCGCGGGTCGCGACGGCTCGCGGAGCCAGGCGGCGTCATAGGCGCGGTCGGCGAGCCGGACATCGCCCTCGCCGATCGTCCTGAGCAGTGACGCAGCGGATCGGCCGCCATGCGCCTGGCCGGGTATGAGCGCGAGGGTGATCCGCAGGCCGTCTACCATCGGGCTCGAACCGATGGCGCCTTCGATGGTGCATCATCGACCATCGCGTGGATCTTGCTCATCGGGCCGCCCGCGAGCGCCCCATGTATCGGGCGTCAGGCTGAGATCCCGTGTCGATTGGCGCCGGGCACGTCGAAGGTCTCGCAACCCGGCATTGCCGAGCACCGCATCCGCGTAGAGCCGCTTCAGCTTCGCGTTCTCGTCCTCGGGCGCCGTCAGCCACATCGCCATGTCTCTCAGACCCATGGCGCGACATAGTTCACCCTGCTCGCGCAGGATCGCGAAGACCTGCTCCTCGCTGAATTTCGATCGCTTCATCGTCCGGTCCTCTCCCTCGGCCGGGCTCTAGCATCAGATGGAGGAAATCCCGTGGCTCACAGCACAACCAGTATTGGTAGTTCTTGCCCATTTTCAGACTCTAGAGAACTCGTTGACGAATGACCGAAACCGCGCAGAGCTGTTAGTAGCTGCCCGATCCTCGCGGCTTCGGAACACATCCCAAAACGCGAACTTGAATGTCCGAAAACCACATGCTGCGATGCGGCCAGACTAGTGATCGCAGAGGTCTGGTTTGGGCGGCTCGCGAGAGTCGCGCTCAAACCAGGTCCGGCCGATGTCTCGTTGCGGAACAGGACCGGAACGAGCCCAAACGTACGTCAACGGCACCGCACCGAAGGGCCACTTCGATCTTCCAAGGTGGGCGAGACTCGACGGCGTGTCGCCTCATCGCTGGCAGCGGAGCGTTGGCGGCAAACGAAATGTATCGTCACTAAGCATCGCCGTTTAATGTGGGCTGCGCCGACGCATGATGGATCGCACCTGCCACGCTCCGTCATAGTCTGCCACAAAGAAGCACCGTGGCGATGAAGAATATCGGATCGTTATGCGCCCTAAGCATTGAGGAAGTTGTTGTGCTATTACTTGATATTGAAAATTGGCCAAAACACCTATGGTCGAATTTATCGCCTCACGTATCTCAAAATATAAAGAGTCGTTTGGGTTTTTGCTTTCGTGTAGCGGTGTCCCTTATCGTTGTGGCACTTGGAGTCTCCCGCCCGGCAGAAAGCGACAGTATGCCGGATGTTTTGGTGATCCCCGAACAGCCACTCACGCTCGATCAGTTAACGGCGTTGAGGACTGAAGTTACGGCACGCCAAGAGGCAAATGCGAAGGCGATGGGAGAACGGGCCGACGAAGTGGAGCGGCGTGTTTTCGAGCGTGCGCTGAGGCCCGGGAGCGATGCCCGTTTCGATGAGATCCACCGCGCCGAGGCGCGCCGCCATCGCGAGGCCTGTGCGGCAGATGACCTCGTGGCCTGTAGTGCGCTTGGGCAAATGTACGATAAAGGACGCGGCACATGGGCCGACGAACCGCTCGCGTTCGCGTTTTTCCTGCAGGCCTGCAAGGTAGGCGTCTACAAGGCTTGCAGGGACTTCGGCTACAGTTCCCGGGTCGAACGGGGGAGATGGCAGGGCTCCATGCCTCATCTCGGCTTTCTCGACGGGGCCTGCGATGAGGGCATCGCGGAGGCCTGCACGCAGCTCGGTTGGACGTACAAGTCGGGCGATGATGGGCTTACTGAGCAGAAGGCGCGGGCGGACGGCTATTTCCGGCGTGCTTGCGCGCTCGGGTCGGAACGCGATTGCGCACAGGTTGAGACACCGGAGGAAAAGCTCGCTCGGTTGCGCGATGGCTGCGCACGCGACGAGGCTAAGGCCTGCGCAGGCCTCGGGAACATGCTCCGGCGCGGGCAGGGCGTCGCTCGCGACATCGCAGCAAGTGAAGCACTGCTGGTGCAGGGCTGCGATCTCGGCTCCGGCTGGGCCTGCTGGATCCTCGGTGGGCACGAGACGCGCGACGGTCCGGAGCGGCTGGCACTGCTCGACCGAGCCTGCGGCCTCGGACAGGCCCTTGCCTGCCACGACGGCGCAAACCTCGTGATGTCCGGGGCGGCAGGGGAAGCGGATTTCGATCGGGCACAGGCGTTCCGAGTGCGTGGCTGCGAGATCGACAAAGACTTCCGCTGCAGTCCCGACCCGCGCGCGGAGATCGCGCGGGCCGCGGCGGAAGCCGATCCGCTCGATCCCGCACGGGACGCGGCGTTCCCCGAGATCCTTCAGGGGGAGGCGCGGTTGGCGCGGGAAGGATGCATGGGTGGAGAGACCGAGGCTTGTCTCGCGCTCGGCGACCTTTACCTGCGGTCGCGCGAGCCGGAGCACCGGTTCCTCGCGGGCGCGCTTTTTGTGCCGATCTGCGAGGCAGGAGACCCGCGAGGCTGCGTCGGCCTCGGCAAGGTGCTGCAATACGATGACGAGGCGCAAGAACTCTTCCGCAATGCTTGCGAGGTGGGGCATCTGCCGGGCTGCCTGGAGCTCGCGAGGCATCCGAAGCTACCAGCCGAGGAGCGGTACGCGCTGGTCAAGGACGCCTGCACCGCCGGGCTCGCGGCGGCCTGCGCGGTGCAGGGGCAGGCGCTGCTCTTGGGCCGGCGCAGTTCCCTCTCAGTCGGAGCTGATCCCGCGCAAGGACTCGCGCTGGTGCGGCTCGCCTGCGATCTCGGCGATGCGGGAGGCTGTGTCACGCTCGGGCGTGAGCTCGATCCGTCGCTCTCCAACGACGCGGTGCCGGAGGAGGAGAAGGACGCCCAGCAGGCGCGTGCTCTCTATGCCGCCAGCTGCGACGATCGGAACAGCGATGGCTGTTCGATCCTCGGTTCCCACTACGAGACGGGCGAGACGGTCGCGAAGGACCTCGTAAAGGCGCGAGACCTATACGCTCGAGAATGTGCTTTCGGGTCCGTGAGCAATGGCTGCAGCGCCTTGACCAAGGTCGAGCTTCTGATCGAGCGTGAACGACTGCGCGCGGAGTATGGCCCGCTCGGCTCGCTGCTGGTGGAGCGTTACGACGATTTCATCCCTGACTGGTGGGCCCGGGTGCGCCGGGCCCGCGCGCTCTGCCGCGAGGGCGAGATGGCGGGCTGCATCCGGCTCGGCGCGTTCTACTACAGCGAATATTCCGGGGGATCGGCGCACGGATTGGTCGCGGACAGCGTCGACCGAACTTGGGGCCGCGTCCTCTATCGCTACGCCTGTGAGGAAGGCGCCGCGGAGGGGTGTCATCGCTATGCGCAGAGCTTTGTGGGCATCGGCGAGGAGAGCGAGCCGGCGGTTGCGCTCGAGTGGTCGCGGCGGGGCTGCGATCTTGGACATGCATGGTCGTGCAATGAGGTCGGCTACCAGCTCAGCAACGGCTTCGCCCTACCCCAGGATTTCGATGCGGCGGAGGCGGCATACCGGCGGGCCTGTGCGCTTGGGCTCGACTATTCGTGCAAGCAGCTGTGGGGCAGCCACATGTGGGACGCAAATCCCGAAACGGCGCTCGAAAGGAAGCTCATCGCTTGCCTTCACGGCGATGACTGGGGCTGTCGGGACCTCGCCGAAACATATGAGGACGGCGCGGGCTGGCTGTCCGCAAAGAAGCAGGTGGCAGCGGAACTTAAACGGATGGCATACTGTGCAGACGGAAATGCAGAGGCGTGTGAGGTAGACTGACGCACCAGCATGTGATGTCGTGAGGCACATAGGAAGTCGCGTTATTTTAATGTAATTCGACTAGGGTCGGTTGACCCAACCGCAGTCTGCATACTGTTCAAATAGAAACCCAGATTTTTAGCCAAAAGACATTCTAGGCTGACCGGAGCAAGTAAATCTTAGAAAACAATGAATGAAGATGTACAGTCGCGGCAAGAACTTGACGGATTTCCAGAAGGATTGGAAGACAGCAGAGACCGCCAGTAAAAACAAAGTCGACCCTCCGAAAGACGCGCTGGGCTCAGGTGCAAAGGGCAACCCGGCCGTGGAAGCGGGTATCGACCTGTTTGCCAAGCTCGCTGAAGAAGGCCTCCAGCGGTGAGTGGAAGCCGAGGCGTTTGTGGGGCGCGAGATTGAGGGGCATGGCGATTTCCTGGATGTCTTCGTCGGTCATCTCGTCAAGGTCGGTCTTTCGTGGAAGCCATCGTCGGATGCGACCGTTTGCGTTCTCGACGCCGCCCCTCTGCCAGGACGCGTAGGCATCGCAAAAGTACGTGATGGCACTCAGCATGCCTTGGAGCATCGTTGGCGGGCGAAAGCGGTGTCACTGTCGATGGATGCGGTAGATCAGAAAACGATCCGGCGGATCGTTTCCCCCACGAATGAGCCGCGCATAAGGGCTGAAAGGCGACCGAAGACGGCCATCATCGTGGCGGCGGTCTCGGCAGCCGTCTCGCACCTCACTCCTGAATTCACTGGGCATTTGGCTGGTGTCCGAAAGATCCGCGCTTCAGGCGACTTTAGGCAAGGCGAATGGCGGGTCTTGAGGATCGCGTTGCAGCATGATCAGGCTCGGCGAACCTCCGCAATGAGCGGAAAGTTCGACGACGATCCGAGTGTAACGGTGCAAACGTATTACTTTGAACCCTCCATGGGGGCACTCGAACAAAGACCGGCGGGGCAGGGGGGCGGCGGCTCTCGCGGATCTCTTCCTTGCACGGCCCGTCCTGTCTGCCCCCGCTGCGGCCAAGGCGACCGGGCTCACGGCTGCCCGGACGCGCGGTCTTCTCGCGGGGTTCGAAGACGCAGGTCGTACCCGCGAAATGACCGGGCATGCGCGGTTTCGATACTGGCAGATAGAGGCGTGACCTATGACGGCTCCTCGCGAGCAGAGCGGATAGAGCGCGACAGCGTGCGGCCGCTCCGCTATGTTCTCCGAAGCTGAAAAGCCGTGACGAAAGTCCTGTGATGAACCAGATCGAGCCAATCGTTCGAGAGCCAGCTACCTACAGGGACGTGCTCGAGGCCCCTGCCAACATGGTCGCAGAGCTTGTCGCCGGCCGTCTACATCTCCAACCGAGGCCCGCGTCGAGGCACGGCTTCGCAGCGTCAGGGCTTGGAGTGAAGATTGGTGGCCCTTTCGGCTTTGATGATGGCGACGGGCCGGGTGGCTGGTGGATCATCGGTGAGCCGGAGCTGCATTTCGGCGAGGACGTTCTCGTGCCGGATGTTGCGGGTTGGCGGCGCGAGTGCCTGCCGAGCTATCCGGACGTGGCGTATTTCGAGCTCGCGCCCGACTGGGTCTGCGAGGTGCTTTCGCCCAGCACGCGCCAGTTCGATCTCGTCGAGAAGCGCGCAGTCTATGCGCGCGAGCGCGTCGCACATCTTTGGCTCGTGGACCCGCTCGCCAAAAGCCTCGAGGCTTTCACGTTGAGAGACGGAGCCTGGGTTTTAGTGGCTGCCCTCCGCGACGATCAGCCGGTCCAGCTCGCCCCATTTGATGCGATTTTGTTCGAACTTTCAGCGCTTTGGCCCGATTGATCGATGCACGAGCGCGGTTCTGGTGACGGATCATCCAAAATCCCGTCCTGGTCGCAGGCGCGGGTTTCTTCATTGGTTTTCATGACTGAAAGTGAACCCGGCGCGCGAAACGCATTGCTTCGGTGCTCACAGCAATTCGCCGATGATAGCGAGATACGCGCGAACGATTGTCATCTTACCCCGCTGGCATGATGGAGAAGATCCTGCATCTGGGCGCTACCCCGAGTGTGGTCTGTGCTGCGGGCGCTGGTGCGGTTGCGGTGCTTCTCGCCCTGCCGCTTGCCGACCGACTTCCGATGCCTGTCGTGCTCTGGTCGTTGATACTGGGGCGCTGCTTCTTCACGCGACCGTCGTGGATCTTCGACACTGTCGCATTCCCGATCCGACTGGCGGGGCTCTTGCTCTCGCAGGGTGTGGTTTCTTGATGATCTGGATGGCATCGCCTGTCATGCGTCGACGCCGGACACATTGCGGCTGAGACAGCGTGGACCGTTTTTTTATCCAGCTTGCGAAATAGCGTTGGCGTTCGGGGAGAAGTTCACGGCACTGTGTCGTGGGAGAGGCAGGCTTTCGCCGAAATCGCCGCCGTCACAGCCAAGTTGGTTGGGGGCTCGGGGCGGATTGGGAACCGAATATCGATAGTTCGCGATCCACCAGACCGCCGAACCGGCCATCGCAATGATCATGTCGGGACGACGAAAGATGCAAATACCGCCACCGCGCTTCGTTTTCATGGAAGTCAACAAGCGCTGCAATCTGCGCTGCACGCATTGCGATTTCTGGCAACGGAACGACGAGGATCGCGAGAAGTATCTAAGTCTCGAGCGCAAAGCCCAGATCCTCCACGAATTCGCAGAGATGAACCCACGCGGCAATCTCGTCATCTGCGGTGGCGAGCCGATGCTCGATCTCGAGGAGTATTTCGGCCTCTGCACGGCTGCCCGCTCGGCCGGGCTACGCATCCTTTCGGTCGTCAACGGCACGCGCATTCGACGCCCGGAAGTGGCCGAACGTATGGTTCGCGAAGGACCGCACGAGATCTCGGTTTCATTGAACAGCCACATCCCTGAGCTGCATGACGAGACGCGTGGCGTCAAAGGCGCGTTCAACAAGGCGGTGTCCGCGCTCCGGCTCCTCGTCGATGCGAAACGCCGACTGAAGGCGGAGGACACGCGTATCTACGTCATGGGGCTCGTCTATGCGCGGAACTACCGCGAGATCGACGGTTTCTACGACTTCGTGCTCAACGATATCGGTGCCGATCAGCTCAAGCTGAACTTCCTGCAACCCTCCTTCGGTCAGTCCGGTGAGCTCGATCCGTTCTTCGCAGCAGAGAGCGGGGTCGATGCTGAGGAACTCCTCCAGATCCTCGCCGACTGCGACGGAAAATACGCGCTTGGCCTGAACCCCAACTGGCTGGACGCGGTCGGTATGTATTTCCGTTCGATCGAAGGCGCGAACGACTTGGAGAACGGTTGGAACTCCCGCTCGGACACCTCGGAGCACATCTGCAATACCTACGAACGCAACGTGATGATTAATCACTATGGCGTCGCGAGGCTCTGCTTCTCTGTGAAGTTTCCGGGCAAGGCATTGCGTCTGCCAGGCGACTTCCGTTCGTTCTGGGAGCGTGCGGGGGCCATCCGTGCTCGGATGCGCAAGTGCAATGCATGGTGCGGCATCAGCCACAGTGTTCGCAAGGAAAGCTCCACGATCAAGGGCCGCGAGAAGATGCTGGCCCATGAAAGCCGATACGGTCGCGTGGCACCGCCGAGCCTTCAGATGGAAGCGATGGCGAGGATCCAGGCTCTGCTGTCGTGAAACGGCCGCCACTGTCGATGACGGTTGTCATGCCGGCCTTCAATGCTGAGCGTTTCATCGGTGAGGCGCTCCAAAGCCTGATCGATCAGCGGCGCCGCGATATCGAAGTCGTCGTCGTCGATGACGGCTCTTCCGACGCCACCGCGGCGGTCGTAGAGAAGGTCGCCGACAGCACGGATGACCGCGCTCCAGAGATCCGGCTGATCCGGCAGGACAACGCGGGTGTATCGGCGGCCAGGAACCGCGGGATCGCCGCCGCCCAGACACCGCTCGTCGGTTTTCTCGACGCTGACGATCGTTGGGAGCCGAGCAAGGTGGCGCGCCACTTGCGCCACTTCGAGATTTGTCCGGAAGTCGATCTAAGCTATTCCGGGTTTCGTTTCGTCGACGAGGATGGCGCGGATCTCTTCGACGACTTCGAGCCGCCAGACGAGCCTCTGGACCACGCCACACTACTCATCCGGAACCTCGTTCAGATGAGCACGGCCGTCGTCAGGCTGGAGGCCATCGAGGCCGCTGGCGGCTTCGATGAGACCCTTAGCTACTTCGAGGACTACGACCTCTGGCACCGGGTGGCGATGCTGCGTCACGGCAACATCCAGGGACTTCGCGGCAGGCTCGTGGACTACCGCCGCCACGGCACACAGGCGACGTCGAACTGGGAGGCGATGCACGCGGCCTGGCGTTTGGTGATCGAACGTGCCGCCGCTCGCGACCCTGAAGGCTGGGTGCGGACGAAGTCGCAGTCTTGGGGCAATCATCTCGAATACTGCGCAGCGCTCGCTTACAACGCGGGTGAGCGCTCGGACGCACGCAAGCTGATGCTGCGCGCCTGGCGGCATGGTGGGCCGCGCATGGCGATCAGCGGTTATGCGCAGGTCATGACCATGATCACGGTGGCGAGCCTCCTGCCGAAAGCGATGCAGAAACCGCTCGGCGCCGCTTTTCTGCGCTTCAAACGCCTGAAGCGGCAGATCGCCGATTTGCGGGAGGCGGATCGAAGGGAAAGAACCCACGAGCCCTTTAACGCGCGAGATGGCCTCTGGTCGCCGAAGGAGGCGACGACGGAGACATGGCTCCACGATGCCCTCTACTCTCGCTGGCGGAGATACGTGCCGCGACCCAGCCCGACGATGCCCTTTCGCCGAGCGCCCGAGGCATTGTCCGCTCAAGAGGCGACACGCTTGGCGGCTAGCTGCCGACATATCCTCGACGAAACGCTGGCGCCCTTTCATCTCGACTGCATGGATCGTCGGTACGGCGGGTATCTGGAGAACGCCGACGATCTCGGCTTCTACGACCGTGGCGACAAGTGGCTGATCAAACAGTCCCGCAATCTCTGGAGCTTCTCCTACATGGCGCGCCATGGGTGCCATGCCAAACAGGCGCGCGCGTTGGCGGATACCGGTTTCGCGTTTCTGCAGACGCATTTCTTGGATCGCGAACACGGCGGCTATATCGACCGAACGCGGTCGGACGGAACGCCTCTCATCACTGTCAAGCTCCAACGCCATCAGGCGCATACCATCACGGCCCTCTGCGAGTACGCAGCCCTGACAGGCTCGGTCGAGGCCCGGGACGCGGCGGTCGCAGTCTTCGAGACGATGGAAGTGAAAGCACTCGATCCGATCCACGGCGGTTACGTCGATTGCCTTAGGAAAGATTGGAGCACCCCCTCGGACGATGAGACTGCGCCGCATCAAACGTTCCCCCGGGCCCGTCATATGGATGCGGAACTGCATATGCTCGAGGCAATGACAGCGCTCCAAGCGCTTGCCCCCGGAGAGGCGATACGGGCTAGGCTCGTCGAGCAGTCATTCAGGCTCATGAACCTCTTCGAGTATGACCGTCGTCCCGCCAACCTCTTCCACCACGACCTCGCCACCGGTCAGCCCGTGCGGATCATGCGCGAGAACATGCATGCAACCTACGGGCATGATCTTGAGCTGATCTGGTTCGTCTACGATGCGCTGGCCGAGCTGGGGATCGGAAGGCATGCCGTCTCGAACTGGGCTCGACGGCTGAGCGAGCATGCCCTCAGGCATAGCTTCGACCGGCGTCGCGGCGGCTTCTACGATCACGGCTCGCTGAACGGGATCCAGCTCTTCGTTACCCATCGCGACAAGATCTGGTGGGTGCAAGCCGAAGCACTGATCAGCATGCTGGAACTCTACCGAACCACGGGGGAGACCCGCTACGCCGAAGCCTTCCGCCGAACGCTCACCTTCGTCGAGCAGCACATGTGCGATCCGCGCGGCGGCTGGCTCCGCACGGTGCATGGGGATGGGCGCCCGAAGATACCTGCGCGCGCATCGGCGAACCACGGGCCCTACCACTCGGTCCGCGCCATGATCCGCTGCGCGTCGATCCTGGACGAGTTTTCAGAGCCTCATCTTCGGACCAAAGCGGCGGCAGAAACCTCCAGAAAGCTTCGCCCACCATCCTTCGTTGCGGCAGCGGCTGCAGAGGGCCTCACCCTGGAGACGTCGAACGAAGGGTCGCGAGCGCGCGTTTGATCTCCACCCCAAGCGGATGGCGCAGAAGCACAATCCCCGCGAACCAGGCGGGCGCGGCGACGACACCCGCCGCCCCAAGCACGACGAAGGATGGCTGCCCCGCCTGCATCAGCCATCCACTCACCTCCAGCACGGGCAATGCGGTCATGGCAGTGACCCCGGCGCTTGCACAAAGCGCACGCAGAACAGCCAGAGCCGAGATACCGAGAGGCCGCATCGCAATCGCGACACGCCCAACACCATGGGCGATCTGCACGGCCGCAACGCCAACCGCGACTTCGACAAGCCCGATCTGCGCCAGAGCTATCGTGAGCGCGACGGTCGCAACGAGCACCGCGACCGACATCCACGCCAAAACCGCCTCGCGACGCAATGCGATGGCATAGACATAAGCGACTGCGTTGATCGGGTGCGCAAGGAAGCCAACGGCAAGGATCTGCAGGAGCGCTGGCACGTCGCCCCATTGCCCTCCAAGTAAGAGGTCGACAAGCGGCGGGCTCACAATGATCACGACGACTATTCCTGGCCACGTGACCGCTGTGAGATTGGAGAGCGCCACCAGAAGCCGAGGGCGCAGTTCCTCGACCCTCACTTCCGCATCGCGCGCGGCATCGAACACGAATGGCACGATCGCCGGCAGCACTGTGTCCTCCAAAACCCGACGCCCATGTCGGATGAAGTCGTCGGCCCGCGAGAACTGACCAAGTGCTGCGTAGCCGGCAATCCGCCCCACCAAGAGCGGCACCGCTGCAAGCGTCGCATGGTGCGAGATGGCGATCGCCATCACCGTTCCGCCGAGCCGTGCCGTCTCCGCTCCCCCACGGAAGGACGGCCGAACCCAGAAAGCGCCGCGGGTCGCGATGACGGAGAGCAGTGCGAAGGCGAAGCTGCTGCCAACCATCGCCACCGCCATGGCTTGAGCACCGGCACCGGAGAGCGCGAGCGGTATGGCGAGGGCGAGAAAGACAACCGCCGCGGCGATCTTCAGGAAGAAGAGCGTGTCGAAGCGCTTCTCTCTCAGCAGCAGCGCGTGACCGGTCATGGCGTAGCAGTTCAAAAGGAGCACCGGCAGCATGACCAGGAGCAACTCGCGCGGCATCTCATCGAGGAGCGCCCAGCCGGGAAAAGTGACAAGCAGCAGCAGGAGCGCCACCACGCCGGATGCCCCGAGTGCAAGCGCGACCACCTGCCGACGGATCGCGAGGTCGAGCCTGTCAGCCCGCACGATGACGGTATGAAGCTCCAGCGCGCCAAGAAACCGCGCAAACTCCAGCACCGCCAATGCCGCTGCGTACCAGCCAAGCTCCACCGGCGTGAGAAGGCGCGCCAGCACGGCGAGCCCACCAAGCTCGATCGCAAGCATCACAACGAACTGACCGAAGACCCAGGCTAACGAGCGATGAAAGGTCAAGGCAGCCATCCATTACGGGCAAACGTCCATGCTCTGCTTTATGAGCCGCGCGTGAATGGAATCGAGACAATGTTCTGCATGCCTTTGGCAACAGCCGAGGTGGATTCCCGGGCCCTGACCCTCGCATCTCCATCGGATCAGTTCCAAGGGTCAGGACCCGCATTGGTTGCCATCGCGAT
>JBCDFC010000152.1:0-12166 GCA_039178805.1 Pseudomonadota bacterium | reverse complement strand
TCGCCATTGATCACGAAGCTCGGCGTCGAGCGGACGCCATCCTCTTCAGCGAAGGCCTGATAGCGCTCGACCAGAGCGCGCGCATAGGGCTCGTCGTTGAGGCACGCGTCGATCTGATCGCTGCCGAGACCGTTCACGCGTCCGATCTTTCGGATGGCGCCCGCGATATCGTCGGACCGGGTCCAGCTCCGCTGCTGCTTCAGGAACATCTCGGACATAGGGTAGAACCCGCGCTCCCCCCCGCAGCGGGCGAGCATCGAGGCCCAGAGCCCATAACGGTCGAAATAGACCTCGCGCATGATGAAGTTGACCTTGCCCGTATCGATGTAGTTGGCCTTGATCACGGGGAAGGTGTCCTCGTGGAACGCAGCGCAATGCGGGCAGGTCAGGCTCGCATACTCGATGACCGTTACCGGCGCGCTCGCGTCGCCCAGCACCACATCGCCCATTGCGCGCTCAGCGAATTCCTCCGCAAAGGCCGGCACCCCGATGGCAGCGACGCCCGTGGCTGTGCTTGCGAGGGCTAGGAAACGACGGCGGTCAGCAATCATCTATCTCTCCTGGTCCTGGTCTCCGGCGCGCTCACGCGATCTTCGGGGCGCCTCGGTCCTTGTTCCGGCGACGCGGACGGTTCACCCGACCGCTTCTCCTCCAAAATATAGGCGCCGAGATCGGAAAGCGCGTCCTTAAGTGCATCGTTCACGATCCCGTCAGCGCGGCGCCGCGCCGCGGCCTCGGCCTCTTCGCTCCGGTGGTGGGCGACATGCGGCTCACCCCGACGTCGGGCCGAGCCCGTCGCGGCGTATCCGGCGAAGGGTGCTGCTGGCTCCGACAGGCCGGCGATCCCGGCCGCCACCTGCCCCACCTGGGTCACACGCAGCCTGGTGACATGGCGATAGCCGAAGCAAGCATTCACCCTTTCGATGATCTGTGTCGCGCGATGCTCGACTTCGAGCGCTGCCGAGCCGTCCGCCTCGACGATCAGCGTTCTGGTGAGATCCCGGCCGCGGCCATGGGTCAGCCTGACCGGTCGGCAAAGAGGTGCGAGTGCGGCGCCCATGATCTCACTCCAACGCAGGAGCACCTCGGCGTCAGCGAAGCCCTTGCCCTCGGCTGCACGGGCGAGGGGTGCTGTGACCTCCGCGCCGACCGCTGCGAACAGCTTGCGCCGACGGCGCACCGGCTTGGGCGCCGCATGATCCTTTTCACGCGGCGCCCCGCCGCGCGCGAACCGTCGTTCGCCGCCCTTGCCAACCTTTCCGTCCACAGCTCTCCTCCTAACTGAGAGATCGGCAAACTAAGGCAGCAGGGCGCCATGGGACAACAGCGCTGTGAGACGACTGGGATGACGAGCTAAATGACGGCACTCGACGACGGAAGAGCTGCCGAGTTGTCCGGCGAAGGGCGAGCGCCTCCGGATCGGTCGACGATCGGTGCCGACCTTTTGGCCTGGTACGACCGTCATGCGCGTGAGCTACCCTGGCGCATCGGCCCCGCGGCGCGTCGGGCGGGTGTGACGCCCGATCCCTATCGCGTCTGGCTCTCCGAAGTGATGCTGCAGCAGACCACGGTGGCGACGGTAACCCCACGCTACCAGGCGTTTCTGACCCGCTGGCCACGGGTCGATGACCTGGCGGCCGCACCCCGAGAGGATGTGCTCGCAGAGTGGGCGGGCCTTGGCTACTACGCCCGGGCCCGCAATCTCCACGCCTGCGCCGATGCCGTCGTTTCGCGTCATGCCGGTCGCTTTCCCGATACCGAGGATGCCCTCCTCACGCTGCCTGGCGTCGGCGCCTACACGGCAGCCGCCGTCGCGGCCATCGCCTTCGACCGGCCCGCAGTGGTGATGGACGGAAACATCGAGCGGGTGATGGCGCGCCTCTTCGCTGAGACCGACCCGCTGCCGGATGTGAAGCCCAGATTGAAATCACGGGCAGCGGCGCTGACGCCAAGCTCGCGGCCCGGCGATCATGCGCAGGCGCTGATGGATCTGGGCGCCACGATCTGCACGCCGAAGCGGCCGGCATGCGGCATTTGCCCGGTGATGGATGATTGCGAGGGCCGCCGCCAAGGGATCGCGGCAGAGCTGCCCCGTAAAGCGCGGAAGGCGGCGAAGCCCGTGCGCGCTGGCACGGTGTTCGTCGCCTTCGACCGGGCAGGGCGAGTCGCGACCGTGATCAGACCCGACAAGGGGCTTCTCGGCGGCATGCGGGCCCTGCCGACGACCGAGTGGTCGGTGGAAGCGGCGCGCCCCGTCCCACCCTTCAAAGCCGAGTGGCGACCGATCGGCGAAGTGCGGCACACCTTCACGCATTTTCATCTCCGCCTCACGGTCATGGTCGCGCACGGATCGACCGTGCCAGGGGCCATCACGGTCAATGCAGCCCTGAACGCCATGCCGACGGTCTTCGCCAAAGCACTCCGCCTCGCCATCGGCGGCAAAGCGTGAGGGCGGCGACGCTCGCTGTCAGTGCGAGCGGCACTCCGGCTGTTTGAGAGATCAGAGGTCCTGGGTTCGAACTTCATGGCAGAGCAGATCGCTCTGACTGTAATTAGGACACTGCAACCACGAAGACTGAAGCGATACCCGACAACCGGCGTCAAAGACGTCACTGTTGGGCCCGACCCAGCAATTTACGACACGTCGCCAAAGGCCTTTTTACTGCCCCACACCAATCACAGGATCACTGGTTCGGGGCTCTCAAACCACGAGAAGGCCCTCAGCGCGGGGTTGGAGTGGAGTTCGCCATCGAGACCGGCCAGTGCGCGTTAGGCAGCCATTGACGAGAATCGCTCAAACCTGACGTGGGAGGGGGCGCTTGGGAGACGTTTTCGGATCGCCCTCCGCCTTCGCGCCCGCTCTCGCCCGGCCTGCTCCCGGTGACCTGCTTGCGCGTGAGCACAACGGGAGACGGGACGATCTGAGGTCAGCTTCCGGCTTCCATCTCTGCGCGGAGCTGTTGGCGGAGGAGGTCGATCGGTTCGCGGCGGTCGCCTTTCTCGCGGTGCCAATAGGTCCAGCCGTTGCAGGACGGCGCACCTTGAAGCGCAGCACCCACCTGGTGGATCGATCCACTGACACCGCCATCAGGGCCTGAGGCAATGAGCGTGCCATCCGCGCGCACTTTGGCCCGGCGCCTCCCATCCGGTGAGACTAGGACTGTACCCGGCGCAACAAGCCCGCGTTCGACGAGCTGACCGAAGGGTATGCGCGGTGCCGCTCGCTTGGCCGTCGCGAGCTTCAGCGCATCCGCCTCATAGGCGTCGACCGAGGCGATACGGGCCCGCGCGATCGCAGCATAGCGGCGGTCCTGCTCGATGCCGATGAAATGCCGGCCGAGCCGCTTCGCCACTGCCCCCGTCGTGCCGGTACCGAAGAACGGATCCAGGACCGTGTTTCCCGGCCGGGTAGTGCCGAGAATGATGCGATGGAGGAGCGACTCGGGCTTCTGCGTCGGATGCAACTTGTCGCCGTTCTCATCGCGCAGCCGCTCCGGCCCGCCGCAGATCGGCAGCGTCCAGTCCGAGCGCATTTGCAGCCCTTCGTTCAGCTCCTTCAGCGCCTCGTAGTTGAAGCACGGTTTCGCGGTTTCGGAGCGGGCCGCCCAGATCAGCGTCTCATGCGCATTGCAGAGCCGCTTGCCCCGGAAGTTCGGCATCGGGTTCGTCTTGCGCCAGATCACATCGTTCAGGATCCAGAAGCCCGCATCCTGCAGCGCAGCACCCACGCGGAAGATGTTGTGATAGCTGCCGATGACCCAGAGCGCACCATCGGGCTTGAGACAGCGGCGCGCAGCGGCGAGCCAGGCGCGCGTGAAGCTGTCGTATTCGGCGAGGCTGCCGAACCGGTCCCAGGCATCCTCGACCCCGTCGACCCGGCTGTGGTTCGGGCGGTGGAGTTCACCACGAAGCTGCAGGTTGTAGGGAGGATCGGCGAAGACGAGATCGGCCACCCCTTCGGGCAAGGCCTCCATCACGGCGATGCAATCGCCGCTCAGCACGCTGTCACGCGGTACGCTCTCCATCACAATCTCCCCTCGACCGAACCCCTGAAGGCGACGCTGCCTATCGTGATTCGAGCCGTCAAGAATAAATTGAATCAGTTAGTTGAAGGCGATTCTTAAACCACAATATGTTGCCGCTGACCGCCGCCGCGCAGGCCCATGCAGACCTCGGCGACAGGGCGGAAGCAGCGGCGATGCTGTGGTGTTGGGCCGAGACGCTCAAGCGCTGAGCGGTGTTCGGCGGTGCCGTAGCCCCGGTTCGTGGCCCAGCCATAGCCGGGATGGCGGGCATCGAGCGTCTCCATGAGTCGGTCACGCGTAACTTTGGCAAGGATCGAGGCCGCGGCAATCGCGCTGACCAAACCATCGCCGCCGACGATCGCCCGTGCCGGCGATCGCATGCCCGGCGGCACGCGTCGGCCGTCGACCAGTACTGTTGCCGGTGCGCCGAGGCTCGACTGGTCTAGCGCGGCAATCGCTCGGCGCATGGCTTCATCGTTTGCGCGTCCCAGGCCGAGGCGGTCGATCTCCTCGGCTTCGATGACGGCGATGCCGATTGCGGCATGCCCGTCGCTTGCCGCCTGCTCGAGCGCCTCGGCTAACGCTTCGCGCCGGCGGAGGGTAAGGCGCTTGGAGTCGTCCAAGCCTTCGATCGCGTGGTGATCGGCTAGGATGGCAGCAGCCGCTACGAGCGGGCCGGCCCAGGGGCCGCGCCCGGCCTCGTCGACACCGGCGACGGGCGTGGCGAGATCGGCGGCCAATGACATGTCTGGGGCGGCGCGGGCTGTCTTCGGCTTTCTCGACATGGTTTCAGGACGCCTATGGTGGCGCCACGGGTCAAGACCGCATCAAAGCCCGAGCGCCAATTGGTCGCCAGGACGCGGTGGAGGGGCGAAGAGATCGGTGCGGAGGGGCTTCTGCTCACCGAGGCCATGGCGCCTGCAGGCGATCTCGAACCGGCGCGCGACAAGACGGGCATGCACGCCCTCACCCCTCAGCCGCCGGCCCCAGGTCGCATCGTAGTCGCGCCCGCCATGGACGTCCCGCACGAGCGACATCACGCGGTTCGCGCGCTCTGGCCGTTCGCGCGCCAGCCAATCGCGGAACAGTGTCGCCACTTCCAGCGGCAGGCGCAGCATCGTGTAGTTCGCGGCAGTCGCCCCGGCGCGCGCCGCTGCCTCGATCAGCGCTTCAAGCTCATGATCCGTCAGGCCCGGGATGATCGGCGCGAGGTTCACCCGAACGGGCACACCTGCGTCCGCCAGCGTCTTGATCGCGGCGAGACGACGGCCCGGAGACGCCGCCCGAGGCTCGAGGCTGCGCGAAAGCTTCCGGTCGAGCGTGGTGAGCGAGAGCGTGACTTGGGCGAGGCCCCGCCTACCCATGCGACCGAGGATGTCCACATCGTCGACCACCGCCGCACCCTTGGTGGTGATGCAGACGGGATGCGCGAAGGCCTCCAACACCCCGAGCACGCCGCGCATGACCCGGTACTCCCGCTCGATCGGCTGGTAGGGATCTGTGTTGGTACCGATTGCAATTGGGGCGACGCTGTATCGTGGCTTGCGGAGCGCTTTCTCCAGAAGAGCCGGCGCTTCGGGCTTCACGACGAGCTGCGTCTCGAAATCGAGGCCGGGCGAGAAGCCGAGCTGGGCGTGGCTTGGTCGGGCAAAGCAATAGACGCAACCATGCTCGCAGCCGCGATAGGGATTGACCGAGCGGTCGAACGGAACATCGGGCGAGGTGTTGCGCGTCAGGACCGACCGACTGCGATCGGTGCTGACAGTGGTGGCGGCTGGAGGTTCCTCGCTTTGCTGCCACCCGTCGTCGACCCTTTCGGTCCGTTCCCGATCGTATCGCGAGCCCATGTTGAGCGCGACGCCCCGCCCGCGCCGCTCAAGCTTGCCCACACGCTCTCCGCAGTCGCGACCGACACCGTTGAGATCCGGCGGAACCTCAGGGCCGGCGAAGAGATCATCCATAAGCGCCTCCGCGATTCACTTGAGAACATTAACAGAACATCTTTGTTGGTGCGAGGCTCGATACGTCCCTTCCGACGCGGAGGCGCTGGCGCGGCGCGGGCTTGCGTCGTGCTGCGAAATCACTCACGACGGTGCCCAGCCGGCGCTGACGCTGGCCCTACCTCAGCATTTGGCGCGGAGCAGTGCGCGCCGACGGACCGGACCATGCGCGTCGTCTTTGCCCATCAGAACTTCCCAGCCCAGTTCGGGGAATTCGGCAGCCACCTGGCGCAGCTCGGTTGGGACGTTGCCTTCTTGACGGCGGCCGAGGGCTTCCACCCTCCGACACGCACGAAAGGAGTGCGCGCCACCGCCAATCGTAAGCCTTCACAAGAGATCCATAGCCTGGCGCGGCCGATGGAGCGGGCCATGATCAACGGCCATGCGATGGGCACCGCGGCGATGAAGCTGCAAAAATCGGGCTTTGAGCCGGATGTGATGGTCGCCCATAGCGGGTGGGGCTCGGGCTCTCTCCTGAAAGCCGTTTGGCCGAAGGTTCCCTTCGTGCCCTATATCGAGTGGTTTTACCGCTCGCCTCCGACAGACGCGCTGAACGAGAAGGAGCGAACGCCGAGCGTCGATCAGCGCGCCAGTGCGATGTCGCGCAACGCGCCGATCCTCCTCGATCTCGCTCAGGCCGATATAGCTATCTGCCCAACCTATTTTCAGGCCGAGCAGTTACCTGAGCGTCATCGCGGTATGCTGCGGATCCTCCATGACGGCGTCGATGCGGAGCGCAACGCGCCCGATCCCCAGGCCAAGATGCAGGTGCCGGGCCTCGACCTATCGGCGGCCAAGGAGGTCGTCACCTACGCCACGCGCGGCATGGAGCCTCATCGCGGCTTCCCAGAATTCATGTGTGCGCTTGAGCGGCTGCAGAAGAGCCGCCCAAGCCTGCATGCGGTGATCGGCGGTGAGGACCGCATCTGCTATGGCCGGGCACTGCCGGATGGGGAGACCTGGAAGGGTCGGATGCTGAAGCAGCTCGACCTCGATCTCTCTCGCATTCACTTCGTCGGCCTGCAACAGCGCGGCACCTATCGGAACATGCTGCAGTCGACCGATCTTCACCTCTATCTGACGGTGCCCTTCGTGCTCTCATGGTCGCTCCTCGAAGCGATGTCGGTCGCAGCGCCCATCGTCGCCTCGAACACGGCGCCCGTGCTGGAGGCGATGGATGACGGCGTGCATGGCAGATTGGTCGATCACACGGATATCGACGCCCTCGTGGCCGCCATGACGGCGAGCCTCGACAACAAGGATGCTGCGCGGCGCATGGGGTTGGCCGCCCGCGAACGCGTGCTCGAGCGCTATGATCGCAATTGGCTCTGGCCCGCGCGCGCAGCACTCCTCCGCGACGCAGCCCTCGGCACGGTCACCTAGCACACAGAGGCCGGCTGGTGGTGCGGACGGAGGGGATCGAACCCTCACTCCACAAGGGAAACGGATTTTCGTACCGCCACGGCTTTCGCCGCCACCGGGACCGGTCTGGCCGGGTCGGTGTTTGCCAGTCTGGACTATCCCTTCGCCATGGCTTCTCTCGCGAGAGGCGTTAGGCGCTGCCCGTCTAGTCTCTACACCTTCCGGCCGTCAGGGCCGGCTTGGCTCGGGATTAGCGTCGGTCGGACCGGCTGCGCGGCCCCGGTCGCCTTCCCCGAATTTGAGCAGTTCTACTCCCCGGGTTTCCCACAGGGGCACTCAAGTTCTCCTCAAGTCCGTTGCGTCTACCGGTTCCGCCACGTCCGCAAGCCAGCCAACCACCGGCGACGCGAGCCTAGCGAATGCGTCGCGGTGCGCAATGGGCTCAGTGTCGTTCGGGGCGATGCTGTCGGGTTCAGGCGGCGCGGCGAAGCGATGCGGCCGGACCGCTAACCAATCGGAAACCATAAACGGCAAGGATAGCGGGCGGGCAGAAAGCCCGTTGAAGGAGGACCGGCGGATGGACCAGGAAGATGCGGGCCGCGCTGCCGCCGGCTTAGACGAAAGGGCGGCCGCCGATCTTTTCCCGGCGGCCGCCAATGTGGTCGAGGTTGCGCGCCGCGCGCCCGGCCCAGGAGAGACGCCGCATTTTCACGCCCATCGTCAGCGTCTCCGCCAACGCTTTCTCGAGGCCGGTGGATCCGCCCTCGCCGATTACGAGATGCTCGAGCTTGTCCTCTTCCGCGCCATCCCACGCCGCGACGTGAAGCCACTCGCGAAGCGGCTCCTCGGCCGGTTTGGCGACTATAACAGCGTGCTGTCCGCCCCTCGCGCCCGGCTGGCGGAGGTTCAAGGGCTGGGCGACGCTGCGATCGCGGAGATCAAGATCGTCGAAGCGGCGGCGCATCGCCTGTCGCGCGCCCGCGCTCTCGGTCGGCACGCGATCTCCGGCTGGCAGGCGCTGATCGACTACTGCACCGCCGCCATGGCACATCGCGAGACCGAGCAGTTCCGCTGTCTCTATCTCGACCGCAAGAACATGCTGATCGCCGATGAGGCGCAGGGCGACGGGACGGTGGATCATGTTCCGGTCTATCCGCGGGAAGTGGTGAAGCGCGCGCTCGCGCTCAACGCCTCCGCGATCATCCTCGTCCACAACCATCCTTCGGGGGACCCGAGCCCGAGCCAAGCGGATGTGGAGATGACGCGCGCCGTCGAAGCCGCAGCAAAAGCCGTGGGGGTTGTGCTCCACGATCACATCGTGATCGGGCGCGAAGCGCAGGCAAGCCTCCGCGGCCTCGGCCTGATCTGAAGGCTCGATCTGAGTGGTAGGGGCCACGCAGCGCGATTGTTTCGCCCCGCTCCCATCACCTTACGTTGAGGTGAGGTCGCTGAAACACAGCGTGCGTGGGACCATCCCCCCTCCCACATGCGCGGCGTGATCGGGCGCAACGTCATCAGCCGCTCGACGAGATCGCCGACCGATACCGGGAGAAACCGATGACCGATACGACCGCAGCAGTTCCGATGCGCGACATTCGCATAACCCCGCTCGTTCTGAAGACCCTCGTGGCAGGTGCGGTAGGCCTTGCCTTCTGGGAGCTTTGGATCCGCTACGGGGCCCCGCCGATTACGGGCAAGTTCCCTTTGAACGGCCCCGTCGGCCTCGCGCAGGCCTCGTTGAACAAGCTCTTCGGGATCAGCGCTTTCACGGGCGACAACCTGTTCCTAGGCGTCCTCACCGGCCGCGGGATTGCCGAGATCGCGCATTACTTCGCGGCTTTCATCGGATACCCACTCGGCTTCCTGCTGGTCGTCCGACCGCTCGGTCGAGCGGTCCTGCCGCGCGTGCCCGTGGTGGTGTGGGGCCTCATCTATGGCGCGGCGCTTTTCATCTTTGCGGGCTACATCATGGGGCATCTCGTGGCTGGTTTTCCGCCCTTCTTCGGCTGGAAGTCGATCACGGTCTGGACCGGGCTGCCCCCGGGCTCGCTAATTGGCCATGTCCTCCTCGGCCTCGGCATCGCGATCGGCGCCATGGTCTTCGACGCGACGAGCAAGCGCCGCCTAGCAAGCTAGAGCGGACCGAAGCCACGCCTCCGACGCCTCCGACTGACGATTGCGCCACGATGCCCAAGGGCCGCTTCTTCTCGGCGTCCCTTCCGATTGCACCACCCGCCGAGCCGTTGTAGGCAATTCAAAGGCACCCGTAGCTCAGCTGGATAGAGCGCTGCCCTCCGAAGGCAGAGGCCAGAGGTTCGAATCCTCTCGGGTGCGCCATTTCTAACTTTCCACCCTGAAACCCTGCTAAAGTCTTGAAAGGTAAGGAAAGAATTGGGGTTCGAAATCCCTCGTTTCGCTGATAAGTCATCCGCTCCGATAAGGCCAATCTAAGGACCGTTCTGCGCAGGTCTAGACGACTAGCATACTATATTTTCCAAGGGCTTGCGAGAAAGATCATGGCGGGTTCGAACAACTCCTCCCAGGTGTGGCGCGGACGGGTCCCATTCTTGAGCTGATCGGCCTTCATGAGACGCTGTTGTTCCAGCCGGGCGATCTTCTTCTCGTATGCAGGCACAGCCGCATCGCTGCTTGCTTCGACGATCCGGTCCATGACGGCGTCAATGTCCTTCTCTAGCCGGGCGACATCGCGCTTGAGCACTTTGACCATCTCGGAGGCCTGAGCGAGGCGCTGGTCCCAGGCATCGCGGGGAACATGGCCTTCGCGAGCTTGAAGAGGCCCTCGGTGGGCTCCAGCGAGCGCAGGACGGCATGAAACTCGCCTTCGAGATCGTCGCGGCGGATCGACTTGCGGTAGCTCGGGCACCCTTTGGTCGGACAGAGACAGTAGGGATGCTTCTTTCCGGTCTTGCTCTTCGACCAGCACGCGGTGAGCGGCTTGCCGCAGTCATGGCAGAGTACGAAGCCGCGCAGAGGGACTTCCGCGTTTATGTCCTTGCGCGCTGGCGCTTTCGCACCGCCGATCAGCCGCTCCTGAATCTTGAGGTAGGTTGCATAGCTGATGAGCGCCTCGTGCCTACCCGGACACGCCGTGGCCAGCCCCCATTTGCGGATCTGGATTGAATGTTAGTGGACCGTGGCATTGGTTGCCATCGCGATTGATTGGCCCGGGTGCGGCCAGACGGCTGCCGCGATGATGCTGACTTCGGGTGCTGGCGGCTGCCATCCGAGTGCCGAGTGGGGCCGGACGACGTTGTGATGGCGTCGCCACGCCTCGATCAGGATCTGCGCTTCCTTGAGCGAGTAGAAGATCTCCCCGTCGAGCAGCTCGTCCCGGAGCTTCGAGTTGCAGCTCTCGACACCTGTCAAGCGACATGTATGGATACCCCCGGTAATGCAAGCGGTGTTCGGCTGTTAGGGATGTGATCGGGTGCGGACATGTATCAGGCCTCGTTTTTTGCGGCGCTGACACGGGCCGCGGGCCGGTATGGAGATGCGCGGATTGGGACCTCATCGCCCAGGCGAGCTGATCGCTCGTGTCGCTTGTCAGGTTCGCCCAACCCCGATCTTGCCGATCATTTTCCCTTACAACTCTCGGACCTCCTCACATCCCCGACGATCCGGTGGCGGCCCTGGTCAGGCTCTCGCCGAATGGCGGTAGTCTTCTTCGCGCGTGATCATCGCCCACAGGGTGCGCGCCATCCGATTGGCCAGCGCAATCGCCACGAGCATACGCGGCTTTCGGCCGAGCATGGCATTGAGCCAGGGATCGCGCGCCTCGCCCTTTCGGACAGCCCATCGGACAGCCCATCGGACAGCCCATCGGACGACCGTCATCGCTCCGGTGATCAGCAACCGACGGATGTCGCGCTGACCCATCTTTGAGGCTTTGCCCAGCCTCTGCTTGCCGCCGGTCGAGTGTTGCTTGGGCACCAGACCGAGCGTCGTTCCAGAGGCGCGCGTCCCGAGCGACGCGGCGAAGCCGCGACCGTTTCGAAACGCCGTCATCTCCGGCGCGAAGGCCTCGATTGCCATGGCGGTCACCGGCCCGACGCCGGGCATAGTCTGTAGTCTTGTGGCCTCCGCGCTGGCTCGGGATGCGGCACGCAGCTCGCCATCAAGCGCCGAGATCCGCGCCTTGAGCGCCCCGATCTGCTCGAGATGCATTTCGGCGAGGCGGTGCACCGAAACGGGCAGCGATGCGCCCTCGGTCTCGAGCGCGTCGCTCAGACGTTTGAGCTGGGCCGGGCCGCGCGGGGCGATGAGCCCGAACGCGGCGAGATGACCGCGTCACGCCGGAGGCGTGCCTTCGGCACGACGCGCGTTGATCAACTGCGTGCGTTGACCCACGAGCAGATCGCGTGTGCGGAACAGCATGGCGCGCGCCAGCTGCGCCTCGTTCTTCACGGCGACCGCGCGCATGTTGGCGCGTGCGGCGGCCTCCGCGATCGCCTCGGCATCCGCCATGTCGTTCGGCGGAAAAACGATCCACGGGATCGTTTTCTGATCCGCCTCACTGTGCCGCTTGACGAACGGCGTGACCTAGGCGGGCGGCAGCAGCCGTACCTCGTGGCCGAGTGCGCGGATCTCACGACCCCAGTGATGCGCGCTGGCGCACGTTTCCATGGCGACGGTACAGTGCGGCTGACCGGCCAGGAAACCGAGAACCGCCCTGCGCTGCAGCTTCTTTCGAAACAACGCGGTGCCGTCCTTCGAGGCTCCATGCAGCTGAAAGACCCGCTTCGCCAAATCGATGCCAAT
>JBCDFC010000151.1:0-12186 GCA_039178805.1 Pseudomonadota bacterium | reverse complement strand
CGGCACCACCGTCGCTTCCGACTTCACGATCATCCGCGCCGTAAAGGTCTTCCAGACCGGATCGGCAGGCCGACCAAAGGGTTTCGAGGCCGTCGAGACCGTCCCGCCCGGAAAAATGCCGATCGCGCCCCCATCCGCGAGATAGTCGAGCGACGCGCGCCGGGTCTCGATATTGACCCGCTGCGCCTCTTTCGTCTCACCAAAATCGATCGGCAGGATCACCTTCTCCAGATCTTTCGCCCGTCGAAAAACGACATGGGCGACGATCTTAAAGTCACCCCGCACCTCGGACAGGATCCGGCCGAGCGCGAGCCCGTCGAGAATGCCATAGGGATGGTTCGCGACCAGGATCAGCGGCCCTTCGGTCGGAATGCCAGCGAGACCTCGACCTCTGAGATCCATGGTGATGCGGTAGCGCTCACGCATCACCTCCCAGAAATCGCGCCCCGCCTCGACCTCACGCTCATAGCCATCCGCCATGCGCAGAAGGCGCGGCCGGCCAGTCAGGTTCTCGATCGAGCGGATGACAGCTTTCGCGGCCCGGCTGCGCGCAGAGAAGGAATAGCTGATGTCGCGGGGTGTGGCGCCCGTCACCACACCGCCGTCCTGCCCCTCGCCACCGAAATCGCCGAGCCCCGCGCCGCGCTGCATCGCCTCTGCCGTCCTGTTCGCCCTTCCCGATGGGGAGGATCACGATAGCCCTCGCCCGTTGGGCAATAATTATGTCAGGGTTCTGCGCGCCGCAATTGAACATCTGAACAGGCGATGGGACATCGCGTCACTGAAACCTTGCCGTAGCGCCCGAGACGACGCGACCGGTGGCACATCGCGATTGAAGGCAGTACCTGCAAGCTCAGCTACATCGATAGCGCAGGATAGGGAGGAGAGCATGGATGGCGACGCGACGCTGGCGCTCGGCGTCTTCATCGTAGCGGTCGTGGCGACGGCGATGTCCGGCGGGATCTTCAAGCCGGGCGAATGGTATGAGCGGCTCAATCACCCATCCTGGCGGCCACCCAATTGGATCTTCCCGGTCGTCTGGACGCCGCTATACGGGCTGATCGCGTGGTCGGGCTTCGCGGTCTGGCAGGTTGCGGGTTGGAGCGGCGCGGCCGGTGCCTTCGCGATCTACTTCATCCATCTCGGGCTGAACTTTGCCTGGTCCTGGGTGTTCTTCGGCCTCCGACGGCCGGATTGGGCCCTGGGGGAGGTCGCCTTCCTCTTCCTTTCGATCGTGGCGACGATGGTCGCGTTCTCGGCGCACAGCAGCGCTGCGGTGTGGATGCTCGCCCCCTACCTTGTCTGGGTAGGTTTCGCCTCGTTCCTGAACTGGACGATCATGCGCCTGAACCCTGAAGCGCATCGGATCGGGGTCTGAAGCGCTCGGATCGCGAACTCCTCTATGGGCGAGCGTCGCGCAGCGTGGCTCGCCCGTAAGCGGCTCGTGTCAGCTCAATCACTGTTTGCGCGGGATGATGGCGATGAACTTGCCGTCCTCAAGGTCGCGCTTCTGACGTTTGGCTTCGGTCAGGGCGCCCGCGATCAGCCCCGCACCTCCGGTAAGGCTCGCATCGCTGCCGAGAAGCTGACCGAAGCCGTCATTGAACAGCAATTCGGCCGCGAAGGTCCCGCTCACGATCAGCTTGTCGTCCTTCACCTCGTGCTGATCCACCCTCAGCATCCGCCGACGAGGATTGGCCGCAACGTAAGGGCTCGACAAATCGCCCGGCATGTAGCGCATCGACACGTTCTTCACCGAAGAAACCCCATCGACCTCTTCGATCTCGAAGCTCAGTCGCAGACTTTCCTTCACGTTGCTCGTCGTATCGGCGCTTGCGTGACCGAAGAGCTCAACACCCTGCAGATGCTGGAGCCCGGTGAAGCCGCTACGGCTCTCACCATCCTTCACGGTCAGGTACCAAGTGAGCTGACGGTAATCGAGCTCTGCGGTGAGGGTTCCGACGACATGGACATCGTCGTCTGCGACGGGGACGGGGGCGGGGGCGTTGTCGTCGGCGATAAGCGGTACGGAGGGTAAGCAGAACACGAGCGCCAAAACGGCGCGGCGGAGGGGGTTTGCCATTGAGTTCTCCGAGCTGCTTTCCCCAACACTGGCATAGCCCGCGCCGCAGCGCAGCATCCCAGTGCCGATAACCGCAAGAAGTTTCGACTAAAAGGCGAAAGGAGCATGGCGCCACGGCACCATGCTCCTCCGAAAGCCGAACTCGGCGCTGAGACTAGCGCTTGGAGAACTGGAAGCTGCGGCGGGCTTTGCGCTTGCCGTACTTCTTCCGCTCCACAACGCGGCTGTCGCGCGTGAGGAAACCAGCAGCCTTCAACGACAAGCGCAGCTCAGGATCGTAGAGGCTGAGCGCCTTAGAGATCCCGTGCTTCACCGCACCGGCCTGGCCCGAGAGCCCGCCGCCCTTCACAGTGCACATCACATCGAACTGGCCCGCGACATTGGCGACGCGGAATGGCTGATTGATCACCATCTGCAGCACGGGGCGCGCGAAGTAGTGCTCGAACTCTTTGCCATTGACCGAGATGCGGCCCGAGCCGGGCTTCACCCAGACACGGGCAACGGCGTCCTTGCGCTTACCAGTTGCGTAGGAGCGGCCGAGCGCGTCGCGCTGAGGCTCCCGCGGAGCCGCGACCTCTTCGGCGGGTGCGTCACCGGCGGGCAGACCGCCCTGGCTCGCCACCGCATCCTTGAGCTGGTCGAGCGACCGGATTTCCTCGCTCATGCCGCGGTCCCCCTATCGGACTGGGTGTTCTTCGGGTTCATGGCGCCGATATCGAGCGCTTCGGGCGTCTGCGCTTCGTGCGGATGCTCACCACCCGCATAGACGCGCAGGTGCGTCAGCTGCCGCCGCGTGAGCGGGCCGCCCGGCATCATGCGCTGCACGGCCTTGGTGATCACCCGCTCCGGGAACTTGCCCTCGAGCAGCTGATCGGCCGTCCGGCTCTTGATGCCGCCGGGATAGCCCGTGTGCCAGTAGTAGGTCTTGTCACGACGCTTGTTCCCCGTGAGCTTCACCTTCTCGGCGTTGATCACGATGACATTGTCGCCCATGTCCATATGCGGCGTGAAGGTGGCTTTGTGCTTGCCCCGCAGCCGCATCGCGATGAGCGAAGCGAGACGGCCGAGCACGAGGCCATCAGCATCGATCACCACCCACTTCTTCTCGATCTCCGCCGGCTTGGCAGAATAGGTTTTCATGTCCGGTCCTCTCGGTCTCGGGATGGCGCCGTATGCCGAAGGGCCGAAGTGAAGTCAATCCGCCAGGAGGCAGAAATTTCATCTGCAAAACAGAGGATTGGCTGTGGGGTGCTGAGATACCGCAACCTCAGAGCGCGCGGTCGTTCGTTCGCAACCGAAGCTCCGCCAGCAGCGAACCGCTCCAGGCTGAGAAGAGGCCGGAGGACGGCACGCCGGCCGCACGCAGGAGCCCTGCGATCCAGTGATTGCAGGTATGGAGGAGACTGTAGGAGGGCTCGGCCGCATAGAACCGGCCGTCACCGTAGAGGCCCGGGCCAAGGTCGATCGGGTCGCCCGCGCTCCCCGTGCTGAGCGTCGCTGCGATACCCGCGGCAAGCTCGACGAAACCGTCTGGTGAAAGCGCGAGTTGAACCTGCTCGGCACGCGAGAACGCGCGGCTCGGCGGTGCGTAGACCGGGACCACATGCATCACCGAAGGCGTGGGCCAGAGGAGCGCGCTGAAGACGAGGCCTGTTTCGAGATCCTCGATCCGCCTGACGGACCGATACACCTCCGCCTCGCCCCAGCCGATCTCGAAGAAGGGTGCATGCGGATGATGCGCGGCGACCTGGCGAAGAAGTGTGGCCGACGCCGGGTCTTCCCGCCCGATCATCACCGCCGCCATGCGCAGATCGGCGGCCGAGACGACCAGCCCCGCATGCCAGCCATGATCGACGACCGCGACCCAGCGATCCGCGACGCCGTCGCCCGGATAGAGCGCATCGTCGCGACGGGCGAGCCCGGTCGCAGCCGCCGCAACCATCAGGACCAGAGCAGCCACTGCGAAGCGTCGACGGAAGACGCGTCTGGCAGATCTTAACGCCATCACAAGCTCCTCACCGCTTCGGCGGGATCGAATAGGTCACGCTCGCATGGGCGATCGGATCCGCGCTGCCCTCGGAGAATAGCATGACATCGCCAACGGAGAGAGAGCGGCCGAGTTTCAGGATCCGCGCCTCCGCCAGCAGATCGACGGGGGCGGGTTTGCGCATGAAGTTGATGGTGAGCGAGGTCGTGACCGTCAGCGCCTCGCGCCCGATCATGGCGAGCGTCGCGGCATAGAACGCGCAATCCGCCAGCATGAACATCGAGGGACCCGAGATCGTGCCGCCCGGGCGCAAATGCTGCTCAGTCGTCATAAGCCGCATCGTAGCGGTCATCGGGCCAACCGCCTCGACCCGCATCTGACCGCGGACCTGCGGGAAGACCTCGTCGAGGAACGCCGCAAGCGCTTCTCGATCGAGCTGCACGGTCTTGGCGTCCATTACCCACTCCCTCAGCCAACGCCGATCTTTGCCATTCCGGTGGGGCGCGCGCTAGATGTGCGACCGAAGCACTAGGTTCCGTCATTGCCGGGCTTGACCCGGCAACCCAGTTTCCCTGTATCTGACTGAAGTCATTCTTTTTCATGGATCCCCGGGTCAAGCCCGGGGATGACTTCAATGGGTGCGTTCCGTCCGAGCCAGACCACTAGGTGTGCCGGGAAGACCGATGGAGGACATGGCGATGGACGGCGTGCAAGAGACCGCAAGCGAGCTGCTGGAAACTGCCTTCGAAGACGGGATTGCGACGCTGACCCTGAACCGTCCGAAGCAGCTCAACGCGCTGTCGGGGGCGCTCATGAGCGCCCTTCAGCGAACGCTGGATGCGATCGCGTCGGATCGGTCGGTGCGGGTCGTCGTGCTGCGGGGTGCGGGTCGCGCCTTCTGCGCCGGACACGATCTGGCGGAGATGGAGGGGATGCGTGCTGCCGGCGATGGTGGGCGCGAAGGGTTTCAGGCGCTCTTCGCCCAGTGCTCGCGGCTCATGACCTCGATCCCCAGGCTGCCCCAGCCGGTGATCGCCGAAGTGCACGGAATCGCGACCGCGGCCGGCTGCCAACTGGTCGCGACCTGTGACCTCGCCATCGCGTCAGAGGACACGCGGTTCGGCGTCAACGGGGTGAATATCGGCCTCTTCTGCTCAACTCCGATGGTCGCCCTTTCCCGCAATGTCGGGCGGAAACGGGCGTTCGAGATGCTCTCGACCGGCAGCTTTCTCTCAGCGCCCGAGGCAGTGGAGGCCGGACTGATCAACCGTGCCGCGCCGGGCGAGGCCTTGGGCGATGCCGTGCGCGAGATGGCCACCACGCTCGCCTCCAAGCTCCCCGTTGCGCTCCGCCACGGCAAGCGCGCCTTCTACGAGCAGGCGGAGATGCCGCTCGATCAGGCCTATGCCCACACCGCGCGCGTGATTGCCGAGAATATGATGGATCCCGAGACAGCCGAAGGCATTCAGGCCTTTCTCGAGAAGCGCCCTCCGCGCTGGGAACGCTGAGGGACCTCTCCCACCGGGCGGAAATCGCGAAGCAGGACGGGACGCGGGCGCCTCCGCGCTCTAGAACCCAGCCGACCAACGACTGACGCGACAAGCGGGCGCAGGTCCGCGAGAACGAGGGAGAGAAACATGACCAAGCCCCGCGTGATCTGCACCCGGAAATGGCCCGAACGGGTCGAGGCCGCGATGCAGGAGGCCTTCGACTGCACGCTGAACGGACCGGATGAGGCGATGAGCGCCGATGCGCTGAAGACCGCGCTCAACGAACATGACGCGGTCTGCACCACGGTGACCGACAAGGTGACGGCAGATGTGCTGGCCGCTCCCGGCCGAGCGAAAGTGCTGGGCCAGTTCGGCGTCGGCTTCAACAATATCGATACCGAGGCCGCGAAGGCAGCGGGGTTGACCGTCACCAACACGCCCGGCGTCCTGACGGATGCGACGGCCGATATCGCGCTCACGCTCCTCCTCAATGTCTGCCGTCGCAGCTACGAGGGCGAGGCGATGCTGCGCGCCGGCGAATGGACCGGCTGGCGGCCGACGCAGCTCATGGGGACGAGCCCGCAGGGCAAGACCCTCGGCATCGTCGGCATGGGGCGGATCGGCAAGGCGATGGCCAAGCGCTGCTTTCATGCGCTCGACATGAAGATCGTGTTCTACGATGCCTTCCCCGTGCCCGATGCGGGCGTGCCGGCGGAGCAGCTAGGTTCTGTGGACGAGGTGCTGGCGGCCTCGGACTTCGTGTCGCTGCACTGCCCGGGCGGGGGCGAGAATATCCACCTGATCAACGCCGACCGGCTCTCGAAAATGAAGCCGGGCGCATTCCTCGTGAACTCCGCCCGCGGCGACATCATCGACGAGACGGCGCTTGTTGCAGCACTTGAGGCGGTTCAGATCGCAGGCGCTGGACTCGACGAGTTCGAGCGCGAGCCAACGATCACCGAGGCGCTCAAATCCATGCCGAATGTCTGCCTCCTACCCCATCTCGGCTCCGCCACGATCGAGACGCGGGAGGCGATGGGGTTCACGGTCCTGAAGAACCTTGAGGCGTTCTTTGCCGGCCAGGAACCGCCCAACCGGGTCGCCTAAACAAGCACACGAGCCACCATGGGTATGGGGACCAACAGGGCCCTAGGGGGCGATCTGGCTAGGCCCCTTCGGCCTGGGTCGCAACGTGAGCATCAGAGGGCGGTCAGCGAGTAGTCCGATTGGAACGGTAAGCACCTATCCAGGTCATCCCCGGACGTGATCCGGGGATCCAGCACCCCACTCCGTTTCAGGGGGCTGGCCGCCACCGGGAGTACCGGATGGAATCCGGCAACGACGGTGTTCGACTTTTCGGCCAGACCGCTCGTTGACAGCTGTCAACACGTCGGGGCGCGCACTGCGCCGAGCGGACGGCCAACGATTGGGTGATGGGGTGGCCTCTGACTTGCAGCCAAAACCTCTGCACCGTAGAGAACCCGCAGAGCCTTCACGCTAGAGAGGCGTCGAAACCAGGGAGACGATTAATGAAGTTCCGCAATCTGAAGCTTGCGCTCTTGGCCGGAACGGCGATGGCCTTTGGGGCTGTCGAGGCCGCACAGGCGCTGACTTGGAATGTCAGTGTTTGGGGCAAGCGCCGCGCCTTCACCGAGCATATCCACAAGCTCGGCGATCTCGTGGCCGAGAAGACGAACGGCGAGTTCACCTTCAACATCAGCTACGGGGGCCTCTCCAACAACAAGGAGAACCTCGACAACATCTCGTTCGGCGCGATCGAGATGGCGCAGTTCTGTGCGGGCTACCACCCGGACAAGAACCCGACGATCACGGTGCTGGAGCTGCCGTTCCTCGGTGTGTCGAACCTCAAGGAAGAGGTCGCGGTCAGCCACGCGGTCTACTCCCACCCCGCGACGGTCGCCGATCTCGGCCGCTGGAACGCCAAGCTGCTGATGACCTCGCCGATGCCGCAATACAATGTGGCCGGCAAAGGGGCTGAACCGACGACGCTCGACGGTTTCGAGGGCTTCCGCATTCGCGCAACGGGCGGCCTTGGCGAAGCGTTCCGGACCGTAGGTGCGACGCCGACCTCAGTGACCTCGTCCGAGGCCTATAACGCGATGGAATCGGGCGTCGTTGACGGCGTCGCCTTTGCGCAGCATGCGCATCTCGCCTTCCGCACGGTGGACCTTGCCGACTGGTGGACCACCAACCTCAATCCCGGCACCGTGAACTGCCCGGTGGTCGTGAACACCGACGCCTATGAGGCGCTGAGCCCCGAGTTCCGCGAGGCGCTCGACAGCTCCGTCGACGAGGCGATCGATCACTACCTCGTCAACTACGGCACGATCTTCGGCAAGTTCGAGGAAGTGCTGGAGAAAGAGGGCGTGAAGAAGGTCTCGCTGCCCGACAGCGAGGTCGAAGCGTTCCGTGCCAAGGCGGCGGACCCGATCCGCGAGAAGTGGATTGCGGACATGAACGCGCAAGGTCTTCCGGGCCAGGAGCTCTACGACCTCGTTCAGTCGACGCTCGAGGAAGTGCGCGCCACGACCAACTGATCCGTCGCGGCACTAACCAAGTGCCGCGCTGACAATGCGGGGTGGGCCACGCGCCCGCCCCGTCGCCCTCCTTCCATCCAATCGCGAAAGCGAGGCGCCTCATGTCCCAGGCCTCTGTCCCAGAGGACGGCAGCGCCGTTAGCCGCTTCGACCGCGGCTTTCATCGCTTCGAGAGCGTCTTCGCGCTGATCTCGGGCCTCGTGATCCTCGGCGTGATGCTGGTCTCGGTCGCAAACATCCTCGGCCGCTGGCTCATGGATCTGCCGGTGCCGGGCTTTGTCGACTGGATGGAGCAGACGGTGCCGATCATCGCCTTCTTCGGCATCGCCTACTGCCAGCGCCTCGGCGGGCATATCCGCATGGACCTGCTGGTCGGCCAGCTCAAGGGGCGGGCGCTTTACATCGCGGAGTGGATCGGCGTCTTCTTCATCCTGATCCTCACGCTGTTCTTGATCTGGGGGTCGTGGCTGCATTTCGAGCGCAGCTTCGACTGGAACAGCCCAAACTGGAGCCGCGACTCAACCATCGATATCGGCCTGCCGATCTGGCCCGTTAAGCTGATCGTCCCGATCATGCTGGCGGTGCTGGCGGTCCGGCTCTGCCTGCAGCTCTGGGCCTACACCGTCGCGATCCGGAACAACCCGGCCATCGCTGTCGCCGTGCCGCGGATCGAGAACGCGGCCGAGCAGGCGGAGGCTGAGGCGGCGACGGTCTCGGGCGCGGAAGACGATGTCTGGCCCAAGGAGACGCGAGGATGACGCCGATTGAGGTTTCCATCGTCCTCGCTGGGGTCCTGATCGTGCTCGTGGTCCTCGGCGTCCGCGTCGCCTTCGCCACCGGCATGATCGGCTTTCTCGGCATCCTACTCGTCTTCCTCGACCGAGGGCAAAGCTTCGACCGCGCGCTGCTGGTCACGATCCAGATCGCAGGACAGGTGCCGCATTCCAAGATGAGCCTTTATGTGCTGGCGCTCATCCCGACCTTCATCCTGATCGGCTATCTCGCCTATTATGCCGGCCTCACCAACGCACTGTTCGAGGCGGCGAAGCGGTGGGTCGGCTGGCTGCCGGGCGGCCTTGGTGTCTCAACGGTGTTCGCAACGGCCGGGTTCGCCGCGGTTTCGGGCGCCTCGGTCGCGACCTCCGCCGTTTTCGCGCGCATCGCGATCCCCGAGATGCTGAGGCTCGGCTACGACAAGCGCTTCGCGGCGGGTGTCGTGGCGGCGGGCGGCACGCTGGCCTCGCTGATCCCGCCCTCTGCGATCCTGGTGATCTACGCCATCATCACCGAAAGCTCCGTTGGCCAGCTTCTGCTCGCGGGCTTCCTGCCCGGCGCCGTCTCTGCGTTGATTTATGCGGGCCTCGTGATCGGGCTTGCGAAGATGCGCAAGGATTTGGGCCCGCCCGTCACGGGCTACACGATGCGGGAACGGTTGGAGAGCCTGCCGGGCGCGCTGCCCATCGTCTTCGTCGTCGTGATCATCATGATCTGCATCTACGGCGGCGTCGGCACACCGACCGAGGCGGGCGCGCTCGGCGCCTTCGTCGTGCTCGTCATGGCGCTTGCCCGGGGCATGAGCTGGCAGAACCTCAAGGGTGCACTGCTCGAGTCCGCCAAGCTCACCGCCATGATCCTGACGATGATCTGGGGCGTGCTGATCTATGTCCGCTATCTCGGCTTCGCGGATCTGCCGGGGGCCTTCGCCGCCTGGGTCGCAGCGCTCGAGCAGCCGCCCATCGTCACGCTCCTCTGCATCCTGGGCGCCTATGTGGTGCTGGGTATGTTCATGGACGCGATCGGCATGCTGATCCTGACGCTGCCGATCACCTTCCCGGCAGTCATCGCCCTCAATGGCGGCCCGAACGTGACGGCCGAGGCGAGCGCGCTAGGCATGACGGCGGATCAATGCGCGATCTGGTTCGGGATCATCGTGGTCAAGATGGCGGAGCTCTGTCTCATCACACCGCCCATAGGCCTCAACTGCTTCGTGGTGGCCGGCGTGGCGCGAGAACGGCACGGCATCACCGTGCAGGACGTGTTCCGCGGCGCCTCCCCCTTCTTCATCGCCGATGTGGCAACGGTGGCTGTCCTGATCGCCTTCCCTGGCATCGTCCTCTTCCTACCCAGCCTGCTGAGCTGAGAACGCTCGGAGCAACATTGGTGTTTCGGTCGGGCTGGACGCCGCTTCGGCCGTGTCTGATCGCGCAGGTCCCCACTCCCGCCAACAGGGACAGTCAGGGCAAACAATCCACCATCGGTTGTGACCCGCAGCACGCCACCCCGATCCGCACGGTGATATCGGTGTCCTTATCAGAAAGCGCCGCGGAGAGCGGCAAATGGGACACTGAGGACGAGACGATGATTAGGCACCATGACTTCAAGGTTCACTTGGGTGTCGCGGCATTCTTTGCGGCAGCCGGGCTCCTCGGCACCGCACTTGCGCTGACGGCGCCGGTGCTCGCCTGAGAGCGGGACCGAAAGGGTCGATCACCGGACCCGCACCCTTCACGCACGATTTCTGATTTGCGTCAGCGCCCTGCCCGATGAAGCCTGCCTCAAGGGCGGCAGCAAAGGCAGGGCGCATGTACACCATCACCATCGGCGACAAGGCGTATTCCAGCTGGTCCTTGCGGGGCTGGCTACTCCTCGCGGGCTTCGGGCTCGACTTCGAGGAGGAGCTCGTGCCGATGTACACGGACGCCTTCGATACCATGCAGGCCGAACGCTTCCCCATGACTTCCGTGCCGCAGCTCTCCTGGGCGGAAGACGGGAAGACCATGCGTGTCTGGGACAGCATGGCGATTGCCGAGACGCTGGCCGAGCGCCGCCCCGAGGCCGGGATCTGGCCCTCGGACCCTGGGTTGCGCGCGCTTGCCCGGATGCTCTCGGCGCAGATGCATTCTGGCTTTGGCGCGTTGCGGGGCGCGGCACCGATGAACCTGCATCGCGAAGGGCGGGCGCTGCGCGAAGCACCCGAAGACCTCGCCGTTGATGTCGACCGGGTCGAGCGGCTTTGGGCCTGGGCGATCGCTACGTCGGGTGGACCTTGGCTGGCTGGTTCGTCCTTCTCTGCCGCCGACGCCTTCTTCGCACCCGTGGTGTTCAGGCTCACCGGCTATGCGCTCGCGAGCGAGCGTTCGCTGCCCTATTGCGAGTTGGTTGCGGCGCACCCCGCCGTCGCGCGTTGGCGGGCGGAGGCACGCGCCAATCCACGTCGGATCGCGCATTACGACGAGATCCCCTAGCCGCGGCGGATTTCGGGCGTTGAGGGATGACAGCCGCATGACGGCGCGCTAAACCGCCCATCGCGACAGGGGCGTCCGGGCATGTGGCCGGGCCGAGAAGCACCCTTGGAACCTGATCCGGGTCGTGCCGGCGGAGGGAGTCGCGAGTGGGCAACCCGCCCCCTCCCCTCCTCAAGGCGACACCCGGCGACATGCCGCTGAGGAGCTTCGATGTCCGGAAGCAACGCCATCGTCACCGCTAGTGCAACGGGTACAGGCACATCGCCCGAAGGTTTGGGGCAAAGCCTTGCGACAATGCGCGCGGCCGTGCCGCTCGTGCACAACATCACCAACTACGTCGCCATGAACTTCCAGGCGAATGTGATGCTCGCCGCCGGCGCGTCGCCCGCGATGATCCATGCGCGCGAGGAGGCGGCGGATTTTGCAGCGATCGCCTCGGCGCTCACCATCAATATCGGCACGCTCTCTCCCGCCTGGCTCGATGCCATGCTGTGGTCGGCCGAGGCTGCGCGCGACGCCGGGCGGCCCTGGGTCCTCGATCCGGTTGCGGTCGGCGCCACACAGTATCGCCGCCAGGCGGGCGGTGTGCTCCTTGCGCGGAGGCCGCGGGCGATCCGGTCGAATGCTTCCGAAGTGATCGCCCTCGCCGGGATCGGGCAGAAGGAGGCGGATGGCGCCGGCTCGGGACGAGGCGCGGACGCGACCGACACAGTGCACGCAGCCGAAGAAGCCGCCCGCGCCCTCGCCCAGCGAAGTGGCGCTGTCGTCGCTGTCACGGGTGCCGAGGATTTCGTGACCGACGGCACGCGCGCGGTCCTCATCT
>JBCDFC010000150.1:0-12264 GCA_039178805.1 Pseudomonadota bacterium | reverse complement strand
GCCGGAGGATGCGCTTGCCATCGCGCGGGCGCGGCAGGTCACGAAGCCTGGGCGAGCGTCGCTCCTCCGCCGCATGCTTTCCGGCCGCAAGACGGCGAAACCGGCGGACGGCGCATGATTGTCCGTCATTTCCTGTAGGGCTGTGTAGGGGCGCTCCATGTGCGGCATCATCGGTGTTCTCGGTCAACTCGACGCGGCACCCCGTCTGCTCGATGCGCTCCGTCGGCTCGAATATCGGGGCTACGATAGCGCCGGCATCACGACGCTGATCAATGGCCGGGCCGAGCGGCGTCGGAGCGTGGGCAAGCTCAAGGGTCTGCGCGATCTGGTCCGGGCCGAGCCCGCGCATGGCACCGCCGGGATCGGGCATACACGCTGGGCGACCCATGGCGCACCGACGGTGGCCAATGCGCATCCTCACGCGGCCGGGGCGGTCCACTTGGTGCATAACGGCATCCTTGAGAACTTTCGCCCGTTGCGGGCTGAGCTCGCCGGTCTCGGCGTCACGTGCGAGACGGAGACCGATAGCGAGGTGATCGCGCAACTCGTCTGCTACGAGATGGTGCAGGGCAAGGAGCCGGTTGAGGCCGTGCGCGCCGTGCTTCCCCGCCTTGAGGGGAGCTTCGGTCTTCTCTTCATTTTCGAGCATCATCCCGATCTGCTGATCGCCGCACGTCAGAACTCACCACTCGCGATCGGTTGGGGGGAGGATGAGATGTTCGTGGGTTCCGACGCACTCGCGCTCAGCCCCATGACCGACGCGATCACTTACCTCGAGGATGGCGACCATGCCGTCATCCACCGTTCCGGCGCCGAAGTGTTCGATGCGAGCGGCGCGCCGGTAGACCGTGGGCAGAGCCGGATCATGCTCGACCACTCGATGACGGAGAAGGGCGCGTTCCGTCATTTCATGCTCAAGGAGATCCATGAGCAGCCATCCATAATGAACCTTTCCCTCGGCCGGCATGTGGCGGCGGCCCGGGACCGTATCGCATCCCCTGCGGAGGAAATGCCTTGGGCGATGATGAGCCGCTTGATCCTCTGCGGATGCGGCACGGCGGCCTATGCGGGGCAGGTCGCGAAGTACTGGTTCGAGGGGATGGCGGGCCTGCCCTGCGAAGTCGATGTCGCGTCCGAGTTCCGCTATCGCGATCACCCGCTCACGGGCCGCGAGGGCGCCCTTTTTATCAGCCAGTCGGGTGAGACGGCCGATACGCTGGCCGCGCTCCGCCATGCCAAGCCGAGATTGCTGGCGACCGGCGCCGTGGTGAACGCGCTCGAAAGCTCGATCCCCCGGGAGGCCGACTACCTGCTGCCGATCATGGCAGGGCCCGAGATCGGCGTCGCTTCGACGAAGGCGTTCACGGCGATGTTGAGCACGCTCGCCGCCGCAGTGATCGTCGCTGCGCGTGAGCGGGGCCGGCTCGGACAGGGTGAGGAGGCTGAGCGCGTCGCCGAGTTGATCGAACTGCCGAGGCTGACGGCCGCCGTGCTCGAAACCGAGGCTACGATCGCCGCGGTGGCGCAGGAGATCGCAACGGCCTCGCAAGCGCTCTATTTCGGGCGGGGCCTCCTCTTCCCCATCGCGCTCGAGGGGGCGCTGAAGCTGAAAGAGATCAGCTATATTCATGCGGAAGGCTATGCCTCGGGCGAGCTGAAGCATGGGCCGATTGCCCTTGTCGACGAAACGGTGCCGGTGATCGTGATCGCCCCCCGCGACAAGCTCTTCGACAAGACCGTCTCCAACATGCAGGAGGTTCTGGCGCGCGGTGGGCGGGTCGTGCTGATCAGCGACCGGGCGGGTATCGATGAGGCGGGGGAAGGGGCGTGGCGCACCATTCGCCTGCCCGAGATTGCCGCGTGGTTAACGCCGATCCTCTACACGATCCCGGTGCAGCTCCTCGCCTATCACACCGCTCTGGCCAAAGGGACGGATGTGGATCAGCCTCGAAACCTCGCCAAATCAGTCACGGTCGAGTAGTGTTCAGCGAAGCTCTGACAGAGGGCAGGTGAAGAGGGATAGACCGCTCATGACGTTGGGAAGGCTTACCTTTCTGGCAGGCTCTTGCCTGCTTCTCGCAGGTTGCTTGGGTTCCGGTAAGAAAGTTGTTGAGGCAGAGCCCGAACAGCCTTTCGATCGCACTGTTTCGGACTGCTACACGGTCGTTCTGTTCGATGAATTCGAGATCAAGGCGCCGGCCGACGAGGTTCCGCCGGAGTTCGCAGCCTTTGTGGGTGAGTGGACCAACGGGGCCTGGGAGGGCAAGTGGTGCCACGACATCACGATCTTCGAAGTGACCGCCGATGGGCGTGTGGACCTGATGGATATGCACGCGCCCTATGAGCCCTGGGGCCAGCCGGCGAGCGCCTTTCGCCGCACGGGACGGATCGACAAGGACGGCGTCCTGCGTTTCGCCCATGGCACTACGCGGCGCAGCTACCGCATTGTGAACGGCCGGCTCGAGGGCACACGCTCTGGCGGGTCGGGGGAGTACGTGGTGCAGCTGAAGCGCCCGTGGGACGTGCCGGTTCCGCGCCCGCGCCCAACGGGCATCGCTGCCGCAGCATCGACGGGCAGCGCAGGCTAAGCGCAGCCCGATGCTCCATTCGCTCTTGAGGTCTCGGCGACGTGCCAAACGGACGCCCGGGTTGCTGTGTCAGCGTCCGGCCGGCTCAATTTAGCGTTACCCAGACTTCGTAGCGGCGAAGCCAGGGGATGGTCCAAGGCGGATGGTAGCCTGCAACGCTCCAATCGCCCTGATGCGCCAGCCCTTCGGCGTCTAGCCACTCAGCGAGGCGCGTGCGGTTCTTCTCGGCCTTCGTCGGCGTGTTGAACCCGGCGAAGCGATACGTCGCGATCCGGCGGGGCGGACGATCCTCGATGGTGACGGCCGGATCGAGTGGGCGGGGTGCATCGGCGGCTGTCATGCCATCCGGCAGCACGAAGGAGACGGCCCAGCCGGCCTCCGACGCCTCGCTCAAAACCGGCGCGGTCATCGCGATCTCCATGCTCTCGAAAGGCGCGCCATCCGGGGCCGCCAACACGGGCGCGGTCATTGCAATCTCTGCGTCCACCGCATTGTCGCCCGTGATGTAGTCGAAGAGCCGCAAGAACCCCTCCGAGAGCGCATCGTCCCGGCTTCCTTTCGCAACCGTGGTAGCGATGGCATAGGGCGAATAGGTCCGGATCTCGATATCGCCGACGGCCCGCTCGACATCATAGGGCGGCTCCTCCGCTGCCTTGCCCCCGAAGACTGAACATCCGGCGAGGAGCGGAATGGCGGCTGCGGTCAGCAGGGCGGGTGCGGTTTGCATGCGAACCTCGATCTATCATGGTGGCCGACCAACATGTGGGATTTTTTCCCACGATAGCAAGCATCAGTCCTTGCGCAGTTCCCGCCGCTTGATCTTACCGGTCGCGGTGACCGGCATCTGGTCGATGAACTCGACCTCTCGGGGCGCCACATGGGGGCTCACCCGTGCCTTCACGAGGGCTTTGAGCTCTTCGGCCAGCGGCTCGCCCGGTTCGATGCCGGGTTGCAACGTCACGAAGGCCTTTACGATCTCGGTCCGCAATTCATCGGGCACGCCGACGACCGCCGCAAGCGCGACTGCCGGATGGCCGCTGAGACAATTCTCGATCTCCGTCGGTCCGATCCGATAGCCGGCAGAGGTGATCACATCGTCGCTACGCGACGCGAAGTAGAAGTAGCCTTCGGCGTCCTGCCAGCCCTCGTCCCCCGTCAGCATCCAGTCTCCGCGGAACTTCGCGGCGGTCTTCTCCGGCAGATTCCAGTATTCGAGGAACATGGCCGCATCGCCGCGCCGCACCGCGAGTTCTCCGACCGCGCCCGTGGGTACGACTTGGCCCTCGGCATCGAGCACCGCGACGTTGGAGCCCGGGAAGGCACGGCCCATGGCACCCGGGCGCACCGGCGACAGCGCGGCACAGTTGCCGACCACCAAGTTGCACTCGGTCTGCCCATAGAATTCATGGATCTCGAGCCCGAAGGCCGACCGACCCCAGTCGAGTGTCTCGGCTCCGAGGCTTTCGCCGCCTGAGCCCACGCTTCGAAGCTGCGCGCCGAAGCGCCCAGGGTCCGGCACCGCCTTCATCATGCGCAGGGCCGTTGGCGGGATGAAGCTGTTGCGCACCCCGTGGCGTGCGATCACGTCGAAGGCGTGTTCGGGGTCGAACTTCTCCATGCGGTGGGCGACGAGAGGAATGCCCGCCCGCAGCGCCGGCAGCGCCATGTTGCAGAGCCCGCCGATCCAAGCCCAGTCGGCCGGTGTCCAGGCGATGTCACCGGGTTGCGGGAAGAGCCCATGGGTCAGTTCCACGCCTGGGCCATGTCCGATGAGCACTCGGTGGCCGTGCAGCGCGCCCTTGGCCGGGCCCGTCGTGCCCGAAGTGTAGCTGATGAAGGCTGGATCCTCGGGACCGGTCTCCGCCACACGGATCTGTTCCTGAGCCTTGCCGAGTTCCTGCCAGAAGCCCCAGGCCCCGTCGCCGGGACGATCGACCGAGAACACGGTCTCGAGCGCGGGGAGCGTGTCTCGCAGAGCGCTGACCTTGTGGAGATTGGCATCGTCCGTCACGAGCGCCCGGACGCGCGCATCGCCCAGCCGGTGCAACAACGCCTCGCCATCGAAGAGCGTGAAGACCGGGACGACGACCGCGCCGAGCATGTAGCATGCGAGATGCGTGATGATCGTCTCGGGCATTTGCGGCAGCAGCAACCCGACGCGATCGCTTTGTTGCACGCCGTGGCCGGCGAGGGCGTTGGCGAACCGACCGGCCGCGCGCGAAAGCTGAATGAAGCTGTATTCGCGCCGCTCCCCGTCCGGGCGCAGATAGATCAGCGCCAGACGCTCGGGATCGGTTCGCGCCCATTTCTCGCAGACATCCCAGGCGATGTTGTACCGGACCGGCAGGTCCCAACGATGCGCACGCCGCCGAGCCGTCCAGGCATCGTCGGCGCCCCCTGAAGCACGCACCGCGTCATCGACCGTGCCGGCCATAGATGCCCCCCGCGTCGGCAATCACTGCCCCAATCGTAGGCAGTGCACCGCTTTGGTTCAATCTAGCGTTCGCCTTTAGGCGTCGATGAATGGGCCTGGTCGTAAAAATGCGGAGGTTTGCCGGGAGTGGCCCGGCAATCGGCAGTCCGCGGCGCTGAGATCCGGACCGCGGCCCGAGCCACCAGGCATGGCAGTCCTCAGGCGGGCCGTGTCGATGAGATTTCCTCGAGCGTGTTTGCCCTGGCCGCGTGAGCCCCGAGTTTCGGGAAGCTCGCTTCGATCAAAAAGGGGTTGGTTGAGATCAGAAAGTCGTGCAGTGCCGCGGTCGCGATGTCTGCGCCATTGGGCGCCGACCCGCCGAAGAAGCCCTCGGCCGGCAGCGACGCCTCGATCTGACCCAATCCACCGGTGATCTGGCCGATAAGCCGTTCCTGCCATTGCGGCCAGTGGAATTCCTCGGGGCGCCGGTTCTTGTCGTAGACCAGCGCCACCGCCTTGTCCGTGGTCGCCGAGGCGATGGCGATGCGCTGCAGGCAGTCGCGCCGGGCGAGTCCGTCCGCTGGGATCAGACGCTTCTCGGGCGCCGTCTCGTCGAGCCAGTCGCAGATCGCAAAGCACTCGGTCAGCGTCACGCCGTCGTCGAGCACCAGCGCCGGCACGCGGGCGACAGGGTTCACCGCTTTCAGTTTCGGCAAGTCGTTGGGATCTGTCGCTGCCAGCTCGTGGAGCTCGAACGGGCGCCCTTGCAGATTGAGCCAGCAGGCCACACGGCGGACAAAGGGCGAGAGGTACCGGCCATAGAGGATCATCTGTCGTCTCCCTATCTCGGGCATAGCGGTTTCAGGCCTCATGGCAGAGCAGGCACCGCCCGCCAAGCCCATGCGGTCGTGCAGCTTGCTGCCCCTGCCCCTCCGCATTAGTTTCGGTAGAGCGACTGAGGAGCCGCCATGACCGCCCGGATCGAGACCGCAGCAGCCACGCCACCGCTCATCGACCCGTTCGCACGGGCGATCACCTATCTTAGAGTCAGCGTCACCGATCGCTGCGACTTCCGTTGCGTCTACTGCATGGCGGAGAACATGACGTTCCTGCCCAAGCGCGATCTGCTGACGCTCGAGGAACTCGACCGGCTCTGTACGACCTTCGTTGAACTCGGGGTGCGCAAGCTTCGGATCACGGGTGGGGAGCCGCTCGTTCGCAAGAACATCATGTGGTTCTTCGAGCGCATGGGCCGCCATCTCGGCCACGGCCTCGACGAGCTGACGCTCACCACCAATGGCTCACAGCTCGGTCGGTTCGCGCAGGCGCTCGCCGACGTCGGCGTGCGACGGGTGAACGTCTCGCTCGATACCCTGAATGCCGAAAAGTTCCGCGAGATCACGCGTTGGGGTAAACTCGGCCCTGTGCTCGACGGTATCCGCGCGGCTCAAGAAGCGGGCATGCGCGTGAAGCTTAACACCGTCGCGCTTAAGGGGTTTAACGAGGACGAGCTCTTCGACCTCATCGACTGGTGTGCGCGCGAGGATCTCGACCTCACTTTCATCGAGGTCATGCCCATGGGCGATCTGGGCGGATCGGGTCAGGACGGGGCGGAGCGGTTGGATCAGTACTGGTCGCTCGCCGATCTGCGCACGCGCCTCGGCACAGAGATGACCTTGGCCGAGACGGATGAGCGTTCTGGCGGCCCAGCACGTTATTTCCGTGTGTTGGAGACGAACCAGAAGCTCGGTTTCATCACGCCGCTCACGCATAACTTCTGCGAAAGCTGCAATCGCGTCCGGCTGACCTGCACGGGTAAGCTCTATATGTGCCTCGGCCAGGATGACGACGCGGATCTTTGCAGCGTGATGCGCGAGAGCGATGATCCGAAGCGGCTGGAGGCGGCGATCCGCGAGGCGATCACGCGCAAGCCCAAGGGCCACGACTTCGACTACTCACGCCAGAAAGTCCGTGGCCAGGTGGGCCGCCATATGAGCCTGACCGGCGGCTGACACCCGGCTGGCCATCGTCGATGCCACGCAGGTTGCGCGGCTTGTTCGACCCCGCAATGACTGGCGTTTCACGCGCGTCAGGCGGCGGTGGCGGCCCGTGCGTCGAGGGCACCGCGAATGGCGTCGCGCAGGATCGAGAGGCCGCGGTCGATCTCCTCATCGCTCACCGTAAGGGGCGGCGCGATGCGGAAGACACCGCCCGATCCCGGCAGGGCGACGATGTTCATGCTGAGCCCGAGTGTGAGTGCCCGCGCGGTGATGGCGTCGCCAAGGGCGGGATCGGCGATCTTCGATGCTTTGTCTCGCACGATCTCAAGCCCGAGCAGCAGCCCGCGCCCCCGCACATCACCGACGCAGTCGAACTCCGCCATCAACGCCTCGAGCCCTGTCTTCAGCCGCGCCCCAGCGACGCGTGCACGATCCTTCAGCCCCTCGCGCAGCAGAACGCGCAACACGGCGAGGCCGACGGCCGCGGGCAGCGGGTCGGACACATGCGTGGTGTAGAAGAGGAAACCGCGCTCGTGGCAGCGCGCCTCGATCTCCTCGCTCGTCAGCACAGCGGCAAGCGGCATGCCGGCGCCCAACGTCTTTGAGAGCGTCAGGAAGTCGGGCACGACGCCGTCCCGCTCGAAGGCGAACATGTCGCCCGTGCGGCCGAGCCCGGTTTGCGCTTCGTCGAGGACCAACATCATGCCTCGCGCGGCGCAGTGTTCTTTCAGCGCTGCGAGGTAGCCCTCGGGCAAATCCAGGATCCCGCCGGAGCTCAAGATCGGCTCCGCGATGAAGGCGGCGAGCGCCCCGGTCGACTGCCGGTCGATGAGCTCGAAGCCGTAATCCAGCTCGTCCCGCCAATCGCCACCGAAAGTTGGGCGATAGCTGTTAGGTGCCATGATCGCCATGCCACCGACGCCGAGGGGGCCGTAGCCGCGCCTGCCGTTGGAATAAGTCGCAGCGGCAGCTCCGCCCGTCATCCCATGCCAGGACTGGGCGAAACCGACGATCTCATGCCCGCCGGTCGCGAGCCGCGCCATCTTGAGCGCCGCCTCGTTCGATTCCGCCCCGGTGGAGAGCAGCAGCACGCGGTCGAGCCCAGGCGGTGTAACGCCTTTCAACGCCTCCGCAAGTTCCAGCACAGGCTCCGACAGCATCCCGCTGAACAAGTGATCGAGCTTGCCGACCCAGTCGCGCGCAGTGGCCACCACCTCGGGATGGGAATGGCCAAGGATCGCGCTCATCTGGCCGGAGGTGAAGTCCAGCACTTCGCGTCCCTGCCGATCGCGCAGCACGGTGCCCTCGGCGCTGACGGGCAGGAAATCCGAGAAGCTACCGCCATAGCGCACGAGCGAGCCCGCAGCGCGGGTAAGGTGATCGGAGTTCATCGCTCCCTCCTGGACTGGATCGACTGCACGTGACGCTACAGCGCCCCGACGGATGGTGGAAGATGCCGGCGGTGATTGCAGCGCGCCACCAAGGACTGTTCATGCGGGCGGCGGAGGCGCAGGCTGCCTGTGCCCCGCACAGGAGATCGCTTATGCGCCGCGCCTCTCTCGCCCTCTCTCTCGCCACTGCGACTATGGTTTTCTCGGGTGCTCCCGCGTCCGCGCAGGTATCGGCCACGGCCGATGCCGGCCGGGCGACGCCGGAGGCTGCGACCGGACGCGCGGCCAAGCCCTTGGCCACGGCCGAGACGTATATGATCGCTGCGGCCCATCCTCTGGCCGTGGAAGCCGGTCTTGAGGCCCTTCGCGATGGCGGGTCGGCGGCGGATGCGGCGATCGTGGCGCTTCTCGTCCTCAATGTGGTCGAGCCGCAGTCCTCGGGCCTTGGCGGCGGCGCCTTCGCCTTGGTGCATGGGCCGGATGGCCTCACCACCCTCGACGCGCGGGAGACGGCGCCCGCGAGCGCGGGGCCGGATCTCTTCCTCGATGATGGGGAGCCGCTGTCCTTCTGGGATGCCGTCGGCTCCGGTCGCTCCATCGGCGTCCCTGGTCTCGGCCGTCTCCTCCAGGTGCTCCACACGCAGCATGGCAAGCTCGAATGGGCGCGCCTCGTTGCGCCGGCGGAGCGGTTGGCGCGCGACGGTTTTGCCGTGACGCCGCGTTTCGTCGGTCTCACGACCGCTTACGCGGAGCGGCTGGCGAGCATCGATGCGGGCGATGTTTACCTGTCGAGGGGACAGCCGCTCAGGGTCGGCGATATCCTGCGCCAACCGGCGCTGGCGGAGACGCTGGCCCAACTCGCGGCGGGTGGGGCCGATACGCTCTATGAGGGCCCCGTAGGTGAGGCGATCATCGCCGCGACCCGCCGCGCGCCGCGCCCGGGCACGCTCAGCCTGGCCGATCTGTCGTCCTACAAGGTGATCGAACGCGATCCTGTCTGTCTGCGCTACAGGGCGGCGTGGCGGGTGTGCGGCATGGGTCCGCCGTCTTCCGGGGCGACGACGGTCGGTCAGATACTGGGGTTGATGGCGACGTACCCGCCCGCCACCGGTGCCCGCCGTGCGCATCTCATCGCGGAGGCTTCGCGCCTGGCCTATGCGGATCGTGCCCTCTACTTGGCTGATCCCGATGTGGTCGATGTCCCCGTCGAAGGGCTCTTGGACCGCAGCTACTTGGCCCGTCGCGCGCGCGCGATCCGGCCCGATATCGCCTCTCGCGATGCGGCCGAGGCCGGTGTGCCGCCGATGCGGGAGGGGATGCTGCGCGCGCCCGACACAAGCCCCGGGACGCCCGGTACGACGCATCTCTCGGTCGTCGATGGTGAGGGGTTGGCGATTTCGATCACCGCGTCGATCGAGACGGCCTTCGGCTCGGGCCGGATGGCGGCGGGGATCCTGTTGAACAATCAGCTGACCGACTTCTCCTTCCGCCCGACCGGACCGGACGGTGCGCCGATCGCGAATGCGCCCGGCCCCGGGAAAAGGCCCCGGTCCTCAATGGCGCCGACAATGGTCTATCCGGCCGGCTCCATGAGTGCACCGGTGATCCTGACTGGCTCACCAGGGGGCTCACGCATCCCAGAATACGTCGTCACCAGTCTGCTCGCGCTCCTCGACGACGGCGCCGACCCTGCCGCTGCGGCGGCGGCGCCCCATGTGTCGCACCGCAACCGTGGGGCCTTGGCACTGGAGGCCGGCGTTCATCCGGACAGTGTTGGCGCTGCGCTCGCCACGATCGGTCATGCGGTCGAGGAGAAGGAGATGACCTCCGGCCTTCACATCATCCGCATCGGCGATGACGGCCTGTTGGAAGGCGGGGCGGATCCGAGGCGCGAGGGCGTCGCCCTCGGCGATTGACCGAACCAAGCGCGGGACCGTCAGGTCTCGCCCGTCGCTCCGGCACGGCGCAGTCGTGCGATCCGCTTCTTCGGTACGCGCGCGACCTCAACGCCCGTGAAGACATGGAGCGTGTTGAGGTCGTGGTCGACGACCGCATGGTCCGACACCCAGCCCCCCATGACGAGATACGTGCGCAGAAGAGGCGGCATGCGCCGCATCGCAAGCTTGAGATCGGGCTTCTTGAAACGAAGCTGTTTGGCGAAGCGAAAGACCTTCGGGGCCTTCACGCGCGGCAGCCAGCGCTTCGGCGCCAGGTGCTTTTCCTTCAACAGCGCGAAGGCGTCCTCATAGATCCCGTCATCGACACCCGAGAACGACGAGCAGCCGAACAGAAGCTCGACCTTGCGGCGATCGACGAAGCCCTTCATCGCGCCCCAGGCGACGCGGAGAATGTTTGGATCGCGCCACTCGGGGTGGATGCAGAACCGCCCCATCTCAAGCATGCGGCCTGGATAATCCATGAGCGCCGAGAGCTCGTAGTATTTGGCGGCATAGGACCGTCCGATCGACATGCCGTTGTCGAACTCCTGCATGCGGAAGGTGCAGACGAGCTGACCCGAGCGCCCGCATTCGACCATCATATGCCAGCAGCGTGCATCGAACTCATCGGCATCCAGACCGTCATGGATGCGCTCGCCCGGGACCTCGCTCGCACGGAAGCTCAGCCAACGGAGTTGCTGGCACCGCCGGATGTCCTGCTCGCTCTTGGCGAGCCGCGCCGTGAACTTTCCGAGACCGAACATTCGACCCTCCGTCCGTCGCGCCGCGCCCGTGGTACCATTTGGCGCGCTCAGTCTGTCGCGCCGCACCGCCCTTGGCGTCGCTACCCGCCTGCGCCAAATAGTAGCCACAGGACGCGCTATCAGCGCTGCCGTCGCGCATATAGCGCAGACGGCGTGACAGGACGATGACGAATTCGACGGAAAGGATGACCATGGCCGACATCACGGACAAGATCGTGAAGAGCGATGCCGAATGGCGCCAGCAGCTGAGCCCCGAAGCCTATCGCGTAACACGCCGGAAGGGGACTGAGCGCCCTTTCACGCACGACAATTTCCCCAAGGCAGCCGGATTGTTCCGCTGTGTCTGTTGCGGGGCACCACTGTTCGAGGCGGGCCATAAGTTCGATTCCGGAACCGGCTGGCCGAGTTTTTGGAAACCCGTCACCGAGGACGCGGTCGAAGAGCATGACGACAATTCCTGGTTCGCACGCCGGACCGAAATCGTCTGCGCCCGTTGCGATGCGCATCTCGGCCACGTGTTCCCGGACGGCCCGCCGCCGACCGGTTTGCGCTACTGCATGAACGGCGTCGCGCTGAAGTTCGAGGCTGCCGAGTAGAGGCGGCAGGGAGGGCTGATGAACCTCCCCGCGGCCTCATCCGAGCTGACGTAGCGGCCGCCTAGGCGCGGGCGGTGATCACATGGACGCACCCGCCGATCCACACAGCGCCATCCCGGACGAGCGGGGCGAGCGCCGGACCAAGCTTTTCGGCAATCGCGTCCCAGGTCGCGATGCGTGCGCCTTCGTCCTCGATCATGCTCAGCCTGCGCGCCACCACACCGATGTTGCGCACCATCAGCAGTGCTGCGGTGACGGGATCAGGGTCGAGCCCAGAGCCCATGGGCCCCTCGATGGGATGTGTATCCCAGGCGATATCGGCGAAGCCTGCGTCCTCGAGGATCGGCGCGAAGATCTCCGGGCTCTCCCAGCCGAAGGGACCCGCAGCGCCCGGGGGCGTGGGTTCTGGCGGCCCTAGCACCTCGGCGGCGATCTGGGCAGGCAGACTTGCCCAAGGGCTCAGCTTCCGATCCGCATGCACGACGAAGACGGCCCGCCCCCCGCGCTTGAGCGCGCTACGGATGTTGCGGAAGGCGGCGACCGGCTCCTCGAAAAACATCACGCCGAAACGGCTG
>JBCDFC010000149.1:0-12328 GCA_039178805.1 Pseudomonadota bacterium | reverse complement strand
GCCCGGGCGCCGCCCGCGCAGCCTGTCCGAGGCATGGGGCGCACCTGCCCCAGACTGGATCGCAAGCGTTCCAAGCTCCAGCACCAGATCGCGATGCCGCGCGCCGGCCGTCACGGGGATCGAGCGTGGGGCCGTGGCGAGCGCCGCCTCCACGACCTCCCGCCCAATCCGCACCATCTCGGTCGCGTCGTCGACCATGCAGCCGCCGGCAGCGAACAACGCCCGACCCTCGGGCAGCAGGACACAGACCCCAAGCCGCTCCAGCACGTCGAGCGCGGCCTCGTGGATCGCCACGATCCGGTCCTCCGTAAAGACCGGGACGGCGGGAAAGGGGTTGCGGAGCGTGCGATAGGCCTCGCTCCGCGGCGCGGGCGGGCCCTCTGCTCCATCCGCCACGGCCGGCCGACGCCGCCTCCGCCGCGCCCCGCTTTCGCGCAGCGGCGGCGCGCTCTCGGGTTCGGGCGGCAGCGCGGTCACAGCCGCATCGCCTTGCCCTCCGCATCATAGGGCGAGGGCGGTATGACTGCCGCCTCCCGCTCGACACCCACCACATGGGCACTCAGCGCCGTGCCGGGCGCCGCCAGCCCGGGCTCGATCAGCGCCATGGCGAGCGACTTGTCCACCGTATGGCCATAGCGCCCGGAGGTGACGTAGCCGACGCGCCGCCCCTCGGACCAAATCGGCTCATAGCCCGAGGCATCCGCCCCGTTCGCCTTGATCTCCAGCGTCGCCAGCACCTTCGCAGGCCCGTTCCCATCCCGCTCGGCAATCGCCGCCTCGCGCCCGATGAAGCCCTCTTTGTCCCAGTCGATCCAGCGGTCCATGCCCGTCATGGCCGGCGTATATTCCTGCCGGAACTCCGCCGACCAGATGCCGAAGGACTTCTCGAGCCTGAGCGACAGAAGCGCGTTGAAGCCGTACTCCTTAATGCCGAGATCGGCCCCTGCCTCGAGCAGCATACGCCGAAGCGCGATATGCTCGGCGGCGCGGCAATTGATCTCGTAGCCCAGCTCGCCCGAGACCGAGAGCCGCCCGACCCGCGCGCGAATGAGCCCCAGATCCATCACCCGCGCCCCCATAAAGGGCATCGCCTTGGCGCTCACATCCGCATCGGTCAGCCGCTCCAGCACCTTGGGCTATTGGGGCCCGAAACCGAGAAGCCGACGATATCGTCGGAGATGTCACGCACCGAGACCCCGTCCTCGGCGTGATCCTTGAACCAGCGCATGTGCCAGGTGCGCAGGTAATAGGACCCCATGATCCACCAGGTTCCATCGCCCCAGTTGAAGACCGTGAGATCGCCTTTGAGCCGGCCCGAAGGCGCCAGCATCGGCGCGAGCCGCGCCCGCCCAGGCTTCGGCAACCGCCCCGCCATGATCCGGTCAAGCCAGGCCTCGGCTTGCGGGCCCGTCACCTCGTAGCGGGAGAAGCCGGAGATATCGAGAAGCCCCACCGCCTCCCGCACCGCCTTGCACTCTTCGGCAACGAAGGGCTCGGCATCGGAGCGCTTGAGCGTCGGCGTCTCCTCGAACTCCTTCGGCGCGAAGTAGATCGGCACTTCGAGCCCCCAGGAGCAGCCCCAGCGTGCCCCCGCCGCCGTCATCGCATCATGCGCAGGCGCCATCTTGAGCGGCCGGCCCGCGGGCAACTGCTCGTTCGGATAGGTCATCACGAACCGGCGGGAGTAGAACTGCCCCGTCGTCTGCTTGATGTACTCCCGGTTCGAGGCGAACGCGCCATAGCGCGCGATATCCATGGGCCAGGCATCGGCCTCGGTCTCACCATGGATCATCCACTCGGCCAGCGTCTTGCCGACGCCCCCGCCCTGCAGGAAGCCCGCCATGACCCCGCAGGCGAGCCAGTAGTTCGGCACGCTCGAGACAGGACCCACCAGCGGATTGCCATCGGGGCTGAAGGTGAAGGCGCCGTTCACCCAGTTCTCGATCCCCACATGCTCAAGGCACGGGTAGCGCTTGAAGGCCAACGCCAGCTCGTTCTCGATCCGGTCGGTATCCTCCTGCAGAAGCTCGATCCCGTACTCCCAAGGCGCGCCGTCCATCATCCAATGCTGATGATTGATCTCGTAGATGCCGACCAGGATGCCCTTCTTGTCCTGGCGCATATACGTGAAGCCCTCGAGATCTACGGTCATCGGGACCTCGAAATCGAGCGCCTCGATCTCCGGGATCGACCCCGTCAGGAAGTAGTGATGCGCAAGCGGCGAGACGGGCAAATCAAGCCCCACCATGCGCCCGCATTGCTTGGCCCAAAGGCCACCGGCATTGACCACATGCTCGGCCCGGATGGTGCCCTTCTCGGTCACGACCTGCCAATGGTCGCCCTTCCAGTGAAGCTCCAGCACCCGGTTGTGCTCGATCACATCCGCGCCCCGCATCTTGGCGCAGCGGGCATAGGCATGGACCGTGCCCGTGGTGTCGACATAGCCCTCGCGATCCGCCCACAACCCGCCGATCACGCCCTCCACATCCATGATCGGACAGGACTTCTTGACCTCCTCGGGCGTCATCAGATGACAGTCCTCGATCCCGATGGTCTGGAAAATGCGATAGGCGGCCTGCAGCCACTCCCAACGCGCAGGCGCCGAGGCGACGGTGACACCGCCCGTCATATGAAGCCCGATATTGACCCCACTCTCCTCCTCGATCTCCGAGAGAAGGTCGATCGTATAGGCCTGGAGTGCCGCCATATTCGGATCGGCATTGAGCGCGTGAACGCCGCCAGCCGCGTGCCAGGATGAGCCCGCGGTCAGCACCGAGCGCTCGATGAGCGCGATATCGGTCCAGCCGAATTTCGCCAGATGGTAGAGGACCGAGGAGCCGACGACCCCGCCCCCGATCACGACGACCCGATACTGATCCTTCATCCCGGCCTCCCGTGGCATGCGTGTTGACACGGAACGCTAGGGGGGCGGTCGGGCGCTGTCTAGACAGTTCTGTCCATAGCTTGGTCGCTTTCAGACATCGGCGCCGTGCCGGGCGCTCCGAAATGCCGAAGCCAGATCGCCGTGCGCGTGCCATCCCGCGCCTCATAAGCCTCGATCGCCTGCATCAGATCACCGATCTCGCCCGTCTCCCGATCCGCGCCGATCTCGGTCAAGCGCATGGTGTACCAGGCGGTGATGCCCCCTTCCGGCGCGGCGGTGAAACGGGGAAACTCAGGCTCAGGCATGCGACCGGCAGCCCAAAGATTGGGCAGGTCGGGCTCAAGCACCAGTGCCCGGGCAAGCCCCACGACATCGACCACACCGCTCGCCACAACCTCCGCCGCCTGCGCCCGCGACTTGAACCCGCCGGTCAGCATCAGGGGCTTGGTCGTCACACCCCGCGCCTGCTTGGCGAAGTCCAGAAAATAGGGCCCCTGCCCCGACCCATCCGACGCAGCCTTGGCCCCCGGAAAATAGGTCCCGCCGCTGATATCGATCAGATCGACGCTGACCCGGTCGAGGAGGCGCACAACCTCCAGCGCCTCATCCCCGCTCAACCCACCCTCAAGTAGGTCCGACGCATTGAGCTTCACCGCAATCGGAAACCCAGGCCCGACGGATGCGCGAACCGCCGCGACGCTCTCAAGCAAGAGCCGGGCCCGATTGGCGATCGTCCCACCGTAGGCATCGTCGCGCTTGTTGAAGAGGGGTGAGAGAAACTGGCTCAGCAAGAACCCATGCGCCGCATGGATCTCCACACCGCCGAACCCCGCCCGACGCGCAAGCGCAGCCGTCCGGGCAAAGGCCCCCGGCAACCGCGCAACCTCCGCTTCGGAGAGCGCGCCGCAGACAAGCCCGGGCAGATCGAGAGCGCTCGGCCCAATCGGCAAGCTCGTCGGCGCATAGGCAAGCGCACCGGCATGGCCAAGCTGCAGCCAAAGCGCAGCCCCGTTCTCCTGGCCCCGCTTTGCCAGCGCGCGGAACCGGCCGAGATCGGACGCATCGTTCAGAACGAGGTTGCCGGGCTTCTCGGCGAAGCCCGGATCGCCCTGCACTTCGCCGACGATCGCCGCCGCGAGACCACCCAAGGCCCAGCGCTCATAGAGCCTTACCTGCTCAGGCGTCGGATGCCCGGTACCATCGCCGAGCGAGTCCGACATCGCCGCTTTCACGAGCCGGTTTTTCAGGACGGCCCCGCACGGCAGCGTCAGGGGATCGAAGAGATCGGACATGATGCGCCTTTCGAACGGCATCTCTCGCTGATCAGGCTGAGCTAGGGCCTCAAAGCGCGACTTGGAAGGCGTTTAGGCTCCAGGCGACTGAGAAAGGCTCGCTCATTGGAGAACATCGAGAACGACCTCAAGCTCCGCGCCCTCCCACGTCAGGATGCCACGTCAGGCCTTAATAAGCAGCGAACGCTGCGTAGCCAGAGGGCGCAACAGTGCCATTTCTGGGGAACGCGATGTTAGAGAGTTCTTCAGCAAAAACGATCAATGCTGACGCGGGAGGGCGCGGAGCCCAGCCGCCTACAGCGCCCGCGCGACATCCTTTTAAGGCTCAGAACCGCACCTCCAAGGCCGCGCCAACGGTCACACTGTCGCCGACGAAGCCGCTCGTGTCGCTCCGCTGGGACGTCAGGTAGTCCTTGTTCAGGATGTTCTTGGCAAAGATCGTCGCGGCCACATGCTCGGTCCGGTAGCCGATGCTCGCGTTCAGCAGGAACCGCGCATCGATCTCCAACTCGGGATCGTTGTTGATGTTGCTCGAGCTGAAGAAGCCGCTCGTGTAGCTCGCATCCGCCGAGGCGAAGGCACCGCTCTCATGCTCATAGAACCCGCCGAAGGAGACCGTGGCGGTCGGTGCCTCGGGAAAGTCGTTGCCCGCACAGTTCCCGCCGGAGGGGTCGCAAACCGGATCTTCCAGATCCCTGATCTCGGTGTCGAGCAGCCCGACCGCGCCGAAAAGCTGCAACCCGTTCCCGAGATCGTAGCGTCCCTCGATCTCGGCGCCATAGGAGCGGGAGCTGCCGATGTTGAAGGTGTTGGTGAAGGGCGGGAAATCCGGGTTCACGATGGAGATCTGCTGATCGCGGTACTGGTTGAAGAAGGCGTTAGCGCCGAGGGTGAGGCCGAGTTCCGGCGAGACGAAGCGATAGGCGAGCTCGTAGGTCCAGACGAATTCGGGATCCACGTCGTTCTGCTCACCCGTGCCGATGATGAGCTCGCTGAAGCCCTGCCGATAGCCGCGTGCAGCGGTCACAGCAACGCTCTGCGTCTCGTCGATCTCGAAGGCGAGCCCCGCTTTCGGCAGGAACACATCGAAGGTCTCCTGAAGATCGAAGGCGCGCGGACCGGCAAGCGTCACCGTATCCGCGTTCGTTCCGACCTTGTCGCGCTGATAGCGAAGCCCGCCGAGCAGCGAGAACGGCCCATAAGCGTTCCAGCGGAGATCGGCGTAGAACGCGATGGTTTCGGTCCCGTTCTCGATCGTCCCGGTCTGCGCCGGGATCAGCCCGTTGCCGAGATCGATCAGGATGTCCGTCTCCGTCTCGGTTTCGACATTCGCGTAATAGGCGCCGAGGACGCCCGTCACGCCGGTACCCTCCGGATCGTCGATCTCGAGGCGCAACTCCTCGGTGATGTCCCCGCCGTTGCGGATATCGTCGCGGATGAAGGTCGTGGCGGCGGGCGCACTCGAGATCTCGAGATCGGTGTCGATGAAAGCGGTGATCGACCGCGCGGTCAGCGTGTCCGAGAGGTCGTAGGAGATCTCGGCGATGTAGTTGTCCACGGTCGCCTCACGGAGCTCGCTGAACGCGGCCTCTCCCTCCAGGAACCGGTCGAAGAAATCGGGGCCCGAGACGAGACGCGAGCCGGTCTGATCGACATTGCGATTGAAGGTGAAGAGCGCGCTCAGCCCCGGCACGGCCTCGGGTTCGATCAAGAGCTTGGTGCGGAAATTGAGAACATCGTCCTCGCCCAGGAACTCATTGTCCGGATCGGCGTAATCGATGTTGAGATCGCGGGTCCGGAACTCGCCGCTCGCCCGGAAAGCCACTTCGTCCTCGATCACAGGGCCCGAAATGACGAAGGCAGCGCCGCCCGTCTCGTTGTTGCCGCCAAAGCCGCGCGCCCCCGCCTCCCAGAAGAAGGTCGGATCTTTCGACTCGATGACGACAGCGCCGGCGAGCGCCGCACGGCCATAAAGACCCGATTGCGGGCCGCGCAGCACCTCGACCTGTTCGAGGTCCCAACTGCTTCGAAGACCGCGCCGAATGCCCTCGTTGTTCTGCGTCGCCCCGTCGATGATGACCGAGATGAGGGGCTGAGCATTGGCGATATCGCTGATGCCATCGGCGTTGAGGCCCCGGATCTGCAGCGCATTGTTGCCGTCCGTCTCGTTGATCCGAACATTGGCGAGGCGGTCGAACCCGTCGAAGAGATCGAAGATCGCGTAGTTCTCCAAATCCTCCGAAGTGACGACACCAACCGATGTGGTGGTCTCGAGGAAGGAGCGCTCGACCTTCTCACCGACGACCACGATGGGATCGAGTTTGACGGTCTGTGCCATCCCCAACCCGGTGCCGACGCCCAAGGCTGCGGTGGAGAGGATGCTAAGGAGGGTGAGGCGATACTGGGACATGCGGGCCTCGCTCCGACCCGCGGGGCCGCGCACGGGTCGTGGACTGTGACAACGGGTGGTGGCTGGGGCGTGACCTGGCTGACAGCGCTCGCGGCCAAGCGCCACGATAAGTTCACCTCGTCTCACAACATTTCGTGATCGTTCAAGGCCCGGATCCTGGCCGATCCCAGATCTGAGCGAGGTGTTGCAGCCGAGGCGGGCCGTCGCGCAGGACACTGAACGCGTCGGCAGGATATGCGTCCGACTGAAACTTCGCCGATCGGCCGAATGGGCTGACGGTCACCGAAAGACCAGGTAGAGCTTGGGTCCTATGCCGTCAGAACGCGGAAGCGCCGCGGGTGCGGCCCATAGGCACGGAGCCTGAACGACGGCGTCACGCGCATTGTCGACGGCATCTGGAGCCGCGCTGGCGGCCCTGAGAGCTCCGCGCCCTCCCACGACAGGTTACCGAGCGAAAGACTAATATCCTGCGAACGCAGCTCGGGCCCGTCGCGCAACACCAGCACGGGATGGGATCGATGGTTTAGCGGTTCCTTCGTTCGAATCGGGTGACGATGACGCGGGTGGGCGCGGGGACCCGCTACCATCACCGCCTAAGACCCCGCCGATCGCACGGCTTCTGAACGGGCGCGCGACGGTTCGGACCTGCGCGACCCAGACCGTAGCACGCCCTTTCAGAAGCCGAGAGCCAGACCGTCCTTGCGAGGATCGGAGCCGCCTGCGTAGCCGCCGCCCTCCAGCCTTTGGATGAGCTGCGCACCGCCAAAACCGAAGGCCGCATCCGGCGGCTCCAGGTTCAGCACATGGCCGAGGTCTGCCAGCGCCTCGAGCGTCGCCGCCGGCATCGACGTCTCCACCGCCAGACCCACGCCCTCGGTCACGCGCCAACGGGGCGCATCGGCCGCGGTCTGCACGTCCTGACCCCAGAGGGCCGTGCGCAGCACCATCTGCACATGGCCCTGCGCCTGCATCGGCCCACCCATCACGCCAAAGGACATGCGGGGCGCCGCCTCCTCCATCAGGAACCCGGGGATGATCGTGTGAAACGGCCGCTTCGACGGGCCGACCCGGTTCGGATGCCCTTCGTCGAGCACGAAACCCGCGCCACGGTTCTGCAGATGGATGCCCGTGCCCGGCACCACCACGCCCGAGCCGAAACCCGCATAGTTCGACTGAATGAAGGACACCATCATGCCGTCGGCATCGGCAGCCGTGAGGTACACCGTACCACCCCGCCGTGGGGCACCCGCCCCGAAATCCTGCGCACGGCCGGTATCGATCAAGGCGGCCCGCTCAGCGAGATACCCAGGCGCCAGAAGCGCCTCCGCCCCCACATCGCTCATCGCTTTCGGGTCGGCCACCCAGGCCTCGGCGTCGCGAAGGGCGAGCTTCACCGCCTCGATCATGATGTGCATCGCACGCGGATCGTCGGGGCCAAGCTCACGCACGGGCGTATGCGCCAGCATCTCGAGCGCCATGCAGGCCGCGATCCCCTGCCCGTTGGGCGGGATCTCATGCAGCGTCACACCGTCGAAACGCCCCGAGACGGTCTGCACCCAATCCGGCCGCTCCGCCGCCATGTCGTCGAGCGTCAGCGCCGCGCCATGGCGGGCGGCATCCGCCACGATCCGCTCGGCCAAGGGGCCCCGATAAAAGCTCTCACCCTTCGTCTCCGCGATCTCTCGGAGGCTCGCCGCCGCGGGCAGGTTCACGAAACGCTCGCCTGCGCGAGGGGCACGCCCCCCCGGAAGAAAATGCTCGGCAAATCCCGGCTCACCCGCCAGCAACCCCGCCGCCCGCGCCCAGAGAGCGCCGATCACGGGCGAGACGATGAAGCCGCGTTCGGCGAGCGTCACTGCAGGCTCGAACAGCGCTTCGAAGGGCAGCCGGCCGAACCGTTCCGACAATGCGGACCAGGCGCCGACGGCACCGGGCACCGTTACGCTGTCCCAACCGCGCTCAGGCATCGCAGCGCGCCCAGCAAAGCGCCCAGCAAAGCGCTGCGGCGTCCATCCCGCAGGCGACCTGCCGGAAGCGTTCAGCCCATGGAGCCCTTTGCCATCCCATAGGATCGCAAAAGCATCCGCGCCGATCCCGTTGCCCGTCGGCTCCACGATCGTGAGCGTTATCGCCGCCGCCAGCGCCGCATCGACGGCGTTCCCGCCGCGATGCAGCATCCGCACTCCAGCCTCCGCCGCCAGCGGCTGGGACGTGGCCACGACATTGTCCGCAAGCACGGGCGAGCGGCGCGATCCATAGGCGGCCACGGCATCAAAGGCGGTCATGTATTCCTCCCAACGGGGCTCCCAGCGGGCCTCGGAACTTGCCTCCCAACGGGCCGACCCGTCCAGATCTGCCGCCTTCTAGAGCACGGCGCTGCCCAATGTGCGAGCCCCCACTGCTTCTCGACCAGGCATGACTTTGGGACGGTTGCCCATTCAATGCTCGCAACGGCGTGACTGCCCGCTTTTTCGCTTCCATTCCGGGACAATCGCCTACAGGCTGCGCCATCTGGCCTCTGGCCAGCCCATAAAGACGCAATGACCTGACAGGGAACGATATCATGATTTCACGACGCCTTCTCCTGACAGCCAGCGCCGCGGCGATGCTCGCCACGCCCGCGATGGCAGAGCGCGGGAGCGACGGCCAGCTCAACATCATCTACTGGCAGGCGCCCTCGACGCTGAACCCATACCTCTCCGGCGGCACCAAGGAAGTCGAGTCGAGCTCGATGATCATCGAGCCTTTGGTGCGCTACGATCAGAATGGTGAGTTCTTCCCGCTCCTCGTCGAGGACATCCCGACCGTCGCCAATGGCGGCGTCTCCGAGGACCTCACCACCATCACCTGGACGCTGAAGGACGGGATCAACTGGTCCGACGGCACGCCGCTCACCGCCGATGACGCGGTCTTCACCTGGCAGTACTGCACCCATCCCGAGGGCGGCTGTGCCCAGGCCTCCTATTTCGAGGGCGTCTCGAATGTCGAGGCGGTCGATGCCAAGACCATCAAAATCACCTTCACCGAGCCGAAGCCCTTCCCCTACACGGCCTTCGTCGGCTCCGAGAGCCCGATCATCCAGAAAGCGCAGTTCGCGGACTGCATTGGCGCCAAGGCGCCCGAGTGCACCGCCGAAAACTTCGGCCCGATCGGCACCGGCCCCTTCAAAGTCACCGAGTTCAAGCCGAACGACGTGATTACAATGGAGGCGAACGAGAACTATCGCGAGGCCGACAAGCCCGCCTTCCAGACCGTGCTCTTCAAGGGCGGCGGCGATGCGGCATCGGCCGCGCGTTCCGTGCTCGAGACGGGTGAGTTCGACTACGCCTGGAACCTGCAGATCGAGCCCGAGATCCTGACGCAGATGGAAGCGGCCGGCAAAGGCACGGTGGTCGTGGCCTATGCAACCTCGGTCGAGCGTCTCCATCTCAACCAGACGAACCCCGACACCGCACTCGGCGACAAGCGCTCCACGGTCGAGGGCGGGCCGCATCCGTTCCTGACGAACCCGGTGATTGGCCAAGCGCTCTCCATGGCGATCGACCGGCAGCTTCTCGTGGATGTGGGCTATGGCAAGGCCGGTCAGGTGACCTGCAACGTGCTCCCCGCCCCCGCGGCCTATGCCTCGACCGCCAACGATAGCTGCAAGACGCAGGACATCGCGGGCGCCAACGCGCTCCTCGATGGCGCCGGCATCGTCGACAGCGACGGCGACGGCATCCGCGAGTTCGAGGGCACGCCGCTCTCCGTTCTCTATCAAACCTCGACCAACTCGGTCCGCCAGGGCGCCCAGGCGCTCATCAAGCAGTGGTGGTCCGAGATCGGCGTCGAGACGGAGCTGCGCAACATCGATGCCAGCGTCTTCTTCGGCGGCGACCCGGCAAGCCCGGACACGTTCCAGAAGTTCTACGCCGATATCGAGATGTACACGAACAACTTCGCGGGCGTGGATCCCGAGGCTTACATGGCCTCCTGGATCTGCAGCGACATGCCGAGGCCCCAGTCCCAGTGGCAGGGCAACAACGTCATGCGCTACTGCGATCCGGAATACGACGCGCTCGTCAAGGAGATGGCCCGCACGGCGGATCTGTCGGAGCGTCAGAGCCTCGCCAAGCGCATGAACGACATGCTCATGCAGTCCTATGTGATCATCCCGCTCATCCACCGCGGCGGCGTGTCGGCCCATGCCAACAGCCTCGCGGGCGTGAAGATCAACGACTGGGACAGCGAGCTTTGGAACGTCGCCGACTGGCACAGGACCGAGTGATCGCGTCTCTCTGAAAGCAGCGCCCTTCGCCCATGCGGAGGGCGCGTTCCTTTTCTTTTCCGAGAACGTGAGCGGTACCTGATCTATGCTTTCCTACGCGCTGAGGCGCCTCTTGATCGCCGTGCCGACGCTGATCTTCATCAGCTTCGTCATCTTCGCGATCCTGGACCTCGCGCCGTCCGATCCGACGGCGAACCTGCCGCTCACGATCCCGCCCGAGGTGCGCGAGCAAATTCGCCAGTCCCTCGGCCTCGGCGAGCCCTTCCATATCCGCTACCTCAAATGGTGCGAGCAGTTCTTTATCAACGAGCCGCTCAATCTCTTCGAAGGCTGGACCGGGGCCGTCTTCGGCGAAGGCGACAGGCCCCGGATCCTCTCCTGGTCGACCCGCTCGCCGGTGGTGGATCTCATCGCCGAACGCATGCCCCAGACGCTCTGGGTCGTCGGTATGAGCTATGTGATCGGCGTCGTCCTCGCGATCCCGCTCGGCGTGATCTCCGCCTACAAGCAGTATTCCTGGTTCGACCAGGCCGCGACCGGCTTCGCGATGCTGGGCTTCTCGGTCCCGACCTTCTTCACGGGCCTCGTCTTCATCATCGTCTTTGCCGTGAACCTGCAATGGCTGCCCTCGGTCTATGACACGACGCATGTGGTCGAAGACTGGGACAGCTTCGTCTACCAAGTGAAGCAGATGATCATGCCCACCATGGTCCTGGCGCTTTTCAACGCGAGCCAGATCAGCCGCTTCGTCCGCGCGAGCGTCCTCGACAATCTGCGCCAAGATTATGTGCGCACAGCGCGCGCGAAGGGCTTGAAAGAGCGGTCGGTCATCGTCGCCCATGTGCTGCGCAACAGCCTCATCCCGGTCATCACGGTGATCGCCCTCGGCGTGCCGACGATCTTTGGCGGCGCCATCATCACCGAGCAGATCTTTCGGGTGAACGGGCTCGGACAACTTCTGATCGTCGGCATCCAGTCGGCGGATATTCCGCTCGTGCAAACGCTGACCTTCCTCTTCGCGGTTCTCATCGTGCTCTGCAATCTGATCGCCGATCTGCTCTATGGCGTGATGGACCCGAGGATCCGCTATGACTGAGGCGGCACGCGATCCAGCGGCGGAGGAAGCCGCCACACCCGGAGCTGTCCCAGGAGCCGTTCCGGCATCGGGTCCCGCACCGGCCGCGAGCCGCGCGCAGCTCTCGTTGTGGAAGGACGTCACCCGCCAGTTTCTCGTGCACAAGGGCGCGATGGCGGGGACGCTCGTCTTCGTCGGCATCTTGCTGCTGTGCTTCGTGGGACCCTATATCCACACGATCGATCCCGGAAAGCTCGACCCGCGCATCGGCAACCAGGGCATGACCTGGGCGCATCCGATGGGCACCGACAATCTTGGCCGCGACATGCTGGCCCAGGTCATGGCGGGGGGGCAGGTGTCGCTGGCCGTCGGCATGGCGGCGATGCTGCTGTCGCTCCTC
>JBCDFC010000148.1:0-12358 GCA_039178805.1 Pseudomonadota bacterium | reverse complement strand
GTGATCGACCTGCGGGTCCCGATGCTCTGGGCGATCGGGTTTCTGTTCCTGTTCACTGTGGGCGGCGTGACCGGCATCGTGCTGAGCCAGGCCGGCATCGACCGCGCCTATCACGACACCTACTACGTGGTCGCGCACTTCCACTATGTCATGTCGCTGGGTGCGGTCTTCGGCATCTTCTGCGGGATCTACTACTGGATCGGGAAGATGTCGGGCCGGCAGTATCCGGAGAAGTGGGGTCAGATCCACTTTTGGACGATGTTCATCGGTGCGAACATCACCTTCTTCCCGCAGCACTTCCTGGGCCGTCAGGGCATGCCGCGGCGCTATATCGACTATCCCGAGGCCTTTGCGCTCTGGAACTATATCAGCTCGATCGGCGCCTTCATCTCCTTCGCGTCGTTCCTCTTCTTCCTCTACATCATCTGGTACACGCTGCGGCATGGGGAGAAGGTGACGAACCCGAACTACTGGGACGATCCGCGGGCCACGCTTGAGTGGACGCTGCCGAACCCGCCGCCCGAGCACACCTTCGAGACGCTGCCCACTCGCGAGGAGTGGGACAAGCAGGGGGCGCACTAAGGGTCATGACGCTGGCCGGTGATAGTGCGGCTGGGTCGGTGAACCTGGCTGCGCAGACACCAAACGGGGGAGAGCGGGCGGATCAGCCGCTGCTTTCCCTCGATCTCTGGCCCAACCGCTCGCTGAGCGGCAGAGGGCGCAAGCGGTTCCTATGGCTCCTAGGCTCCGGCTTCTCCGTGCCGCTGCTACCGCTCGTCGCGACCAAGGTCGTTTGGATCCCGCTCTGCTTCGTGCTCTTGGTGATGTGGGCGATGTGGTATGCACTCCACCGCAACTCTGCCGATGCGCGGCACTATGAGCGGGTGATGCTGTGGCCCGATGAGCTGCGGATCGAACGGCATGAGCGGAACGGGGAGATCCGTCTCTGGCATGCCGATCCCTACTGGGTCCGCCTGACGCTCCATGAGAATGCCCGCCCCGAGCAGTATCTGACGCTGCAGGGCGGGGGCCGTGAGATCGAGCTCGGGGCTTTTCTGAGCCCCGAGGAACGCATTGAACTGGCCGACCGGATCGAGGCCGCGATCCGGGACGTGTTGAGATCTTCTCCCGCCTGACCTGTGCGTCGCCGTGAGCCGTGAATGCGGCCAATTGTACTTTTGTCTGCCGATTTTACGTGGGAAAAATTCCCACTACAGTGTGGGAAGGGGCCCTCGGCGGTGCTGATTAGGATACGCGACGACATAGCTCCGGCTGAGGCCGCGCCGATGCGGCGCGCCGTCGCTCAAATGGAGAACCCCATGCTGAAGAAGATCGCCTTCGCCGTCGCCGCAGTCGTTGGGCTTGGCCTTTCTGCGCCCGTGCAGGCTGGCAGCGCGAGCAAGGATATCGTCGACACCGCTGTTTCGGCCGATGGCTTCAACACGCTCGTCGCTGCGGTGCAGGCTGCTGGGCTCGTGGAGACGCTGAAGGGTGATGGGCCGTTCACGGTCTTCGCGCCGACGGATGAGGCGTTCGCCGCGCTGCCGGAGGGCACGGTCGAAAACCTGCTGAAGCCGGAGAACAAGGATCAGCTCGTCGCGGTGCTGACCTACCACGTGGTCCCGGGCAAGGTGATGAGCACCGACATCGCCGGCAAGGCCATGAGCGTCGAGACCGTGCAGGGCTCGACCGCCGATATCGACGCCACCGATGGCGTAACTATCGACAATGCGAGCGTTGTGGCCGCCGACATCGAAGCGTCGAACGGCGTGATCCACGTCATCGACGCGGTGATCCTGCCCTAAGTCTGGGCGCATCCGCTTCATGTGCCGTTGTCGGTGCTGATCCGACGAAAGAGAGTCACACGATCCGGCACATAAAATCTCGATCCCCCGGCCATGCCGGGGGATCGCTCGGTTCAGCTCTCGCCCCCCGATCGCTGCGATCGCGCCTCGTAGGGCGTATACTGCTTCTCTTCGACGATGCGCGAGCCGACCAGCAGATTGATCTCGCGCTTCAACGCTGCACGACGGTCGTTGGTGACATAGACACTCCGTGCAAGCTCGATAAAGCGCGCGCCGAACGCCCCTGCAGCCTCGCAGGCGCGGATCTCGTCCTCGATCTCCCAGAGCGCTTCGTTGACGGACTTCAAATCCCTGATCAACGCTTCAAGGTCGGGGCTTTCGACCAACGCGCTAGCGGCTTCTCGAAGCGCGCTCAGCTCCTGCGCCACATTGGCGTGTTTGGCGGGATCGGCGATGCGCGCTGCCTTGATCTCGAGGATGGTGATCTTGTCGAGGAGTTCCCCGGCCGAAACCTCGACCATCAATCGGTCGGTCATCTCGCCGCCTCCCAGGCAGCGACGCGTTCGCGGAGCGCCGCATCCACGCGGTCCAGCACATCGTCCCAGTGGCGACGCCGGGTCTGATGGAAGAGGCGGACCGACGGGTACCAGGGTGTGCGGTCCTCCTCGCCCCAATACCAGAAGCTCTCCCACGCGTTCAGGATCCAAACCTCGCAGCCGAGGGAGGCGGCGGCATGGGCGATGCCGGTATCGGCGGAGATCACGAGATCCATCTCAGCCGCCATCGCGGCCCCATCCGCCAAGTCGCGGTCGTCGCCGCATGCATCGACGATCGGCCCAACGGCGCCGGAAGCGATGAAATCAGCATGCGCGTCGCCCTTGTAGAGGCTGAAGAGCTGCACCTTTCGGATCGATCCGAAGCGCAGCATCGTGAGCGGGGAAAGGGCGCGGCGTGGGTTGATGGCGTTGGTGAGGCTGCCCGTCCAAACGATACCGACGCGGAACAGGTCGCGGAACGGGGCAGTCCGCTTCTTGGCTCGTGCGACTGAGTCGTCCGGCAAGGTGAGTTTCGCCGGCGGTGGCGGCGGGCCATCGAAATCGAGACGCGCGGGCAGGCTGGGCAGGGGCACGTAAAGATCGCGCTCGGATCGCTCCATGCGGTCCACGACCTGATCGGCGCCGGGCGTACCCTGCAACAGCCGGATGACGGGCTTGCGCACGGCGAACGTCACCTTCCGCGCGCCAAGACGCTGAAGCTGTGGAACGAAACGCGCCATCGCGATTGCGTCGCCCAGGCCCTGTTCCGGGGTTAGGACGAGATGACGCCCATCGAGTGAGCCGCCGCGCCAAAGCGTTCCGGGCTCAGGATCAGGTAGATCGACCTGGCCGGCCTCATGGCGATACTCGAGATCCGCGAAACCGCGCCCATGCTCGCCGAGCGCGAGGAGCGAGAAGCCGCGCTGGATGCGTGGTCTGGCATCGGCCCAACCCTCACGGTCTGCTTGATCGACGCGGGCAATCACCTCCTCGTGGCGTTTCAGCCAAGTGAGCGACGAAGCGACAGCGGCAAGCCTCCCGGCATCGCGCGGCGTCTGGGCCAGCAGTGCCTCGCGGATCTCGAGCGCCTCCACGTAGTGGCCGGCATCGTTGAGGCTGTTGGCGAGGTTGTTGCGGATGACGTCGTTGCCAGGCGCCATGGTGAGCGCGCGGCGGGCACAGGCGATCGATCCCTCGAACCGCTGCATTCCGCGCAGCACCACACCGAAATTCACCCAGGCCGAGATGCTCATCGGGTCCTGCGCGAGGTAGTCGCGATAGGCCGCATCGGCTTCGTCGAGCCGCCTGGCGCCCTGTGCTTCGAAGGCCCGCTGCCAAAGCGCTTCGAGCGCTGGGCTGCGGTTCGGCTGAGTTTGCGGCGCTTCGGTGCTCGCTTCGCTCAACGGCTTGCTCCGTGTGACGACGTCTTTCCTTCGATTGCCATGACGCCGCGTAGGCTGCAACGCAGGCGCGGTTCCTATCCCGCCTTTGGAGCGTTATCTGATCGTGGCACGGACGCCTCCCGCGGCCACCACCCGAAAGCCGGAGCGCCTATGATCGAGACCGTCGAAGCCGAGGCCCGCGCGGAAGAGCGCGATGATGACTATGCGCTCGATCCCGCGGTCGTGAACGCGGTCGTCGAAGCGATCGATGCGGGCAATCGCGACGCGCTGAAGCCCTTTGTGGACGAGCTCCACGTCGCCGATTTGGCCGACCTTGTGGAGCAGCTCAGCACCGAGCAGAGACGCCAGTTCATCGCGCTCGCCTGGGCCGATCTCGATCCGGAGCTGTTGATCGAGCTTGAAGAAGGTGTGCGTGACGAGGTCGTTGAGCTCCTGAAACCGCAGGAACTGGCCGAGGCCGCCCGCGAGTTCGAGACCGATGATGTCGTCTACCTGCTCTCGGATCTTGACGATGAGCAGCAGCGCCAGGTTTTGGCGGCTTTGGACCCGGCGGATCGCGCGGCGGTCTCACGGTCGCTCTCTTACCCGGAATACACCGCCGGTCGCTTGATGCAGACGGATTTCGTCCGGGCGCCGAGCTTCTGGACCGTGGGCCAGATGATCGACTTCCTGCGTGCCTCGGACGATCTGCCGGAGCAGTTCTACGACATCGTCGTGGTCGGGCCTTCGATGAAGCCGGTGGGCACGATCCCGCTCGCGACCGTGCTTGGCAATCGCCGCCCCGTGACACTTGCCGCAATCATGCATGAGGACTTCCACAGCCTGCATGTAGAGGACAGCCAGGAGGATGTGGGCTACGCTTTCAAGCAGTATCACTTGGTCTCCGCACCGGTGCTGGACAATGACGGACGTGTGGTCGGTGTCATCACCATCGACGACGCTGTCGAAGCGCTCGACGAGGAGGCGGAGGAGGATCTGCGGCGGCTCGGCGGCGTCGGCGACGAAGAGCTGTCCGACTCGATCTGGGAGATCACCAAGCGCCGCTTTCCGTGGTTGGCAGTCAATCTCGGTACCGCGATCCTGGCGAGCGTGGTGATCGCGCTCTTCGATGAGGTGATCGCCAAGATCGTGGCGCTGGCGGTGCTGATGCCGATCGTCGCCTCCATGGGTGGCAACGCGGGTACGCAATCGCTGACGGTTGCCGTGCGCGCGTTGGCGACGCGCGACCTTACCTCGACCAATGCCGGGCGCGTCGTGCTGCGCGAGGCGGCGGTGGGCATGGTCAACGGCTTGGTCTTCGCCATCGCGATGGGCGTGGTCGCTTATCTTTGGTTCGGCGATGCGGAGATTGCCGGGGTGATCGGTGTTGCGATGATCGTGAACATGCTGGCGGCCGGGCTTGCCGGGATCATGATCCCGATCGCGCTTGAGCGTGCGGGGGCGGATCCGGCCCTCGCCTCGGGCACTTTCGTCACGACGGTGACCGATGTCGTCGGATTTGCCGCGTTCCTCGGACTTGCCGCGCTGGTTCTGCTTTAGCGAGGGGCTTGCAGTTTTGCCGGACACAGGCTTGATCGGGCGTCTGACGGGGAGGTTGGTGGCATGACGCTTCCGGAGAGCATCGACGCAACGCAGGAAATGCTGAGCGGTGCCGGTTATGTGTGCGGACGGGGGCTGGCGACGGTCAGTTTTCTGTCGCTGAAGCTTGGCCGACCCCTGTTCCTGGAGGGCGAGGCCGGGGTCGGCAAGACGGAGATCGCGAAGGCGCTTGCGACGGCCCTCGCCCGCCCGCTGATCCGCCTGCAGTGCTATGAGGGTCTCGATGCGGGCTCCGCCGTCTACGAGTGGAACTACCCCGCGCAGATGATCGAGATCCGCCTTGCCGAGGCGGCGGGGGAGCGGGATCGGGACGCGATCGCGAAGTCGCTTTTTTCCGAGCGGTTCCTGGTGCGCCGGCCCTTGTTGGAGGCGATGTCGGCGGCAGCGGGTGAAGCGCCCGTGCTGCTGATCGATGAGCTGGACCGGACTGATGAGCCTTTCGAGGCGTTCCTGCTGGAGGCTTTGTCCGACTTTCAGGTGACGATACCGGAGCTTGGCACGGTGAAGGCTGTGGAGCCGCCCATCGTGGTGCTGACGTCGAACCGGACGCGGGAGGTGCATGACGCGCTGAAGCGGCGCTGCCTCTACCACTGGGTCGACTATCCTGATGCGGCGCGTGAGCTGGAGATCCTGCGCGCCAAGGCGCCAGAGGCTACTGAGCGGTTGTCGGAGGAGGTGGTGGCCTTCGTGCAGCGGTTGCGCACGGAGGACCTCTTCAAGCGCCCAGGCGTGGCCGAGACCATCGACTGGGCAAAGTGTCTCGTTGCGCTCGATGCGATTGCGTTGGAGCCGGAGGTCGTCTCGAGCACGCTCGGTGCGCTCTTGAAGTACCAGGACGATATCGCGCGGTTCCAGGGCTCGGAGGCGAAGCGTGTGTTGGACGCGGTAAAGGCAGTGGTCTGAGACGCTCAACGGCCTCTGAGGCCTCGTAACCGGTGTCGCTTACGCGACGCTCGTTGCGCTCCCACGCTGGCTTGCGCCAGCGCGGGAGCTGTGGGCGCTAACCCAGCGATCGTCCTGCTTGGAGGTTCTTTGGCATGGCTGAGATCAGGACCGGTGGAGGCGGGCGGCTCGCGGAGAATGTGATGCATTTCGCGCGGGCGCTGCGGGCGGCTGGGCTACCCGTGGGGCCTGGACGTGTGGTGGATGCGGTCACGGCGCTCGAAGTCGGTGGGCTCGAGCATCGGCGGGATTTCTACCACGCGCTCGCGGGATGTTTCGTCAGCCGGCCGGAGCAGCGTGCCGTCTTCGACCAGTGTTTCGCGCTTTTCTGGCGGGATCCGCAGCTTCTGGAGAAGGCGATCGGGCTCATGCTGCCCGAGATCCGGCCGCCGGGAGAGGATCGCCCGCCGAAACCCGGTGAGACACGGGCAGCCGAAGCCTTGAGCGCGGGCGCCGAGCCGCCGCCAGACCGCCCGATGGAGGAGGGCGAAGAGATCGAGATCGATGCGACGCTGACCATGAGCGGGCAGGACCGCCTGGCGACGCGGGATTTCGAGCAGATGACGGGGGCTGAGATCGCTGAAGCCAAGCGTGCCATCGCCGAGCTGAGCCTGCCGGTGCGCCCGGTTTCGACCCGTCGGACGCGGCCGTCGGCGCGGGGTTCGATGCCCGACTGGCCGGGCACCATGCGCCGAGCGATGCGCCGGGGCGGGCAGGTGCGTGAGTTCGCCCGGCGAGAGCGTCGCGAGCGCTGGCCAGCACTTGTCTGTCTCTGCGATATCTCTGGCAGCATGGCGGGTTACAGCCGGATGCTGCTGCATTTTCTGCACGCTGCCGCCAATGCGAAGGGGGCGGGCTGGTCCAAGGTGCATGCCTTCACGTTCGGCACGCGGCTTACCAATATCACGCGTCATCTGGCGGCGCGCGATGTGGATGAGGCGCTGGCGCGCGCGGGGCGCGAGGCCACGGATTGGGAGGGTGGCACGCGGATCGGTGCGGCGCTCGAGACTTTCAACCGCGACTGGTCGCGCCGGGTGCTGGGGCAGGGCGCGGTGGTCTTGCTGATCACGGACGGGCTTGAGCGGGACGATCCGGAGCGGCTCTCGGCGGCTGCCGAACGGCTGAAGCTCTCCTGCCGGCGGCTCATTTGGCTCAACCCGTTGCTGCGCTTCGATGGGTTCGAGGCGCGGGCGGCGGGAGTGAGGGCGCTGCTGCCCCATGTCGACAGTTTCCGAGCGGCGCATTCGATCGAGAGCCTGGCATCGCTCGCGGCGGTGCTGACGCGGGCGGATGACAGTGGCGAGAAGGCTCGGCTGCTTGGGCGGTGATCCCGCGGGCGGGCACGGGGTGCGCTGGGGCCGGCGCGTTTGCACTTTCTTCACCATGTTGGGGCTTACTGGCGGGCGAGAGCGCGGGCTGGGCGACGAAGGTGCGATGCCTGGCCGATCTTGCGGCCTGTGAGGGAGAACCCGGGTGACGGTGCTGTTTGAGGTCCTTGGTGTGTTTGTGCTCGCGCTGCTCTGGATGACGGCGCTTCTGCGGCTGATCGAACAACGGCGGTGGTCACCGCTGCGGCCGGCCGTCATGGCAGTGGTCTGTGCGGGGTGCCTGGCGCTGATGGCCGAAACACTGCTCGACTATGCCGCGACGGGGGAGCTCAGGAGCACGTTCTACCTGGCGGCCTGGAACCTTGGGATGGCGCTCTTCGATCTCCGGATCACCATGGCGCTCGGTCGTACGGGGCGCATCGTCTACCGGGGTGGCACAGTCCCGGTCGAGGGTGAGAGGCAGGTCGTGCCCGCCGAGTGATGTCAGGCATCTGGCAGTTGGGATGACGTTTGAGGCGTATTCGGGGTTGCGCGGCCAGACCTTCCCCGCCATCTCCGGTGAATGGTTACGCAGAACACGCTCGGATCGATGGATCATGACGCTGTGCCGGAGCAGGCGCTCGCTTGGCACCGGGCCGGTAAAGGCGCCGCATTCGCCACTGTCGTCGAGACTTGGGGGAGCGCGCCGCGGCCCGTGGGTGCGCAGCTTGCGATCTCGGGCGACGGGGAGATTGCGGGCTCCGTCTCGGGCGGTTGTGTCGAGGGCGCGGTCGTCGTCGAGGCGATCGAGGCGCTCGGCGACGGGCGCTGCCGTATCCTCGAATTCGGGGTGTCGAGCGAGGAGGCCTTTGCGGTCGGTCTTGCCTGCGGCGGCACGATCCGCGTGATGGTGGAGCCGATCGGGACAGGTGCGGCTGGCGCTGGATGGGATGTCACGCTCCTCGAAGCGCTGGTGGCGGAACGCGCGGCGCGGCGCCCCGCAGCGATCGTCACGGATACGCGCTGGTGGAGCCGGCGGCTCGCCCATGCGGCGGTCGCGCCTGAGCGCTTCGCGGCCGATCGATCGGGTTTCGATGAGACGGGCGCGATCTTCACGGCGATCCACAACCCGCCGCTCAGGCTCGCCATTATTGGCGGAGCGCATGCGGCGCAGCCCCTGGCGCTTATGGCGCGGGCGAGTGGGTACGACGTCACCGTGATCGACCCGCGCGAAGCATTCGCTTCGCAGGCGCGTTTCCCGGGCGAGGCGCTCAGCAACGAGTGGCCGGATGAGGCGCTGGCGGCGCATGGGCTCGATACGCGCACGGCCGTCGTCACGCTCAGCCACGACCCCAAGATTGACGATCCGGCGATCGTGACGGCGCTTCGGAGTAACGCGTTCTATATCGGCGCGCTCGGCTCGAAGCGGACCCACGCGCTGCGTGTCGACCGGCTCGAAGCCTTGGGATTTGCGCAGCATGAGATTGCGCGCATCGACGCGCCTGTCGGCGCCGATATCGGTGCCAGGACACCGGCCGAGATCGCCGTCAGCATCATGGCGGAGATGACCGAACGCCTGCGCCGGCCGCAGACGCGCCCAGGGGGCGCCGCTCTGACCCTGCCAGGATCCGCCGAGAGCGCGGCGTGATTTTCGGCCCTCTGCCGCTGGCGGAGGCTGAGGGAGCGATCCTCGCGCATTCGATCGCCGTCGCCGGGGGGCGCATCAAGAAGGGCGCGCCCCTTGGTCCGCGAGAGCTCGCGGCATTGGCGGCTGCCGGTCATGAAACGGTCGTCGCCGCCCGTTTGACCGATGGCGATGTGCCGGAGGATGCGGCAGCGGCGCGCATCGGGGCCGCGATGGCGCCGCAGCCTTCTGCGCTGGGGCTTGAGCGCGCGGCACCTTTCACGGGGCGCCTCAACCTCTACGCCGCGCATGCGGGGCTCTTCGTTGCCGACACGGCACGGTTGGCGGCGCTCAATCGGCTGCATGAAGCGGTCACTGTCGCGACCCTGGCGCCGATGACTTGGGTTGCGGCCCGCCAGATGATCGCGACGGTCAAGATCATTCCCTATGCCGCGCCCGAGCAAGCAGTGGCGGCCGCTGAGGCGCTGCTCGCCGCGCAGCCTGTGGTCGAGGTCGCGCCGCTTACCCATGCCACGGCCGGCCTGGTCCTCACCGCGACGCCCGGCATGAAGCCCTCGGTCGTGGAGAAAGGCGCTGAGGCCGTGCGTCAGCGTTTGCGCCGCCTAGGGATCGCGCTCGAAGCCGAGCGGCAGGTTGCGCATGAAGAAGCGGCGATTGCCGAGGCGCTTGCGGAATGCCCGGGCTCGCTGCTGCTCGTCCTCACCGGGTCGGCCACCTCGGATCGCAACGACGTCGCGCCCGCGGCCGTGGTCCGGCTTGGCGGTGCGCTCGAACGCTTTGGAATGCCGGTCGATCCCGGCAATCTGCTCTTTCTTGGGACGGTAGGCGCGAAGCCCGTCATCGGGCTGCCCGGCTGCGCACGCTCGCCCAAACTGAATGGTGCCGATTGGGTGCTAGAGCGGGTTGCGGCCGGCCGCCCGCCCGACGGCGAAGCCATTGCGGCGATGGGCGTCGGTGGGCTCCTGAAGGAGATCCCGTCGCGTCCGGCACCCCGTGCGGGCGATGCGCCGAGCGAGGCGGTCATCGGTCGAGCCAAAGTCTCCGCCCTTCTGCTCGCCGCTGGTGCCTCGCGGCGTATGGGGGGGCAGGACAAGCTTTTGGAAGCGGTGGGTGACCGCACGCTCCTCGCCCACGCGGCGTCCGAACTGCTGGCCTCTGGCGTGGACGAGACGATCGCTGTGCTCCGCCCCGGCACACCCGAGCGGGCGGCGGCGCTGCAGGGGCTGGGCCTCCGCATGCTCGAGAACGCACGGGCGGAGGACGGGATGGGGACGTCGATCGCGGCCGGCATCGCGGCAATCGATCCGACAGCCGATGCGGTTCTGATCGCACTCGCCGATATGCCGGCGCTGACCGCTGAGGACCATGCGAAGCTGCTGGCCGCCTTCGATCCGGCCGAGGGGCGGGAGATCGTGCGCGCGGCGGCGGCGGATGGCACGCCGGGCAATCCCGTTCTGATCGGCCGCCGTTTCTTCGAGCCGCTCGGCCTTCTTTCAGGCGACGCGGGCGCGCGCGCCATCCTGTCCGAGCATGCGGAGTTCGTGACGCTCGTGCGGCTGCCGGGACGCCGGGCGCTCATCGATCTCGACACGCCCGAGGCTTGGGCCGAATGGCGCGCCGGCGAGGCCTCCTGAAGGCGGTGATGATGGACGCGGCGTGAGGGATCAGCGGGCGACGAGGGCGAGGACCCGTTCGGCACCCTCGCGCCCGATGCGCATGCTCTCCCCCGTGATCGCCATCACGCGCCAGCCTTCGACCTCGTCGCCGATGCCGAGCCGACGGTAGCGTCCGTTCGGCAGTCGCAGCAGCGCCTTGCGGCCGGTATCGAGATCGAGGACGCCGATTAGCGCCATGTCGTCGAGCGCGAGACGTCCGTCCCCGCCGCTCCGACCCACGCGCGAGGGCAGCCGCAGGGGCAGTCCGTCGAGCGGCTGACGTGCCTCGGGCGGCTTTACCCGGGCGACGCGTGGGCCTGCGGATTCGCTTCCAGCGCCGAGCCGAACGACATTACCCCTCTGCACCGGCGGCACGTCCGAAGGGCGCAGCTTGGGCCTCGGCGCCACCGCGACGGCCAGGGCGCTTGGCGCCTCATCGATCGCTTCTTCGGTCTCGGCACTGTCGGTCTCGTCGGGAGCGAGCGCTGGCTGTTCGGGAGGAAGGGGCACGGCCTCGCCCGATGCGCTGGGCACTGCCGCGACAGCATCGTCGCTGGGGCGCGAGGGCGGCATGTATTCGAGGCTCTCGGGGGCCAGTCCGCTCGGCGGTCCGTCCGCTTCTTCGCCAGTGGTATCGACGGGCTCGGGCGGGCGGAGGTCTTCCGGCAGGGCGAGGTCCAGCGCGTCGATCGCGGCAATCAGCGCGCCGCCGAGGACCGTGCGTTCATCTTCGTCCAATGTCTGCAGTGGCCGACCTAAGGCATCTGGAGGCGGCCCCTGGGCGTCCCTTGCAAGATCGCTTCTGTGCTTGGCCGAGATCGTTGCCGTGAGGCCGGGGGTCGTGGGGAGGGCGACCCGGATGGCAGCCTTGGGCGACCCCAAAACCAGAAGCGCTTGCCGGGTCTGCGCACCCTCGGTCGCGGGCTCCAGCGCCGGCACTTGTCCTGCGCCGCGCGGATCTCCGAGTACCGCCTTTGCGACGGGCGTCGATCCTTCGGCGAGAGTGACAGGGTTGCTTGCGGGACCCGGGTCTTGCGAGGGGGCGTCGGCGCGCGCGCTCTCGGCACTCGATGGCGCCAGTTCCGTCTCTTTGGCCTCTGTCGCATCCGCCTCTGCCAGCGGCACCGTTGGCTCGCTCGGTTCCACCTCAGGCGCCGATTCCTTCGCCGCGACATCGACCGTGCCTTCCTCGATGCGCGGAGCTGGGGCAGGAGCCGGCAACGGTTCGGCCGGTGGCGAGACTGCGTCCGGGGCCGCAGCGCGTTCTGGCACCGTCGGGCCTATCGTTAGGGCCACTGGCAGACCGTGGAAGTCGAGTGTTAGGGCGTCCTCCACCTTGGGCGCACGCATCGGCGCCGGTGCGCCGACCTCAATCGGTGGTGTTGAAGCGAGCAAAGGGGGCGCTTGCGGCGCAGCCTCTTTGCGCGCCGGTGGCTCGATCTCCGCTTGCAGCGCGACGGATGGCG
>JBCDFC010000147.1:0-12377 GCA_039178805.1 Pseudomonadota bacterium | reverse complement strand
GGATGTTCCGGGTGCCGTCGATCACGTGGTCGAGGAGGATGTCCTTCTTGCCGTTGATATAGGTCTCGACGGCCATGTGGTCCGCGCCCTCGCCGCCGATGAAGATGTCGTCGGCATAGAGCGGCTGGTCGGTCCAATCGATGAGCTTGAGGAGCGCGTCGTCGATGGAGGGATCGGGGAAGGGCCGGATCGGCTGATCCTCGCCCTGTAGGTAGAGCACGAGCTGGCCCGCCCGGTCCTCGCCCACATCGGCGCCTGAGATCATCAGGTCGTCGCCTTCCTCGCCCATCACGAGGTCTGAGCCACGGCCGCCGTTCAGCGTGTCGTTGCCCTCGCCGCCATAGATCTTGTCGTTGCCGTAGCCGCCCTCGATGCTGTCATTGCCTTCGCCGCCATACAGCATGTCGTCGCCGGCTTCGCCGAGGATCGTGTCGTCCCCGCCGAGCCCCTCGATCATGTCGTTGACAGCCAGCATCGGCTGCGGGCCCGAGGGGTTGGTGAGGGCCGCACCGGGCCCATTATCCATCAGATCCTGGATCTCGGCCGGCGTCAGCGCGTCATCCGGCGAGAAACCGCCCCAGATCCCGAACTCTGCCAAGGCGCCTTCGAACGGGCTGTCGAGATCCTCATCGTCGGTGGCGAATTCGAGCGCCGTGGCATTGAGATCCGTCCGTGCCTGATCGGCGCCGAGGATGAACGGGTTCTCGTTCTGCAGGATATAGGCTTCCTTATAGGCGCCCGGGGTCGCCACGTTCCCTTCTTCGGGCGTCCAGATGTTGTCCGAAAGTGCCGTGCCGTCCTTGTAAACGGTCACGCCATCGGCCGTGAAGCTTACGGCGATATGGGACCAGACGCCTTCCTCCAGAACAGCCTCGGTCGTCGTCCACGAGACATTGGAGCCGCCATCGCCCGGCGCCGCCCGCAGCAAGAGTTTGCCGTCCTTGAGCTGGATGAGGCGCATATGCCCGCCATCGCCGGAATTGCGCTGGTCCTTGGTCCAGATCGCGCCGATCTCCGACACGTTCTCGGGCTTGACCCAGATCGCGATAGTGCCCTGCGTGACCTCGTAGAGATCGTCATGCGGGATGTAGGCGAACTCATCCTCGCCATTGAAGCTGAGCGCGCTGCGCCCGTTCGGCCCCGCGACCGTGCCATCGGTGCGCAGGATCGCCTGGTTTTCGTAGAGCGTGTAGGCCTTGGCCGCCGGGCCGTCGGGGCCGCGGCCATCCGGCGTCGCGCCATCGTCGCCCGCACCGACGGACCAGAAACCGAGCGCGCCCGGCAGACCCGCAGGCTCAGGTGCCGCTTCCTGCGTCAGCAGCTCCCCCGCGCCGGTACCGTTTTGTGAGTTCGAGCCCTGCTCGTCGAAGCCGAGCGGCTCGAACGGATCGCGGGTCAGCACTGTCGGGTCCGCAGGCGTCGGTCCGCCGATAAGCCCCGCTGCCTCCGCCTCGAACGGGTTGTCCATCAGCGAGAAGAAGTCGCCGCCGTTCGGGATCTCGGGCGGGGTCTCAACCTCGCCCGCACCGCGATAGTCGTAGCCGTGATGGGTCGTCCCACCCTCCTGCAGCATCTTGGTCTCGCCGACCTGGAAGATCGCCTGGGCCACATCGTCGATGCCCTCGACCACGCCATAGGTCACGCCCGCATCGGTCTGGATGTCGTTCACATCGACCGGATCGCCCTCGACGAAGACGACACCGATCAGATCGCGATCATGCGCGCCGCCGTTGCCGTGCTGTTTGGAGACGACGGTGATGATGCTCTCATCCACGCCGTCATTGTCGAAATCGCCGATCTCGACCGTGACGGTCGCGGTGTGGCCGATGACGGCGATATGGTCCTCTTCCGCGTTGTAGTCGCCGATCAGGTCGAAGCCGAAGAGATCCATCCAGTGGTCGTGCTGGTAGGTGTTCTCGCCTGCAACACCGGCCCAGCGTATCGTGCCGTCGGCCTGCACATGCTCCTCGATGATCGGTAGGGTGCCGTTGATCTGCGGCAGGATCGCGAAGGTGTCCGCGCCCTCGCCGCCGATCATGATGTCGTCGCCGATCAGCGGCTGATGCTCATAGCCGAAGAGCTTGTTGAAGGCGGGGTTGATCTGCCCGCCATCGGGGCGCGTCTCGGGGATCACATAGCGCTGGGCGACCTTCTGCTCACCACCGTCTGAGCGGGAGACGAAGAGGTCGTTGCCGCTGCCGCCGATCATCAGATCCGAGCCATAGCCGCCGTCGAAATAGTCGTCGCCGTCGCCACCGACGAGTTTGTCGTCGCCATAGTTGCCGAGGAGGATGTCGTCGCCGTCCCCGCCATTGATCTCGTCGTCACCCCCTTCGCCATCGATGGTCTGGCTGCCGGGGCCGCCATTGATCACATCGGGTCCGTCCGCGATGAACGCACCCAGGAACTGCGACGGGTGATAGGTGTCCTCGGGCACTGTCGCGACGCCGGCTGCCGGGTTCTCAAAGTCGCTCTGCGATTTGTAGAAGGCGCTCTGATCGAAGGGCAGCCCGTCGATCGCCATGTTGAGGCCCATCTTGCTCCCAGCGTCGAAGTAGCGGAGTTCGATGGCGTAGAGCCCGCCGTCGAAGTCCACGACGCGGGCGGTCTCCTCCAGGCCTCGTTGCCCTTCGAACGAGATGATGTCCTGGCCGCCGAGTTTAAGCTGAAAGCCGTCGTCGGAATTGACCGCGATCTCATGCGGGCCGGGCGGGATGTAGACAAAGCCTTCGATCAGTAGCCCCGAAGGTCCCATTTCGATCGAGCCGTCACCGGATGTGACGACGCCGTTGTCGCCTAGAAACTCGGTCAGCGAGGTGTCGCTATCCTTGGAGTAGAAGCCGATCTCGCTGATCTCGAACTCAGCTTCCGGCGTTGCGCCGCCGTCGATGATGCCGTTCAGCGTCGAGAGATTGTGGATGCTCGTGCCTGGTGCGAAAGCCTGGCCCATCAGCCCTGTCCCGGCCACCGGTACGGCGCCGTTCGGGTTGTAGGCGACGACGGGCGCGAGGCCGGCGACCGTCTCGGCCGTCGAAGGGTCGAAGAATGGGGGGGTGCTGTCCACGGGGGATGCTCCTGGCGCTATGCAAGCGCTCTTCTCGCCGTGCCGAACTGCTAGTCGGCAGGCTTGGGTCCTTGGGGGAACAAAGATGAGAAGCGCATAAGCCCAGGATGGCTAACAACAGCTTACTCGGTGTCGTTTCGCCTGTGCGAGATCACTTACGCCTCACGAGCGTTCACAGAAGATCACGACGAAAAAAAGGCCAAAGATTCAACCTGTCCGCGAGCCGCATAGCGCAAATCTGAAAAGATCAACGACAGACTGACATTTCGAGGATCACGGGAATGTGAGTATGATTTCAGAAGATGGCCGATCAGAGGCCGAGGGCCTCGCGCCGCTGTGCGGCGAAGGCCTGAACCATGCGGTCGGCGATGAGAGCGAGCAGCGCCATCGCAGCGCCCGAGGCAACGCCAAGGCCCACATCCGCCTTGCCGAGCGCCACATAGATCGATTGGCCAAGCCCCGTGGTCCCGATCAAGGCCGCGATCACCAGCATCGCAAAGGCGTAGAGGATCGTCTGGTTGAGCCCGAGCAGGATCGTCGGCGCCGCATAAGGCGCGCGGACATCGCGCAGGATCTGCCAGGGCGTCGCACCCGAGGCCGTCGCCGCTTCGATCATTTCGTCGGGCGTGTTGATAATGCCGTGGCGCGTGTAGCGGATCATCGGCACGATCGCATAGGCGCAGATTGCGAGCAGCGCCGAGAACTCTCCGATCTGGAAGAACATCAGCATCGGGATCAGGAAGACGAAGAGCGGGATGGTCTGCAGCGTGTCGCAGACCGGGTGGAGGACGCGCCAGGCCGTCGTGCTGACCGCGGCGAGAAGGCCGAGCCCGCCGCCCACCAGCGTGCAGATCATCACCGCAGCGCTACAGAGGTAGAGCGACAGCATCGCGCGGTCCCACAGCCCCGCAAGCAGCATGGCAAAGAGGCTGAGCCCCGCGAAGAGCGCGAGCCCCGTGCCGCCGACCCGCCAGGCAAGCGCTGCGATCGCCCCAATCACCAACGGCCAGGGAAGCTGCGTGATCCCGGTATGCACCACACCTGCAAGGCAAAAGAGGCACACGGCAGCCGCCAGCCGCCCGGACCAAAGGAGAAGTGCCGATATGATCGCCGCGGCGATGAGGAACGCAGCACTCATCCCCGCCGTCCAGGTGAAGCCCCAGGTGAAGGGCAGCACCGCATCGTCAAGCCCGATACGAAGCGGCAGCAGGACATAGAACATCGCCCCGTTCTTGACCCCGTCGAGCCCTGCCGCATTCCCCGCCGTGAAGGCGGAGAGGGCTTCGTCGATCGCCTGCGCCGCCGGGCGCATAATGCCGAGCGCCGCGGTGTCGGCCAGGAAACCCGTCGCCCAAACGAGCAGGGCGAGCACAAGCCCGCCGCCCATGACGATACCGGCAATTCGCGGCGCACCCCGCTTGCTGGGATCGGTCAGGCCCGCGCTCATCCGGTCGATCAGGATGGCAAAGACGACGATCACCAGGCCCGCAAGCAGCGCCTGCCCGAACTGCGCCTTGCGCATCGTCAGCAGCACTTCCCAACCGATATCGTCGAAGCCGCCGATCACGGCCGCGATGATCACCATGCTGAGTGCTGCCATCACGCATTGGTTCACGCCGACGAGGATCTGCTGCCCGCCGGCCGGCAGCTCGACGAGGAAGAGCCTCTGCAGCCGCGTCGCACCCGACATGAGCGCGGCCTCCTTCACCTCCGCCTCGACCCGCTGCAGTCCGAGAAGCGTGTTCCGCGCCATCGGGGGGGCCGCATAGATGGCGGAGGCGATGAGGCCCACCACGGGGCCGAAGCCGAAGAGTAGGAGGAGTGGGGTGAGATAGGCGAATGTCGGCACCGTCTGCATCACGTCGAGCACCGTCTCGACGACGCGCCGCACCCGCGGGATCTCATAGGCCAGGATCCCGGTGCCAAGACCGATGGAGAGCGCCAGCGGCACCGAAACAGTGACGAGCGCCAGCGTCGACATGCTCTCCGCCCAGTAGCCGGAAAGGAGCACGAAGCCGAGCGCCGCGATGGCCGTGATCGCCATCCCCCGCCCACCGATCCACCAGGCAAGCGCCAGGATCGCCCCAAAAACCGCAGGCCAGGGCGCGCCGGTCAGCACCGCGTTCGCCGCGGTCATCGGGTAGCCCAGCACTGCGGAGGCTGCCCTTGCCGCCGGCTTGATCGCCCCAAGCGCCACGGTCAGCCCGTCGCCGATCCACGTCGTCGCCGGCAGCGTCCAGGCCGTGGGCCAGGTCAAGAGATCGGGCGCCAGCGCCATCAGAAGCGCGCAGAGGATCGCAAGGCCCACGATCGCGCCACCCGCCCGCTCGCCCTTGGACCATCCGGCGAGCGTCGCCGAGATCCCAGGCGCAGTGCTGGCGGCGGTGCCAGGCGCGCGTTCAGCCAGCGCCATCGCGCGCCTCTCCCATCGCCTTGACCAGCGCCTCGGGCGTCACCACACCCACGGTCTTGCCGTCGCCGTCCTGCACGGCGAGCGGTGCCGCACCCGCGCTCGAGACGAAGCGGGTCAGCGCGTCCTCGAGGCTCATGGCAGGCGCAAGTACAGGGCCGCCCTCGGGCAGGGCGGCACCGTTCATCGGCCGCATCATCGCCTCGACCTTCATCAGCCGACCCTTTGGCACTTCGCTCGCGAACTCGGCAACATAGGCATCCACCGGGTTCAGCACGATCTCCGCCGGCGTGCCGACCTGCACGATCACCCCGTCGCGCATGATCGTGATCCGATCCGCGAGCTTCAGCGCCTCGGCGATGTCATGGGTGATGAAGACGATGGATTTGTTGAGCTCCGCCTGGAGCGACAGGAACTCGTCCTGAAGCTGGCGCCGGATCAGCGGGTCGAGCGCCGAGAAGGGTTCGTCCAGGAACCAGATATCCGGGTTCATCACCAGGCTGCGCGCGATGCCCACGCGCTGCCGCTGCCCACCCGAAAGCTCACGCGGATAGCTGTCCTCACGCCCCTCCAGCCCCACGAGCCGGATGACGTCCTCGGCCCGGGACCGCCGCTCGCCGGATCGCGTGCCCTGAACGCGGAGAGGGAAGGCCACGTTATCGGCCACCGTCATATGCGGGAACAGGCCGAAATGCTGGAACACCATGCCGATGCGGCTGCGCCGAAGCTCGATCAGCCGGCGGTTCTTGGCCGAGAGGATGTCCTCGCCCTGGATCGCCACGCGACCGGAGGACGGCTCCAGCAGGCGCGAGACGCAGCGGATGACGGTCGATTTGCCGGAGCCCGAGAGCCCCATGATGACGAAAAGCTCGCCCCGGCCGACATCGAACGAAACGTCGCGTACGGCCGGGATGAGGCCTGCACCGCGCAAGGTTTCGGTGACGGCATCGCGCCGGTTCCCGTCGTTCTGGGTAGTGCCTGGCGCAGTCCCTTGCGCGGTGCCGAGTTCAGTGGCGAGCCGGCGTTTTGCGTCGTCGCCGAAGACCATCCATAGGCCTTCGGCACGGATCGCGGGCTCGTCGGCGGTCGCCACGCTCAGTTGACCACCGCGTCGACCACGGGCTTCCAGGTGCCCTCGTTCTCAGCCATCCAGGCAGCGACCGCGTCCTCGACACTGGCACCATCGACGTCGATCTTGCCCATCAGCGGCTGCTGGTCGGCGGTCGCCATGGTGAAGTTCTCAAGGATCTCGAAAGCCGCCGGCCACTTCTCCTCGAACCCGCTCCAGGAGGTCTTGAAAACGCGGGTCGGGACGAAGTCGCAGTCGTTCACCGCGTTTGGGTTGGTGCCCCAGCTCGGATCCTCATAGCAGGCAGCCTCGCCCGCCGGCAGGTTCACGAACTGCACGTCATAGGCGGACATCGCCCAATGCGGCTGCCAGAAGACGATGAGGAGCGGCGACTTCTTCTCGGTCGAGGCCCGCAGCTCGGCAATGAGCGCGCCCTCCGAGCCCGCGGGCACGGCCTTGTAGGGCAGCTCCAGGCCCGTCAGACGATCAGCCCCGGGCGTGCCCCAATCGGCGGGATAATCGACGAGGCGCCCGGCCGGCAGCGTCTCGGCCGTCGCGAACTGGATAGCGCAGTCCTTCAGCGCCTCCCAGGCGGGCAGGCCCGGGCACATGTCGGCGACATGGGCGGGATATGCGAAACCTTCCTTGGCTTCGAGGCCGAGATCCGAGATCTCGACGACACCGCCCGCTTCTTCCTGCTTGGCGAAGCCTTCGGAGACGTTCGAGGACCAGACTTCGAGCGCTGCGTGGATCTCGCCCTCACCCATCGCGTCCCACATGTTGAAATACCCGGCGGTCACATATTCGACTTCGTAACCGGCCTTCTTCAGCATCTCGCCCGCCACATGGGTGGTGACGTGCTGGCCCGTCCATTCGTTGATCGCCAGCTTGATCGGCTCATCCACGGCGCCAAGCTCGGCGGCATGGCCAGCGTGGACGGCGCCGAAACCAACGGCTAGCGCTGCCGCAGCGGCTGCGGTTCTAAGCATCTGCAACTCCCTGTCTGTCGCGGGGCCCGTTCGGGCTCATGTCGCAACCATTTCACGAATGATCGGGCTGCGCTAACATTTACCGACACGTATCTGACCGAGGACGACGGATGGCAGAAGCTGCGACAAGTCGTCAAGAGGAGGCGCCCGTCCGCCTCGCCGTGATCGTCACGCCGCATTTCAACCTCGCGGCGACGACCGCCTTTCTCGATCCGCTGCGCGTGACCAACTATCTCGATCGCCGGCAGCGGTTTCAGTGGGTTCTGACCTCGGCCGAGGGCGGGTCGCTGCCCGCGAGCAATGGGCTGACGGTGGCGACCGAGCCGCTTTCCTCCGTCGACCGCGCCCCCGATATCGCCATCGTCTCCAGCAGTTGGACGCCGGAGATCCACGGCACGCCGACGATCCTTGCCACGCTCAGGCGCTGGGCCCGCTTCGGCGCCTCGCTCGGCGCGATCGACACAGGCGCGTTCCTGCTGGCCGAAGCGGGGCTCCTCACCGGCTACCGCGCAACGATCCACTACGAGCATATGGACGCGTTCCTCGAGCTTTATCCGCAGGTGGAGCTCGTCGAGGACCTCTACGTCTTCGACCGCGACCGGATGACGACCTGTGGGGGGGCGGCGGCTGCCGATCTCGGGCTCCAGCTCGTGCGCTCGATCCTCGGCGCCGCGCGCGCCAATGCCGCTGCGCGCTATGTCTTCCATCCCCGCATCCGTCAGGCGGGCGAGCAGCAGTTGCCGGAGATGGGAGAACCGCTCGGCGCCTCGGTCCCGCCGAAGCTGCGCGCCGCAATCCGGCTGATGGAGCAGAACCTCGAGGCGCCCATTCCGATCCCTGAGATCGCGCAGAGCGCCGGGCTCTCACCGCGTCAGCTCGAACGCCTCTTCGGCTTCTATGTCTGCACCTCGCCGCTTCAGTACTATCGCGACATCCGGCTGGACCGCGCGCGGGGCCTCGTGACGCAAACCGAGATGCCCGTCTGGGAGATCGCAGTCGCCTGCGGCTTCGCAAGCCCTGAGCATTTCTCCCGCGCCTACCGCGCCCGCTTCGGCCTGCCGCCCAGGGCCGACCGGCAAGAGGGGCGGGTCCCGTTCGAGTTCCGCGCCTGGCCGATGCCGCGGGAGGCGCGCGGCGGATAAAGTCAGGTTTTTGGCGGATGCCGCTAACTCAGCGTCCTTCCGAACGGCGACGATGGTCCGGTTGGAAGCCCACCCGGTCGGGCCGCAATCGGGATCGCCACCATGAACCTCCGCATCGACGCAGACGCCATCGGCACCATCCGCAACGGCTGGGATCCAGAGCCTCAGCGCTCGCACTCGCTCCACAAGGACGCCTACACGGATCCGCGCTGGTACGCGTTCGAGCAGGAAGCGATCTTCGCGCGTACCTGGCAGTGGGTCTGCCATGCGGAGAAGCTGCGGCAGCCCGGCAGCTACGTCGCGCTCGAAGTCGCGGGTCGCCCTGTCGCCCTCGTTCGCGACCGGCAGGGGGAGCTCCGCGCCTTCTACAATGTCTGCAAGCACCGTGCGCATGAGCTCTTGTCGGGCGAGGGGCGCACCACCCGCATCATGTGCCCCTATCACGCCTGGGTCTATGACCTTTCGGGTCGCCTCGTCCGCGCGCCCCATACCGAAAGCCTGGTCGACTTCACGCCCAAGGAGATCTGCCTCGACGAGATCCAGGTCGAGGAGTTCTGCGGCTTCATCTACATCAATCTCGACGCGGACGCCGAGCCTCTCCACGTTCAGTCGGGCGGGCTCGCTGCCGAGATCGCGGAGTGGGCGCCCGATATCGACAAGCTCACCTTCGCCCATCGGCTGACCTACGACATCAACTCGAACTGGAAGAACGTCGTCGACAATTTCCTCGAATGCTACCACTGTCCGACGGCGCATAAGGACTTCTGCAGCCTGGTCGATATGGACACCTACAAGGTCACCACGCACGGCATCTATTCGAGCCACATGGCCGATGCCGGGCAAAGCGAGAACAGCGCTTACTCGGTCGAGGATGCGACGGTGAAGACGCATGCGGTCTGGTGGCTGTGGCCCAATACCTGCCTCATGCGCTACCCGGGCCGGGGCAACATGATCGTCATGCATATCATTCCCGCAGGACCCGAGCGCACGCTCGAAACCTACGATTTCTTCTTCGAGACCGCCGATCCGGTCCCGGCCGAGCAGGAAGCCATCCGCTATATCGACGAGGTGCTGCAGGTCGAGGATATCTCGCTGGTGGAGAGCGTGCAGCGCGGCATGCGCACCCCCGCCTTCTCCCAGGGCCGCATCGTCCACGACCCCAACGGCTCCGGCAAATCCGAACACGCCGTCCACCACTTCCATGGCCTCGTCCTCGACGCTTACGGTGCAGCGAGCAATGGTCACGGTTGAGGACATTGCCGAGGCGTGGGGTTGGAAAGGCCTGCAGCCGGGCCGGATCGTCGCCGTCAACGCCTTCGGCCATGTGATCGTTGAGGATACTTCGGGGTTTAACTGGCGCATAATTCCCGAGGACTGGAACGCCCAGATCGTTGCGTCCGATCAGAACGCCCTCTCCGAGCTTTTTGGTATCGATGACTTTGTGATCGACTGGGAGATGAAACGCGTGGTCGCGCTGGCCGAAGCCGGGCTTGGTCCAATATCGGAAGAACGATGTTACTGTCTTAAGGTTCCAGCGATCCTGGGTGGAAAGTACGTGTTGGAGAATATGGGGCTCATCAATAGGCGTGAAGTAATCCGCTGTGCTGGAGACTGTGCACAGCAGATCGACGGGTTGCCCGATGGTACGACGATAAGGCTCGAGGTCGTGGAGTGATCTTCCGGCAAGCACATCGCAAGGTCATACATTTTCAGCCGCCGCCGGTGGTTCCCTGACATCCGACCGACAGTCACCGTCCAGGGAGAGACCCTATGCTGCCCAACATCGTCGTTATCATGGCCGATCAGCTGGCGCCGCAATTCACCGGCGCCTACGGCCATCCGATGGTCAAGACCCCGCATATGGATGCGCTCGCCGCGCGGGGCATGCGCTTCGACGCGGCCTATTGCAACGCGCCGCTCTGCGCCCCGTCGCGCTTCAGCTTCATGTCGGGTCAGCATGTCACGCGCATTGCAGCCTATGACAACGCGTCGGAGTTTCCGGCGAGCATCCCGACCTTTGCCCACTACCTTCGCCGCGCCGGCTACCGCACCTGCCTGTCGGGCAAGATGCATTTCGTCGGGCCCGATCAGCTTCACGGCTTCGAGGAGCGGCTGACGACCGACATCTACCCGGCCGACCATGCCTGGACCCCGGATTGGGAGCTGCCGGACGAGCGGATCGACAGCTTTTATCACAACATGGATGCGGTCACGAATGCGGGCGTTGCGGCGACGACCTTCCAGATCGAGTATGACGAGGAGACGGCCTTCTTCGCGCGGCGGCGGATCTTCGAGTACCGCATGGAGAAGGTCGCGCCGTTCTGCATGGTCGTGAGCTTCATCCACCCGCACGACCCCTATGTCGCGCGGCCGGAATGGTGGGATCTTTACGATCACGACGCCATCGAGATGCCGGCGAACACCGAGGCGACCGATCCGCATTCCCGCCGGATCATGCGCGGCATCGAAGCGGATGTGAAAGCGCCGACCGAGGCGCAAATCCGCAACGCGCGCCACGCCTATTTCGCCAACATCTCGTACTTCGACGCGAAGGTCGGCTCGGTGATCCAGGCGTTGAAGGAGTCCGATCAGCTCGACAATACCGTGGTCATCGTGACGGCCGACCACGGCGACATGCTGGGCGAGCGTGGCCTCTGGTACAAGATGACGTTCTTCGAGCACTCTGCCCGCGTGCCGCTGATCATCGCCGGGCCGGGCGTCATGCAGGGCAACAACACCAACCCCTGCTCCCTCGTTGATCTCGTGCCCACCTTCCTCGATCTGGGCGGCGTGGAGGCAGAAGCGATCGGCGCGCCGCTCGACGGCCGCTCGCTCTGGCCCGAAGCGCGGGGGGAGGACCCGGCGGAGGGGGAGGCCATCGGCGAATACTGTGCCGAGCTCGCGTCCCATCCCGTCTTCATGATCCGGCGCGGGCAGTTCAAATACATCCATTGCGATGTCGACCCGCCCCAGCTTTTCGATCTGGAGGCCGATCCCCACGAGCTCGTCAATCTCGCTGGCGACGCCGCCCACGCCAATGTCGCCGCATCCTTCGCGGCCGAGGTGGCGGAGCGCTGGGACAGCGAGGCGATCCGCCAGAACGTCATCGCCACGCAGAAGCAACGCCGCGCGGTGCATGCCGCGATGGAGGCGGGCGCCCTCACCTCATGGGACTATGCGCCGAGGCGCGATGCCTCGAACGAGTTCGTGCGCAACCATGTGCCATACGGCGATGCCCTCAATCGGATGCAGTATCCGCTGCCGGATCAATCGGAATGAGCCAGAGACTGCCGGGCAAGACTGCCTTCGTCACCGGTGGCTGCGGGGGTATCGGCCGCGCCATCTGTACCCGTTTCGCGGCCGAGGGCGCGCGCGTGATCGCCGCCGATCTCGGCGATTGGGCCGATCCGCCCGAGGGGGTGGAACGCCGCCGCTACGATGTGACGGACGAGGCTGGGGCCGCCTCCGCCTTCGCCCGGCTCGACGCTGAATGGGATCGCCTCGACATCCTCGTCAACGCGGCCGGGATCGAGATCGAGAAGACCATCGAGGAGACGAGCCTAGAGGAGTGGAACCGAAGCTTTGCGGTCAACGTCACCGGCACGTTTCTGACTGCTAAGCATGCGCTGCCGCTTCTGCGCAAATCCGCGGGTGCCAGCGTCATCAATTTCGGCTCCTATGACGGCTTCATCGCCGATCCGGG
>JBCDFC010000146.1:0-12381 GCA_039178805.1 Pseudomonadota bacterium | reverse complement strand
GCTCGAGAATGTCGGCATCGAAATGCTCGGCACCGCCAAGAAGCTCCGCATCACCAAGGACGACACGACCGTCGTCGACGGCGCGGGCGACAAGGGTGAGATCGAAGCGCGCGTCGCTCAGATCCGTCAGCAGATCGACGACACGACCTCCGACTATGATCGTGAGAAGCTGCAGGAGCGTCTGGCGAAGCTTGCGGGCGGCGTGGCTGTGATCCGCGTCGGCGGTGCGACCGAGGTCGAGGTGAAGGAGCGTAAGGACCGCGTCGATGACGCGCTGAACGCAACCCGCGCGGCCGTTCAGGAAGGTATCGTGCCCGGCGGCGGCGTGGCGCTTGTCCACGCGGCGCGCGCGCTCGACGGCCTGACGGGCGAGAACTCGGATCAGAACGCCGGCATCGCGATCGTGCGCCGCGCGCTCGAGTCCCCGCTTCGTCAGATCGCCGAGAACGCAGGCGTCGACGGCTCGGTCGTGGCCGGTAAGGTCCGCGAGAGCGGCGATGCCAAGTTCGGCTATGACGCGCAGAAGGACGAGTACGGCGATCTCGTCTCCAAGGGCATCATCGACCCGGCCAAGGTCGTGCGCTGCGCCCTCGAGGATGCGTCCTCGATCGCGGGTCTCCTGATCACGACCGAAGCGATGGTTGCCGAGAAGCCCGAGCCGAAGGGCGCACCCGCCGGCGGCGGCATGCCCGACATGGGCGGCATGGGCGGCATGATGTGATATCGCGGGAGCGGACGCTCCCGCAGCCACGAGACGAGGGGCCGCCCGGTTGGGCGGCCCTTTTTGATTTTGCTGTCAGACGGTTGGCATGCCCTATGCGTCCTCGGGGGGCTCGATGCCCTTGCGCCGCAGCTCCTCCTTGGCGGCATCGGTCTTGGCAAGCGTCGGCAGGCCGAGCTTGGCGAGGGCGGCGCGGGGCTTGGTGAACTGGATGTCCGGATAGGGCACGATCTCGATCCGGTTGCCCCAAGGGTCGAGGAAATCGAGGCGCTTCTCTGTCACGATCTCGACGCCCGCGGCTGCGAGCCGGGCACGGAGCCCTTCGCGGTCGTCGACGACGAGGCCGAAATGACGCTCCTGGTCGCGGCTGACTTCGGCGACCTCCGTCAGCGCCAGGAATTGATCGCCGAGATCGATGAAGGCGTGGCCGGGTCCTTGGCCTCTCAGCTTGAACGCGAAGAAGCGGCCGTAGAAGGCGAGCGCCTCCTCGATACTGCCGACCTCGAGCGCCACATGATTGATGCCGACGAGGGTCGGCTTCGGATCCGACATGACGGTCCTCCTGTGCAATCCTGTCGCGAGAAGTGAGGGCGGATCACGTACCCTTTCAAGCGGATTTGTCTGTTCAGTTTCATGACGGCATGCGAGCCTGCACGGGTTCAGAGGAAGAGGTCCGATCATGAGAACGCGCGCAGCGATTGCCCTTTTGCCGATTCTGTTTCTGCTGGGCCCGTTTGCGGTCTTGGCTCAGACCGCCGAGGAGCCGGCGCCGGAGAGCGCGCCCGACGCTGAAGCCGAGACGGAGCTTGCGCCCGACGGGACACCGCAAGAGTCGATGGGCATGACTGTGCAGGATATCGGGGCGATCGTGCGTCGGCTCGACGAAGATGCCTCGGGCTCGCCTGATGGGCGCATGCTGCAGTTCACGATCCGGGAGACCGTGCTCCTTTTCGTGAGCGACCCGATCCACAACCGGATGCGGCTGATGACGCCGATCAAGGCGGCGACGGAGTTGAGCGAGGAGGAGATGCTGCGCATGAGCCAGGCGAATTTCGACAGCGCGCTCGATGCTCGCTATGCGATTGCGCGCGGTACGCTCTGGTCCGTCTACATCCATCCGCTGAAGGAGCTCGAGGAGACGCAGTTCATCGCGGCCATCGGGCAGGTGGTGAATGCGGCGACGAGTTTCGGGACGAGCTATTCCTCGGGGCTGTTGAGCTTTGGCGGGGGCGACTCGAACGCGCTGCGCCAGCGCGAGCTGATCGACGAGCTTTTGAAGCAAGGGCAGCCGATCTGACGGTCAATCTTGCGGGCGGGTCCGGCGGTCGCCCGTTCGCTGCCGGACCCTGCGGGCCCGCCTCGCTCCGCCCGCCCACCGGCCCTGCGCCCGCAGGGGATGGTGCCATGGTCGGAGTGCCGGGGTGATGGCGGAGATCTCGGTCCGGAAGGCGGCATCCTGCGACGCTGAAGCTGTTGCGGCGCTTGCCAACATGTTGGCCGTTGCCGTCGGGACGAGAGCTGAGGGCGACGTCCCGATGACGGCTGAGCATGTGCGCGCGGATCTGATCGATGCGCCCGGCCTCAACCTCGTGGTTGCGGAGCGTGGGGGCGAAGTGCTGGGCTACGCGCTCTACACCGTCGCTTATGAGACGGCCTATGCGTCGCGCGGCGTTTATGTCTCGGATCTGGCCGTGGCAGAGGAGGCGCGGCGTCAGGGTGTGGCGCGGGCGCTGATGCGGGCGGTTGCCGCCGCCGCGATCGCCGATGGCGGGCGCTATGTTTGGTGGGTCGTCGCCCCTGAAAACGCGCCGGCGAAGGCGTTCTATGACGGCTTGGGCGGGGTCAATTACCCGGTTGAGGCGCGGGCGATCTTTGACGCGCCGTTCGAGGCGCTGTTGGCGACGGATAGCGGTTAGGCCGCTGCCTTGCTGCTGCAGAAGCAGGAGGCCTTCACGGGCACTTCCGCTCGGGCTGCGGCTAGGGCGAGGCGCTGGGCGATATGGACGATCTCGGTACCCTCGCCCCGTGCGGCTAGGCAGTCATGGAGACCCTGCAGCGACCAGATATTGTCCGGGTGCCGGCAGGCGCGGGCGAGTGTGCCGTCGAGACCGAGATCGGCGCGGTAGACGGCTTCGGCCTCGGAATGGTGGCCTTGTTCGAGCAGCAGCGCGCCGAGGGCGTGGCGGACGGGCTGCATCCAGCCCCAGGGCTCGTCATAAGGGAGGGTGTCGTCAAGCTCGACCGCGCGGCGGAGATGGGCGAAGGCGGCATCGTGCTCGCCCGCGTGATACGCAATCTCGCCCAGCATCATCTGCTCGGCCACGGCAAGGATGTCGCGGCAGGTGTTGTTGAAGAGCATGCGGCTTTCCGGCACCGCGGCATAGGCTGCGTCGAAGGCGTTCCGTTCGGCCGCGGCCTCGGCCAGGCGCGCGGTGTTGGCGAAGGCGATGGCGCGGGCGTAGCGCAGCATAGCGGTGGTGACGGCGTAGAGTTCGCTGTCCGCGGGCAGGGGCTGGGCCAGGATCTCCTCCCACATGCCGAAGCGCACGAGGACGTGCTGCCGGATCGGAACGAAGCCCTCGAACCAATCGGCGAGGGGGCGCAGGAAGCTTGGCGGCAGCGTTTCGATCAGCTCGTCGGCGGCAGCGAGCGCCGCCGTCGGTTGGGCCAGGAACATCGCGCCATAGGCTTTGAAATGGTAGTTGTGGCAGCGATAGACTGAGTAGAAATTGTCCGCGCCCTGCTCGGCCAAGAACTTCCGATCCGCGATGATTGCGCGGTGATTGCGGGAGACCACGTCCTCGTAATTGCCGCAGAGCACATCGATATGCGTCGCCATGTGCAGGAGGTGCCCCGCATCGGGGACGAGGCTCGCCAGCCGGTCGCCATGGGGTAGGGCCTTCTCGGGCTGCGGGGACATCTCGACGAGGTGGATGTACATGTGCAGGAGGCCCGGATGGTCCCAAGCGGCGGGGTCATCGTTGAAGGCGGTCTCCAGGACCTCGATGGCTTCGAGGGTGTCGGCGCCCTCGGCGGGCGCGCCCGTGGCCAGGTCCCAGAGCTGCCAGGGCGTGCGGTTCATGATCGCCTCGGCGAAAAGGCAGGCGATGTCGAGATCGGCGCCGTGTTCGCGGTAAACCGCGCGCATGGCCGCGGCGTAGCCGTCGTTGAAGCTGCCGAAGGCCTCGGGCGTTTCTTCGGGGTAGCGGTGGTCGAGTGCCCCGATCAACGCTTGCTCGACGGGTGTCGCGCCGGGAGCGGCTGCCTTGGCCGCGGCGATGGCGGCGCGTGCGCGGGCGATGGCTGTGGGCTTCTCGTCCTCCTCGAAGGCCTCCCAAGGTTTGTTGTAGTTGGGGCCGATGGCGTAGGCGATGCCCCAATGGGCCATGGCGCAGGCGGGATCGGCCTCGAGCGCGCGCTCGAAGCAGGCGATCGCCTCCTCGTGGTTATAGGCATAGGTCCAGACGAGGCCGCGATCGAACCAGGTCTGCGCGTCGGTGGAGGCTGTCGTGACCGTGCGGGCGTAGCTGCCGAGATCGTAGTACATGGGCTTGCTCCTTCACTCTGCGGCCATGGCGGTCTGGCTGCAAAAGCAGGACGCCTTGACCGGGACTTCCGCGCGGGCGGCGGCGAGGTCGAGGCGCTGTTTGATATGCGCGGCCTCGATGGTCTCGCCCCGGCGGGTGAGGCATTCGTGGAGGCCCATCAGCGACCAGACGTTTTCGGGGTGGATGCAGGCGCGGGCGAGCGTGCCGTCGAGGCCGAGATCGGCGCGGTAGACGGCCTCGGCCTCCTCGTAGTGTCCCTGCTCCATCAAGAGCGCGCCGAGCGCGTGGCGCGCTGGCTGCATCCAGCCCCAGGGCTCGTCGTAAGGGAGCGCATCGTCCAGCTCGACGGCGCGGCGGAGATGCGCGAAGGCAGTCTCGAAATTGCCCTTCCGGTACTCCAGCTCGCCCTCAAGCATGGCGTGGGCCACGTCGAGGAGATCGGCGACGGTGTTGTTATGCACGAGGCGGGTCTCTTTGAGGTCGGCCTTGGCTTCGAGGAAGCTGGCGCGCATCGCCTCGGCCTCTGCCACGCGGCCTAGGGCGGAGAGGGCGACGCCCTTGGCATAGCGCATCATCGCGACCGTCGAGCAGTAGAGGTCTTTGTCCTCGGGCTCATCCTGCGCGACGATCTCCTCCCATTTGCCGAAGCGGACGAGGACGTGCTGCTTCATGGCGAAGTAACCCTCGATGAAGTCCGCCATGGGCGGACTTTCGATGCGCAGGACATCCTCGGGGGTCGTCGCGATGATCTCCTCGGCAGCGGCCATGGCGGGGGTGAATTGGCCGAGGAACATCGCACCGTAGATCGTGAAGTGATGATTGTGCGTGCGGTAGAGCGCGTAGACGTTGAGCGCGCCGCGTTCGGCCAGGAATTTGCGATCGGCGATCTCGGCCTTTTGGTTCCACAGCATGACGTCGTGGTAGTGCCCGCAGAGGACGTCGATATGAGTCGGCATATGGATGAGATGCCCGAGATCGGGGGCCATTTGGCGCAACCGGTCCCCGGTGCGGAGCGCGCGCTCAGGAAAGGGCGACATCTCCATGAGATGGACGTGAAGATGCAGGAGGCCGGGATGGTCCCAGGCACCGGGGTCGGTCGCGAAGGCCTCGTCGAGGACGGCCATCGCCTCCTCGGTCTTGGCCTTTTCGGCGGCACGACCGGTCTTGAGATCCCACATCTTCCACGGTGTCTCGTTCATGATCGCTTCAACGAAGACGGTGCGCACCTCGCGGTCGTCGCGATGGGCCTCGAAGACCGCGCGCATGGCCGCGGTGAAAGCCTGGTCCCAGGGGCGCATGTCGTCGAGGGACTGCCGATCCGGGTAGCGGACCGAAAGCGCCTCGATCAGCGCGCGTTCGACGGGCGTTATGCCGTCGAGGCGGGCTTGGGCCTCGAGTATCGCGTCATGGGCGGTCTCAAGTGCTGCTTGTCTGCCGGCAGGATCGTAGCGCCGCCAGGGTAGGTTGTAGTTCGGGCCCGCCGCGTAGCTGACGCCCCACCAGGCCATGGCGCAGCCGGGATCGGCCTTCGTGGCCTCTTGAAAGCACAGGATCGCCTCGGCGTGATTGTAGCCGTAGAGCCAGTTCAGACCCCGGTCGAACCAAGTCTGTGCGTCTTCCAAGGCGGTCGTGACCTTGCGCGAGAACTGGCCGAGATCGAACGGGTAATCCATGGAACGGCTCCGCTGCATCACACTGCACCGACGACTCGGGGCTGCCCCTAGGATAACACCAAGCTGCGACAGAGAGGGCGTCGCGTTCGAAGGGCCACGCTTCCACCCTTGCCAAGCTCCGAAAATTGGCATCTGGTTGTGATCACAACGCGTCGGGCGATGGGCCCGCGCCGAGATGCACCCGAGCAGGACCGGACCCATGGCCGACGATATGCTGACGAATGCGCAGACGCGCGATCTCGAAGCGCTGCTGCACCCCTACACCAACGCCGTCGCGCACCGGAAGGTCGGAGCGCATATGATCGAGGGCGGCTCGGGCGTGCATGTCTGGGACGATCAGGGGCGGCGCTTCATCGAAGGGATGGCCGGGCTCTGGTGCTGTGGGCTTGGCTTCGGCGACGATGAGCTGATCCAGGCGGCGCAGGAGCAGTTGGCGCGCCTGCCCTACTATCACCTCTTCGGCGGGCGCACGCATGAGCCGGCGATCGAGCTTGCGGAGAAGCTGAAGGATCTCTTCCCGGTGCCGATGGCGCGCGTCTTCTATTGCTCCTCGGGCAGCGAGGCGAACGACACGCAGGTCAAGCTCCTCTGGTACATGAACAACGCCCTCGGCCGGCCGGAGAAGAAGAAGATCATCAGCCGCAAGAAGGGCTATCACGGGGTGACGCTGGTCGCGGCCTCGATGACCGGACTGCCGGTGAACCATGGCAGCTTCGATCTGCCCTTCGACTTCGTTAAGCACACGACGACCCCGCATTTCTGGCGCGAAGGCCATGAGGGCGAGACCGAGGCGGAGTTCGTGGCGCGCCTCGCCGCCGATCTCGACGCGCTGATCGAGGCCGAAGGGCCTGAGACCGTGGCGGGCTTCATCTCAGAGCCCGTGATGGGTGCCGGGGGCGTAATCGTCCCGCCCGAGGGGTATTTCGAGGCAGTCGGGGCTGTGTTGCAGAAGCATGATGTCATGTGGATCGACGACGAGGTCATCTGCGGCTTTGGGCGGACCGGCAACTGGTTCGGGGCCGAAACTTTCGGCATGCAGCCGACGAGCGTGAGCTTCGCCAAGCAGCTTACCGGGGGCTATGTGCCGCTCTCGGCGGTTGCGATGAACGCTGAGATGGCGGAGGCGATCGAGGCTGAGACCGCGCGCCATCCGTCGCTCGGCCATGGCTTTACCTATGGTGGGCATCCGCTTGGCTGTGCGGTCGGCGTGAAGGCGATCGAGATCTATCAGAAGCGCGATGTCCTGAGCCATGTGCGTAGCGTCGTGCCGGGCTTCCAGGAGCGGTTGCGCCGTTATGCCGATCATCCGCTGGTGGGCGAGGCGCGGGGTGTCGGCCTTCTCGGTGGGCTGGAGCTTTCGCCGGACAAGGCGACAAAGGCCGCGTTCAAGGAGCCTGGCAAGGTCGGTAAGCGGCTGGCAGACGAGCTGATCAAGCACGGCGTGATCCTGCGCGCGATTGGCGATACGCTGGCCTTCTGTCCGCCGATGGTCATCACCGAGGACGAGATCGAGGCGATGTTCGAGCCGATCGAGACCGCGCTCGACGCGACCCATGCCTGGGCCCGCAGCGAAGGTCTGATGCGCTGACGACGCGGCTCGGAGACGGCGCTCCCCTTGACGTCGTCCCCGGGTTAGACCCGGGGGTCCATAAAATTCGGCGAATTCAATCCGGTCAGGGAAAACTGGATTGCCGGGTCAAGCCCGGCAACGACGGCGCCTGATGCTGCGGTCAAACCACGCGCGACCCGGCTCGATTTTGAGCATTTAGTGGCGATTCGAGGTCTGCCGATAGGAGGCCTCGAGCGCCGTTGACAGCGGTCAAGCCGTAACTCGTTGAAAATCTTAATCAATTGTTACTCGGGCCGTTTGGTCACGAGCCGGTTGGTGCATCTTGATCCCGACAATGAGTTGATCCAAATATTCCCTGCGAGCGTGGGGAGAGTGTGATGCCTGTTTTACGAAGCGGTGTCGAAGTCACTGCTGCGTTGTGTTTCTGCCTATCGGCGCAAGCACTGATGGGCTATGTCGATCCGCCTGAGGGCGTCAGCTTCGCCATGTTGCGCATTGTGGCGATCGTCTCTGCGCTGGTGTGCAGCGCTTCTCTCTTCTCCAGACTTACCGTCGTTCGCGCGCGTCATGTGGCGCTTTCACTGGCTCTGGTAGGCGGCCTCGTATCCGTTGAGCTCTTGATGGGGGACGGCGACACGCAGAACGCCGAGCGGGACTACCAGGCCGACGAGATCTTCCATCACTGGCTGCCGGAAACCTACCGCTGCGTAGAGCCGCGCTGCGTGTCCTAGCGCCGACCCTTACCGCGCGCCTTTCCGTAACGCCCGGGCTCCACGCGGGCATCCACGTTGCTGAGAGATGGATTGCCGGGTCGAGCCCTGCGATGACGGGTGCTGGGTGGCTCAACGACATCAGAACATGCGCTGAGCCCTGTTTTCGGTTCATCCAGGCCATCGACTGGCGCCTCTGCCACGACCCACATCCGCATCCGGTTGCACTCCTCAAGGCATCCTGAGACGCTCCTCCCTGTTCGAATGGAGGGATCGATCATGAACAGATGCTGCGCGCTGGCCTTCGGCGCCTTGATCGGCGCTTTGACGCTGTCGGTGCACGTGGCGCCCCAGGCCGTCGCCGGACCGGTCCTCGACAAGATCGTTGAGCGCAAGGTCATCCGCTTCGGCTACCGCACCGACGCACCCCCCTTCGCGGCGAGCGTCGATGGCAGACCGCAGGGCTTCAGCATCGATCTATGTGGCCGGATCGCAGGCGCGATACTCGAAGTCTCGGACCTGCCGGAGATCACGGGCACCTTCGTGACGGTGGGTGCTGAGGATCGTTTCGACGCCATCGTCGACGGGAAGATCGATGTCTTGTGCGGGCCGACGACGGCGACGCTCACAAGGCGGGAGCGTGTCGCCTTCACTATCCCCTATTTCGCGACGGGGGTCGGAGCAATGCTGCGGCAGGATGCGCCGGCTTCCTATGCCGATGTTCTGATGGAGCCGATCCCCGGCGCCCTGCCCGAAGGCGCTCTGGCCGATGCCCTCTCGGGCCGGCGGCTCGGCATGCGCGCGGGTACGACCGCCGAGACCTGGCTGATGGCGAGCGAAGGCGACGCGACCATCGTAAGCTTTGACGACCACGCCGCAGGCGCGACAGCGGTGGCGACGGGCGAGATCGACGTCTACTTCGCCGATCAAGCGATCTTGTTGGGGATCGCCGCGCTGCACGAGGACGGCGCAGCGCTACAGGTCTCCCCCGCCACCTACACGATTGAGCCCTACGCCCTGGCGATCCCGCGCGGGGATGAGGATCTGCGGCTCGTCATGGATCGCGCGTTGAGCTTCCTGTTCCGAAAGAAGGCCTTCGAGCCGCTCTACGAACGCTATTTCGGCCCGCTCTCGCTGCAGGCCAGGCTCTTCTACCGGGCGGCTGCGCTGCCGGAATAGCGCTGCGCCGCTTTGCGTGAGGGCGAAGGCCGCTTGCCGCGCGGCGACCTGTCCGGTCGCGCTGCCGCGTCGTAGGCTGGAGCGGATCGCGGAACCGCGGAGACGGGTATGGCCCGGGGGCAGGACACACATCGCCCGCTACATGGCGTGGCGCTCAAGATCGCATCGGTCACGGTGTTCATGGGCATGGCTGTTTGCGTGAAGCTCGCCTCCGATGAGGTGCCGCCGGGCGAGATCGTGTTCTTCCGCTCGTTCTTCGCGATCCCCGTGATCGTGTTTTGGCTCTGGCAGCGGCATGAGCTGGCGACGGGGCTTAAGACCGACCACCCCATGGCCCATGTCTGGCGCGGCATGATCGGGGCGTCTGCGATGGGGCTCTCCTTTACGGCACTCGGCCTTCTGCCGCTGCCGGAGGTGACGGCCATAGGCTATGCCTCGCCATTGTTGGTGGTCGTGTTCGCCGCGATGTTCCTTGGTGAGCGCATCAGGCTCTATCGGCTGAGCGCGGTCTTTCTGGGTCTGATCGGCGTTATGGTCATGCTCGCGCCCCGCCTTTCGGTCGCGGGGATCGAGGCTGCGACCAAGGACGAGACGCTGGGTGCTATGGCGATGCTGCTGGGCGCGGTCTTTATGGCGCTCGCAACGTGCTTTGTGCGCAAGATGGTGGAGACGGAGGAATCGGCCGCCATCGTCTTCTACTTCTCGCTCACCTGCACGGTGCTCTCGCTCTTCACGCTTCCCTTCGGCTGGGTTCTGCCATCGCTCGAGGTGCTGGGCCTCTTGATCCTGGCAGGGCTTCTTGGCGGGGTGGCGCAGATTTTCCTGACCGAAAGTTTCCGGCATGGCGATGCGAGCCTGATCGCGCCCTTCGAATACGCCTCGATGGTGATGTCGCTCGCCATCGGATGGTTCGTCTTTGCCGAGGCGCCGCGGAACGAGACGCTGACGGGCGCGGTGCTGGTGATCGCCGCGGGGCTCGTCGTGATCTGGCGGGAGCGTCAGCTTGGGCTGGAGCGGAAGGAAGCGCGGCGCGCCGTCAGCCAGAACGGCTGACATGCGATGCCGGGTTGACGAGGGACCGTTCGCGCGCGAGGCGGGGGTATGATCGTCTTCAAGCTCCTGACAGAGGCGGAGGCTGCCGCACTCGCCACCGATGGCCGGTTCGCAGGCTCTCCCGATGATGCGGCCGACGGCTTCGTCCATCTCTCGACGGCCGAGCAGGTGCCCGGCACGGCGGCGAAGCATTTCGCGGGGCGCGGGCCGCTGGTCCTTGTGGCGCTCGATGCGGATCGTCTGGGTGAGGCGCTCAAATGGGAGCCGTCGCGCGGTGGGGCGCTGTTCCCACATCTTTACCGTGGGATCGAGGCCGGCGATGTGCTGTGGCAGGCGGCGTATGGGCCGGACGCCTCGGGCACCTGGCCGGTGCCGGGGGCGGTTGCCCCTGCGGCTGACGGTGGTGCCGCGTGAGACGGCTCATGGAGCGGGTCGGCTTGTCGGCGCTTGGATGCGTGGACCCGGAACGTGCCCATGGCCTTGCGCTGAAGGCATTGGCGGCGGGGCTCGGGTCGCGTCCGAACGGCGGTCAGTCGATCGGCGGGTCACGGCTTGCGGCGCGGCTTGGGCCCCTCGATCTCGCCAACCCGGTGGGGATCGCGGCGGGTTTCGACAAGGATGCAGAGGCTGTCCGCGGGATCTTGGCCGCTGGGCCCGGGTTCTTGGAGGTCGGTGCCGTCACGCCGCGCCCGCAGGTCGGCAATCCGCGCCCTCGTCTTTTTCGGCTGCGAGAGGATGGGGCAGCGATCAATCGCTTCGGCTTCAACAATGCCGGGATGGAGGCGATGGCGCGGCGGTTGGAGCACCTTCGCGCGGCTGGCCTGCCAGCACCCGTCGGCATCAATCTGGGGGCGAACAAGGATAGCGAGGACCGGTCGGCGGACTATGTGCAGCTTATCGCGCGGCTGGGCGGGTTCGCGGATTTCCTGACGGTCAATGTCTCCTCGCCGAATACCGAGAAGCTTCGCGATCTGCAGGGGGCGGCTGCACTGAATGCACTGCTCGCGCGCTCGGCCGAGGCGGTTGCGGCACTGCCCTCCCCACCGCCGCTCCTCCTCAAGGTCGCACCGGATCTTGACGAGCTGGGGCTCGACGCGGTGGCGGAGGCAGCACTCGCGAACGGCATCGCCGGGATCATCGCAACCAACACCACGCTCGCGCGCGACGGGCTGCGGAGTGGGGCGGCGTCCGAGAAGGGCGGGCTTTCGGGCAGGCCGCTCATGGCGCGCTCGACCGAGGTGCTGCGCGGTCTGGCGGAGCGGGTCGAGGGGCGGCTGACGCTGATCGGCGTCGGCGGCATCGCCTCGGGCGCGGACGCTTATGCCAAGATCCGTGCGGGCGCCTCCGCAGTGCAGCTCTACACGGCGCTCGCCTATCGCGGCATGGGGCTGATTGCGGAGATCCTGGCGGATCTCGATGCGCTGCTGGAGCGGGACGGCTTTGCGAGCGTGACCGAGGCTGTGGGTGCTGATCTCCGCTGGGGCGCCGAGACCGTCACGGCGTCGCGCTGAGCGATGCGATCAGCCGCGGCAGGCGCCAGGCGAGCAGCACGGCGCGGAGCAGCAGCATGAACCAGACCGCTGCCCAAAGGCCGTGATTGCCGAAGGCCTCGGTTAGCAGGGTGCCGACCGGCAGGAACACCACTGCGACCGTGATCATCGTGTTGCGCATCGCAGGGCCCGCGGCGGCACCGACGAAGATGCCGTCAAGCTGAAAGGCGGCGACGCCTGCGAGCGGGATCAGCGCGGCCCACAGGAAATAGTGGGTGGCAGCACTGCGTACCTCCTCGACCGTCGTGAAGAGGTGGACGATATCCATCGCGAAGATCGCCATCAGCAATGCGAAGAGGAGGGCGAGCAGGCCGGCTGCGACGCTGGAGAGCAGGATCGCGCGTCGCAGACGCTGAGCCGAGCGGGCGCCGATCGCT